>NZ_JAENRY010000435.1 GCF_016612545.1 Streptomyces sp. MBT65 | reverse complement strand
AGGTCCTGCTGGCCCGCGGCCGGGTCGAGGAGGCCACGCGCCTCGCCGAGGACCACGCCTTCGCGGAACCCTTCCCGGCCGCGGGCCAGCAGGACCTCGATGAGGATGCCGGTGCCGTACCAGTAGACGGGGGTGCCGGGCCCGACGCGTTCGGCGAGGCGCAGTCCCGCGCGGGCGAAGTCCTCGGCCTCTGCGAGCCGGCCGCGCCGGTAGCGGAGGTAGCCGAGGAGGGTGTAGCCGAAGGCCAAGTGGGCGCCGCGCCAGCCCTGTTGCTCGAAGTCGGCGATGCCGGTGGCGAACAGTTCCTCCGCCCGGCCCGGTCGGTCGCAGTACATGTGGGCGAGGGCGACGAGCACCGGTACCTCGAAGCCGCGGTCGGCCTCCGCCCAGCCGAGGCCACCATGGAGTGCGCGTTCGGCATGGTGCAGGGCCACATGCGCGGGTTCACCACGCAGGACGGCGTCCCAGGTGCGCAGACCGATGATGTAGCGCTCGGTGAGGTCGCGGCCCTTGAGGCGGTCGGCGAGTTTGGTGAGGCGGCGGGAGCGCGAGGGGTGGTCGGGTTCGTCGGCGCGGAAGGCGTCCCACATGAACTGCTCGGAGAGCATGCGGAGTTTGACGCGGGCGTCGTCGGTGACGTGGATCTCGCGGGCGAGGGTGTCGGAGGCCTCGGCGAGGCGGTCGCTGTGGGCGAGGACCTGGGAGAGCCGGTAGACGATGTGCTGGCGCAGGCCGGGGTCGCTGATGGGTTCTTCGAGGGCGGCCCGGAGATGGTTGACGGTGGTCGCCGGTTCGGTGAGCAGGGAGGCGCTGCCCAGTTCGTAGAGGACGGCGGCCCGGTCGTCGTAGGGCGGGGGTTCGCGCAGGGCGCGGGCGAGGTAGCGGCGGGCCGTGTCGGGGGCGCCCGCGCGCAGGGTCTCACCCGCTGCCGCGCGGAGTTGCTGGACCACCCAGTTGTCGCCGTCGGGGTGGGTCTCCATGAGGTGGCGGGCGGCGGCGGAGGGGCCCTGGCCCTCGTCGATGACGCACCAGGCGGCCTGGCCGTGCAGGGCCACGCGGACGCCTGCGGGAATGGCCCGGTAGACGGCGGTGGCGATGAGCGGGTGGACGAATTCGAGGGTGCCCGCGGCGGTCAGCGCGCCGCTGAGGATGCGGGCGCCGCGCAGCGCGTCGACGGCGTCGACGGCCTCCTCGTGACCGAGTCCGGCGACGGCGGCGGCGAGCGTCGGATGGGGCTCGGTGCCGAGGACCGCGCAGGCCCAGGCGAAGCGGACGGTGGAGGTGCCGAGGCGTTCGAGGCGGGTGGTGAGGCCGCTGCCCTTGACGGCGGCGGCGAGGTCGCGCAGTTGGTCGGCCCCGGCCTCGGTGGGGTTCAGACCGCGGTCGTGGATCTTGGCGGTGAGTTCGACGGTCTCGAACGGGTTCCCCGCGGTGACGGCCCAGCACTCGTGGCAGAACGCGTCGTCGGCGTGCTCGCCGAGCGCCTCCCGCACCAGGTCCGCTACGGCGGCGACGCTGAGCGGTTCGAGGTCGAGGGGGCGTCCGCCGGCCCGGCCGGGCAGTCCCCTGAACGACTCGGCGTGGGAAGGGAGTTCGTCGGGCCGGTACGCGACGACCACCAGCAAGGGGAGTTGCTCGGCGCGGGGCGCGAACGCGGCGAGCCAGCCCAGGGATTCGGGGTCGGCCCAGTGCGCGTCGTCGAGGACGAGAACCATCGGGGCCCGCTTGACCGCGAGGTGGGTGAGCACCCAGTCGAGGCCGTCGCGCAGGCCCTGTTGGTCGGGCGGGGAGCCCTCGGTGGGCGCGCACAGGCCGAGGGCGGGGCCGACGATGTCGTACCAACTGCCCAGCGCGGTGCGGAGATCGGCGTCGGCCGAGTCGGCGAACTGTGGTTGCAGCAGTTGGCGGGCGACATGGAAGGCGACGCGCTGTTCCTGGTCGCCGCCGCGCGCGGAGAGCACCGTGCAGCCCTGGGCCGCGGCGCGGCGGCGCACTTCGGTGAGGAGCGTGGTCTTGCCGATGCCGGCCCGGCCGGCGAAGGCGAGTAAGGCACCGCGCCGGCGGTCGCCCGGCTCACCGCCGTCCGTGCGCAGACCCGTGAGCTCGCCCAACGCCTCGTCCACGGCGGCGAGTTCACTCTCCCGTTCGAAGAGTGTCCTTCTGCTGCGTGCGCTCCGCTGTCCCATCCCATACCCCCTGCCACGGTGGTGCGCCCGCGCGGGGAGCGAACGCGTACCGTGAGCTACAGGGACCTCAGCGTACGCTTTTCGAGGGTGCCGCGAGCCGAGAGTGGGCGAAGGCGTACCGACCGGTTTTCCTGAGTCGGCGGAGATGGTAGGGACGCGGATCCCACGTGATCCTCATTCCTCCGACGCGGTGGGCGGCACCACCGCGACCGGGCTCGCCGCGTGCAGCAGGACCGCCTGGGTGACCGAGCCGAGCAGGCGGGCCGGGGAGAGCAGTCGGCGGCGGTGGCGGCCCACGACGACGAGGTCCGCGTCCTTCGAGGCGGCGACCAGATGGCCGGCCGCGTCGCCCGGGGCGACGTACGGCTCGGTGCGGACGTCGGGGTGGAGTGCGCGGTGCGGGGCGAGTTGGGCCTCGCTGAGGATGCGGGTCTCGTTCTCGATGGCGTCCTGGTCGACGACCGGCGGGAGAAGTTCACCCACGGCTGCCCAGGCCTGCGGCGGCCATGGGTAGGCGGCGACGACCTGGAGGCGGGCTCCGCGCCGGGCGGCCTCGGCGAAGGCGAAGGCGAGGGTGGTCTCGTCGGGGCTGTCCACGTGCAGGCCGACGACCACCCGGGGTCCGGGTTCGACCGGAGGCGCGTCGTGCACCTCGCGGCCGGGCCGGGGCACCACGACGACGGGGCAGTCCGCGTCGCGGGCGGCGGCCATGCCGTTCGAGCCGAGCAGCAGGCTGGCGAAGCCGCCGCGGCCACGCGAGCCGAGCACCAACAGCTGCGCGGTGGAACCGAGTTCGGGCAGTACGGCGCCGGGTGCGCCCTGGAGCCGCAGGTACTCCATGACCGGCCGGTCGGCACGGTCCGCGACATACGTACGGACCTGGTCGAGCACCTCGTCCTCGGCCGGGTCCGGCGGCCCGGCGACCAGGACGCCGGGCGGGGTCCAGGCGGCGGCGTACTGCCACACATGGACGACCCGCAGCGGCGCCCCACGTCCACGGGCCGTGTCGAGGGCCCAGTCCAGGGCGTGCAGGCTGTCGTCCGAACCGTCGACCGCCGCGATGACCGGCAGGGTGCTCATGGGTTCCTCACCTCAGGAGTAGCGGGACCTTCCCCCCCCTGGGGCCAGCCTGGCTCAGGCGTCGGCTCCAGAAGGGTTCTCAAGGTCGCGTGTCCGGAAAAACAGGTGGGACACCTCGGAGAGGCGGAACGCCCCTCACGTCAGATCGAACTCCCCCTCCCGCGCCCCCGACACGAACGCGCCCCATTCCGCGGGCGTGAAGATCAAGGAAGGGCTCTCCGGGCGGCCGCTGTTGCGCATCGCGATGAATCCCTCGACAAAAGCGATCTGGACATCCCCCAGTCCACGGCTGCCTGAGTGCCAATCGGCGTCACTGAGGTCCAGCTCCGGCTTGTCCCAGCCCGCAAGCGGGTGCTGCTGGATGGTGCTCTCGGCCACGTCCGTGCTCCTCCCGATTCGTCGTCCGCGGCCAGCCTAGCGATCGACTTCTGATGCCGACAGGCCACGTGAGGGGGACCTTTCAGGAGGCGGGGGGTTCGCTGCCCACGAGCCACATCGAGAAGAACTGGGATCCGCCGCCGTAGGCGTGCCCGAGAACCCGTCGGGCCCCCTCCACCTGGTGTTCCCCGGCCTGGCCGCGCACCTGGAGGGCGGCCTCCGCGAAGCGAATCATGCCCGAGGCGCCGATCGGATTGGTCGACAGCACCCCGCCTGACATGTTCACGGGAAGGTCGCCGTCCAGCTCGGTCACCCCCGATTCGGTGAGTTTCCAGCCCTCTCCCTCCTCGGCGAACCCGAGATTCTCCAGCCACATGGGCTCGTACCAGGAGAACGGCACATACATCTCCACGGCGTCGATGTCCCGGCGCGGATCGGCGATCCCCGCCTGCCGGTACACATCGGCGGCGCAGTCCTTGCCGGCCTGCGGCGACACACAGTCCTTTCCGGCGAACAGTGTGGGCTCGCTCCGCATGGCGCCACCGTGCATCCAGGCCGCCGGACGTGGTGCGCGGGCCGCCCCCGCCCGGTCGGTGAGGACCATCGCGCAGGCGCCGTCCGAGGAGGGGCAGGTCTCCGAGTAGCGGATCGGGTCCCACAGCATCGGCGAGGCCTGGACCTTCTCCAGCGTGATGTCGTGCTCGTGGAGATGCGCGTACGGGTTCTTCAGCGCGTTGCGCCGGTCCTTGTACGCCACCAGGGAACCGACCGTGTCGGGCGCCCCGGTGCGCCGCATGTAGGCGCGCACATGGGGTGCGAAGAACCCGCCCGCACCTGCCAACAGCGGCTGCTGGAAGGGGATCGGCAGGGACAGTCCCCACATGGCGTTCGACTCGGACTGCTTCTCGAAGGCCAGCGTGAGGACCGTGCCGTGCACCCGGGCGGCGACGAGATTCGCGGCGACCAGCGCGGTCGACCCGCCCACCGACCCGGCGGTGTGCACCCGCAGCATGGGCTTGCCCACGGCCCCCAGCGCGTCGGCGAGATACAGCTCGGGCATCATCACGCCCTCGAAGAAGTCCGGCGCCTTCCCGATGACCACGGCGTCGATGTCGGCCCAAGTCAACTCCGCGTCGTCCAGGGCACGTTGGGCCGCCTCTCGCACCAGCCCCGCGATCGACACGTCCCGCCGCGCGGCGACATGCTTGGTCTGGCCGATCCCTACGACGGCCACGGGCTCCTTGCTCATCGCGGATCCCCTTCGAGTACGGCGACCAGGTTCTGTTGCAGACAGGGCCCGGAGGTGGCGTGAGCGAGGGCCCGGTCGGACTCGCCCCGGTGGATGCGGGCGGCCGCCTCGCCGATGCGGATGAGCCCTGCGGCCATGACGGGGTTCGCTGCGAGGGCTCCCCCGGACGGGTTGACGCGCACGTCGTCGCCGAGCCGCAGCGCCTTGCGCAGGACGACCTCCTGCGCGGTGAACGGCGCGTGCAACTCGGCGGTGTCGACGGGCCGTTCGAAAGCACCGGCCTTCTCTGCGGCGAGCCGCGCGGAGGGCGAGTCCGTCAACTCCCTTACGCCCAGGCCGTGTGCCTCGATACGGTGGTCGATCCCCCTGATCCAGGCGGGCCGTTGACACAGTTCACGGGCCCGGTCGCCGGCCGCGAGGATCACGGCGGCGGCGCCGTCGCCGATCGGCGGGCAGTCGCCGGTGCGCAGCGGCCGTACGACGTACTCCCCCTGCGGCACCGAACCCCGCACCTGGGCATGGGAGTTGGCGCTCGCGTCGGTGCGGCTGCGGGCGGCCACGGCGGCGAGCGCGGGTTCGTCGGTGTCGCCGGCGTCGATGAGGGCCTGCGCCTGGAGGGCGGCCAAGGCAACGGAGTCCGGCCACAGGGGGGCGACGTAGTACGGGTCGAGCTGCCGTGTCAGCACATCGCGTACGGAGCCGGGGGACGACTTGCCGTACGAGTAGACGAGCGCGGTGTCTGCGTCGCCGGTGAGGAGTTTGGTCCAGGCCTCGTAGAGGGCCCAGGCGCCGTCCATCTCGACGTGCGACTCGGAGATCGGCGGCCAGGCGCCGACGCCGTCGAGGGCGAGGGTGAAGGAGAAGGCGCGGCCCGCGAGGTAGTCGCTGGAACCGGAGCAGGTGAAGTCGATGTCGGCTGTCTTGAGGCCGGTCTGTTCGAGGACGCCGTGCAGCACCGGCATCAGCATCTCCACCTCGGAGAGCTCGTCGGTGGTGCGCCGGTGGTCGGTCTGCGCGAACGCGACGACGGCGATCTCACGCATCGCGGCAGCTCCATGCATCACAGCAGCTCCTTGTAGGCGTCATAGTCCGCGTCGGGCTCGCCGGTCGGCCGGTAGTGGTCCGGATAGCGACCGCCCTCGCTCCACACCGCCTCGACACGCAGCCCCATGCGCACCTGGTCGTAGGGGATGCCGCCGATCCGCCCGTGCAGCGCGAGGTCGGCGCCGTCGAGGGCGATGTGCGCGTAGACGTACGGCACCTCGATGTCGAGGTTCTTCGCCTTGATGTTGACGATGCAGAACGTGGTGACGGTGCCGCGCGGCCCCACTTCGACATGTTCCGCCGTGGCGACCCCGCATGTGGGGCAGGCACCCCTCGGCGGGACGTACACCTTGCGGCAGGAGGGGCAGCGTTCACCGACGGTGCGTTGTTCGGAGAGCGCGTGGATGTAGTCGGTCTGGGCGCGGCCGGGCGAGTAGACGTAGTCGAGGCGGGCCTGGGCCACGATGCCGGTGACCATGTCCTCGAACTCGCCGGTGTGGGGTGCCGGTTGGGGTTCCTCGTCGCCTTCGTTCTCGTACGACTCGAAGCAGGCGATGTCCGTGATGGCGCCGATGCGCTCCGCCGCCCAGCGGACCCGGACGCGCATTCCGGTGTGTACGGCGTCGGGGCCGGGGGCGTCGAGGGCGTGCAGGAGGGCGGTGTCGGCGCCGTCGAGGCGGACCAGGACCCAGGCGAAGGGGGTGTCGAGGGGTTGACCCCGGCGGGGTTCGTGGTTCCAGGCCCAGGTGGTGACCGTGCCGGTGGAGGCGACCTCGACGAGATCGCGGATCTCCTCGGCGGTGACGGGGTCGTACTCGACGGGAGGCACGAGGGTGCGTCCGTCGCCGGTCTTCACTCCGAGGACGACGCGCTCGCGCAGCCCGGTGAGAAAGGCGCTCTGGACGGGGCCGAGGGAGCGGGTGAAGGGGAATTCGAGGACGAGGGGGGCTTTGAGTACTTCGGGCACGGCATCTCCTATGACTGAAAAGTGCGGGCTGCGCATCCCGACCAAGGGGCGCGGGGCCGTGTTGCATATGCGGCTCCGCCGCGTGGGCGCACCTAGCCAAAACGAACCCGCACATACGAACCGGCCTCTTAGCGGAGCGCCTACGCCCGCTTGTAGACAGGCGCCCGCTTCTCCGCAAAAGCACGAGCCCCCTCCTTCGCATCGGCGGTGTCGAAGATCGGCCACCCCCGCTTGAGTTCGGCCGCGAGGCCCTCCGTCTCCGTCTGCTCGGCGGTCTCGTACACCGACGCCTTGACCGCCTCGACCGCCAACGGCCCACAGTTGTTGACGAGTTCGGCGATCTCCAGCGCCTTGGCGAGAGCCGTACCGTCGGGGACCACATGCCCGACCAGACCGACGTCCGCCGCCTCCCGCGCGCTGTAGGGACGCCCCGTGAGCAGCATCTCCAGCGCGTGCGTCCGCGGAATCTGCCGCTGGAGACGGACAGTTGAGCCCCCGATCGGGAAGAGCCCGCGTTTCACCTCGAAGAGCCCGAACGTCGCCGACTCCCCCGCGACCCGGATATCGGTGCCCTGGAGGATCTCCGTACCGCCGGCCACGCAGTACCCCTCGACCGCGGCGATCACCGGTTTGCGGGGCCGGTGGTGGCGCAGCATCGCCTTCCAGTGCAGGTCGGGGTCGGCGGTGAGCCGGTCACGGTACTGCTGCCCCTCCATGCCCTTGCCGGCCAGCGCCTTGAGGTCCATACCGGCGCAGAACGCGCCCCCCGCACCGGTCAGCACGATCGACCGGATCGCGTCGTCCGCGTCGGCCTCGATCCATCCGTCGTAGAGCCCGACCAGCATCGGCAGCGAGAGCGCGTTCTTCGCCTCGGGCCTGTTGAGCGTGAGCACCAGTGTGGCGCCCTCGCGCCGCACGGTCAGGTGTTCCGTACCGCTCATGGTCGTCTCCCGTCGCCGTACCGCCTCCGGAACGAGAACAGGTTGCAGGAGGTGCCCTGCCAGTACAAGAGGTTTCTGACACTCAGTCAGATTTCTTCTGCGCGGACCCTTCACAGTTGCCGCGCCCTTTGCTCTGATGACCGGCGAACCGACCTCAGGAGGAGTGGTGGAGTACAACATTGCCGACCTGTTCGAGTCGGTCGTCGACGTGGTCCCGGACCGCGAGGCGCTCGTGTACATCGACCACCCGGGGACGGGCGCGGAACGCCGCCTGACCTACGCGGAGTTGGACGCGGCGGCGAACCGCGTCGCCCATCATCTGATCGACGCCGGGATCCGCCCGGGTGAACATCTCGGGCTCCATCTCTACAACGGCGTCGAGTACGTGCAGACGGTGCTGGGCTGTCTCAAGGCGCGGGTGGTACCGGTCAACGTCAACTACCGCTATGTCGAAGAGGAGTTGGTGTACCTCTACCGGGACGCGGATCTCGTGGCGCTGGTCTTCGACACGGAGTTCACCGAGCGGGTGGCGGCCGCGCTGCCGCGTGCGGAGAAGCTTCGGCACCTGGTGCGGGTGGGGACACCGGCCCAAGACGCCCCGGACGTACCGGCGGTGGCCTTCACGGACGCGGAGGCGGGCGGGTCCGCCGAGCGCGGGTTCCCGGCCCGTTCGGGCGACGACCAGTTCATCATCTACACCGGCGGTACGACGGGGATGCCCAAGGGTGTCATGTGGCGCCAGGAGGACCTGTTCTTCTCGGGGCTCGGCGGTGGCGCGCCGACCGGTGAACCCGTCAAGAAACCGGAGGAGTTGTCCGAGCGGGTCGCGGCCGGCGGGGCGGGGATCACGTTCTTCCCGGCTCCCCCGTTGATGCACGGCACGTCCACGCTCACGGCCCTCATCGGCTTCAACTTCGGCCAACGCGTAGTGATCCACCGCAAGTTCGTGCCGGAGGAGGTGCTGCGGACCGTGGAGAAGGAGAAGGTCACCAGCATGTCCCTGGTCGGTGACGCGATGCTGCGGCCGCTGATCGACGCGCTCAACGGGCCGATGAAGGGCACCGATTGCTCGTCGATGTTCAGCGTCTCGTCGTCGGGCGCGATCATGTCGGAGACGGTGCGGCGGCAGTTCCAGGAGCTGCTCCCGAACACGATGCTGCTGAACAACTACGGTTCGTCCGAGTCCGGGTTCAACGGCACGGCCACAGCCGATTCCGGGGCCGGGCAGTCCTTCCGTATCCGCGTCAACTCCCGTACGCAGGTGGTCGATCCGGCCACGCACGAACCGGTCGCCGTCGGTGAGATCGGCCGGGTCGCGCAGTGCGGTCATGTACCGCTCGGCTACTACAACGACGCCCGGAAGACCGCCGAGACCTTCTTCGAGAAGGACGGCCGGCGGTGGGTGCTGCTCGGCGACATGGCGACCGTGGACGAGGAGGGCGTCGTCACGGTGCTCGGCCGGGGCTCGCAGTGCATCAACACCGGTGGGGAGAAGGTGTATCCGGAGGAGGTCGAGCAGGCGCTCAAGTCGCATCCGGATGTCTACGACGCGCTCGTGGCCGGGGTGCCGGACGTGCGGTGGGGCAACCATGTGGCCGCCGTCGTTCAACTCCGCGCGGGTGCGGAGCGGCCGTCGTTGGACGCCATCCAGACGCACTGCCGCACCCATCTCGCCGGGTACAAGATCCCGCGCCAACTGGTGATCGCGGAGTCCATCCAGCGGTCGCCGAGCGGCAAGGCGGACTACCGGTGGGCGCGGGAGGTGGCGGTCGCCGCAGATCAGTGAGTCAACAGTGGGTCAACGCGCAGGCCGACTTGAACTGCCGGTAGCGTGCGACCGTACTGATGGTGACGAATCTGGTGGCCCGGGCCAGGTCCGCCATGCCGTCACCGGGCTCAGCACGGAAGGACGTTCGGGTGCCGCTCTTCACTCGCTCTCACCCATCGGCGCACGAGAAGGCCACCGGGGAGACCGACCCGACAACGGCGACGGAGGCCGCCCCACCCGAACGACAGGACTCAGCGGACACGCCCGAGCGACAGGTCTCAGGGAGCGTACCCGAGCAACACGAGCCGATCGACGCAACCGAGTCGACTGGAGAGACCGGAGAAACCGCAGAGTCGCCCGAGGCCGCCCAGCCCACCGGCCCCGCCGAATCCACCGCGCCCGGCAAGGCATCAAAACCCGGCGAAACCGGGAAGTCCTCCGAGGCCGCAGAGCCCGCCCGGCCCGGCGGGTCCGCCGCGTCTGCCGCGCCCGGCGGGTCCAGCGAGTCCAGCGAGTCCAGCGAGTCTGCCGTGCCCGGCAAGAGCTCAGAGTCCGGCGAGGGCGCAGCGCACGGCGAAGGCGCAGAGTCCTCCGAGGCCGCACGGCCCGCCCAACCCGCTGGACCCACTGATTCCACCGCGCCCGGCGAGACCTCACAGTCCGGCGAAACCGCAGAATCCCCCGACTCCCCCGAGGTCGCAGAGCCTGCCGAACCCGGCCGGCCCGCAGAGTCCGTCAAAGCCGCGGAACCCGCCGAGACCCCGCTGTCCGCTACGCCCACCAAGGCCTCCGCAGCCATTGAGACCGCGGAGTCCGGCGAACACGCTGACCCCGCAGCATCCGCCACGCCCGACAGGACCTCCGAGCCCGGCGAGCCTGCGGAGTCCACAAAGCCCACAGGGTCCGCTGAGCCCGCTGAGCCCGCTG
>NZ_JAENRY010000434.1 GCF_016612545.1 Streptomyces sp. MBT65 | reverse complement strand
CGTACCGCCCGAGGGCCGCGGCCCTCGGGCGGTACGGCGGAGACGGCGTGGCGCAGGGCGTCGGTGGCGAGGGCGCGGGCCGTGGTGAGTTCGAGGTCGCCGTCGCGCAACAGCTCGGGCGCGAACATCACTTGGAAGTGCGCCGGATGTTCGCGCGCGAAGCGCACGTAGCGGACGCCCGCGTCCTTCAGGTCCGCCGCCCCGCCGATCGCGTCGGCCAGCAGCCCGAACCCTTCCGCGGCGATCGCCGTCAACAGCCCCGTGCGGTCCTTGAAGTGATGGGCCGGCGCCGCGTGCGAGACACCGGCACGGCGGGCGAGATCCCGCAGGCTCAGCGCGGACGGACCGTCGGCGGCGATGACGTCGAGCGCGGCGGTGAGGACGGCGCGGCGCAGATCGCCGTGGTGGTACGGGGTCTTGGCGGGCCCGTCGGCCTTGGTGGGCTTGGTCGTACTCATGGTCAGCAGCGTACGCCGAATCTAGGCATTGACAAGTTTGGGGGGTTGGGGCAATCTTGTCAGTGTCAAGTTGTGGAATCGCCGGGAACGGTCAGGATGCGACGAGGAGTTACGCCATGTCGGACAGCGTGCGTGGAGTGGAGACCGTGAAAAGCCCTGCCACCGTGGAGCTGAGCCGCGTGCGCCAGCTCTGGCATCTGCTCGAACCCCTGCACGCGGTGCTGTACTACGCGCCGGAGGTCTTCGAGGAGGCGGCCGCACTCGGCTACGACACCGAGGAGCGCTGGCCGAGCTACTTCCCGCTGCGCGCCGCACCCTTGGGCCCGGTCGGCAGCGAGCGCGTGACCTCGGCCTTCTACAGCTTCAACCCCCGCATGGTCGCCGCGCACATGGACTCGGCGTGGAGCACCGCCGACCCGGACGCCGTACTGAAGGCGAGGCTGCGCGGCATGGACCGGGCCTACCGCGCGATATTCGGCGACCGTGTCGACAGTCCCGAGCTGGCGGAGGCCGCCGCCCTCGCCCGCCGCGCCGCCGAGGCGGTGAACCTCGAGGGCCGCCCCCTCGCCGCGGCCAACGCCGAGTTGGCCTGGCCCACCGAACCCCACCTCCAGTTGTGGCAGGCGGCGACGATCCTGCGCGAACACCGGGGCGACGGCCACCTCGCCGCCCTCCTCGTCGCAGGCCTCGACCCGGTCGAGTCCCTGGTCTCCTTCGCCGCGATCGGCGCCGCCTCCGTCCAGCGCTTCGAGAGCCGGGGCTGGAGCCCCGAGGAGTGGACGGCGGCCCGCGAACGTCTGGTCGCCCGAGGCGTCATAGACGACAGGGGTACGGCGACCAGGGCGGGCCGCGACCTGCGCCAGGAGGTCGAGCGCCGCACCGACCAACTGGCCGCCGGGCCTTGGCAGTTCCTCGGCCGGACCGACACCGACCGACTCGCCGACCTGTTGGGGGAGTTCTGGGTCGCCGTACTCGGTTCGGGGCTGCTGCCCTCGGAGTCGACGTTGGGCATCGGCAAGGTCTGAGCGGGGTGTTGGGGCGAGAGTGTGAGGAGTGAGTGCGAGGTGGGGGCGCCTTCGCCGACAAGGTCGCGGCCCTACACCCCAGTTGTGTGCCATGTACCCCCGGGCCCTATATATCCGCAACATGTCCGCCGCTAACGTGGGCACCAGGTCACTGACCGCCCCTGCCGGGGCGGGGGCCGGGTGAGCAAGGGGAGGGGCGCACGTGATGCGTCTGAGGGGTGGGGCGGCCATAGCCGCCCTGGTCATGTTGTCGGTCGCCGGATGCAAGACGGACACCACGGGAACGGGCGACTCCGGGCCCGAGGCGACGGCCGGTGGAGGCTCGGGCACGGGCTCCGGCGGGGGCGCGGCCCTGACCGCCGCCGAGTCCCTGACCGTGAAGGGACGCGCACCGAAGACCGGTTACTCCCGTGAACGGTTCGGCACCGCCTGGGCCGACACGGACTCCAACAGCTGCGACACCAGGGACGACATCCTCAAACGGGACCTGAAGCAGGTGAAGTTCAGCGACGGCGACTGCAAGGTGTCGTACGGCGTCCTCGAGTCCGATCCGTACTCCGGCAAGGAAGTCGTCTACAGGCGCGGCGCCAGCCTCGTCGACATCGACCACTTGGTAGCCCTCTCCGACGCCTGGCAGAAGGGCGCCAAGTACTGGGACGCCAGCAAGCGCATAGCTCTCGCCAACGACCCGCTCAACCTCCTCACCGTCGGTGCCAGCCCCAACCGCAGCAAGGGCGACGGCGACACGGCGACCTGGGTGCCGCCCAAGGCGTACCGGTGCACCTATGTCGCCGCGCAGGTCGCCGTGAAGAAGAAGTACGGGCTGTGGGTCACCGCGGCGGAGAAGGCCGCGATGGTGAAGGTCCTCTCCACCTGCTCGAAGCAGGCCCTGCCGACCGGCGGCAACCCGACGAACGCGCCGGCGAGGTTCCACGCGAAGTGACGTGACGCGGGGACCGGTTTCCCGGTCCCTGTCCCCGTCCCCGTCCCTGTCCCTGTCCCCGTCCCGGTCCCGCCCCCGATTTCGATCGTGCCCTGTGGCTACGGCTCGCCCCGTGAACGTGCCGTAGCCACAGGCGACTTGGGGACTCAGCCGTCCAGCGCGTCCAGGTCGAGGATCTTGCCGGCGGGCTTCTTCGCCGGCACCGGCTTCTCGTACTCGCCGAACGTGAGCGTCCCCGGGTCCTTCGCGGAGAGGCTGTCGATACGCAGCACATACGGCTTGCCCTCGGTCGCCACGTACAGCGTGTAGCTGTCCTTGCCGTCCTTCTCGTGCAGGACGATCGCCGGGGTGCCGTCGAGGGTGGTCGTCTTCCCACGCGTCGCGTCCGAGTTGCCGTCCTCGGCGCCGCCGAGCACCGAGTTCAGGTCGCAGAAGCTCGCGATGTCCTTGGCGTCCTTGCCCTTCGCGGACATCTTGGTCCACTTCCCGGCCATCATGTCCACGACCGCGTCGGTGTCCGCCTTGGACTCACCGTCGCTCTGCGCGCGCAGGAACGCCTCGTCGTACTTCATGTAGATGGTGTCGCCGGTCTTGATCATGTCGGCCTTGCCCTTGCCCCGCAGGCTCAGCGTGCCGGCGCACTCGCCCTTCTTGTTCAGCGCCATGTCGATCAGGATCGTGCCGCCGCTCTCGTCGTCGGGTATGTCGCCCTTCAGTCGCAACGACGAGGCTCCGGTGGTGGCGGTCAGGGACCGGTCGGCGATCTCGCCGCCGGTCAGCCCGGCGAACGGGCCCTTCGGCTTGCTGTCCGCCTTGTCCTCACCGGGCAGACACCCGGTGAGTCCCGCGGCGGCCACGGTGGTGAGGCAGAGAGCGGCAAGTGCGGTACGACGCATGGCAGTTCCTTGGCTGAAGAGGTGGGAGATGAGAGGCGCGAGCTGAGAAGCGCGGGGGTGCCCCGAAGCGGGGTCCGATGAGGTGCCGGGCAGGCGGACGGAGCGCCGTGAGCGGCGAGCGCGGCGCGAGCAGAGAGAGCGGCAAGCGCGGCGAGGCAGCGGTGAGAGCGTTCGCCCGACCCGAAGGTCAGGCCGTCTGCTTCCAGTCCTTGCAGCCGGTCGTCTTGAAGTAGGCGTCCGTGGGGCTGATCGTGACGACGGCCGTGCCGGTCACGTTGGCGTTCGCGAGGATCGAGTCCGGCCCGTGCGCGGCGTCCTTCGAGCGCTCCCAGTAACACAGGTCGTCCGTGTTGCCGGTGGACCGGTAGGTGCCGGGGGCGATGTCGGCGCCGACCCTGAACATGCCGCCGTCGCCGGCCATCTTCGTGGCGGGGGAGCCCTGCGCCTTCGCGTCGACGGCCTCCCAGTCCTTGCAGCCGCTGGACGTGAAGACCTTGTCGGTCGCCTTGACGGTGACGTAACTGGTGCCGCTCACATTGTCGTTGGCGAGCAGCGAGTCCGTGTCGCCCGAGGCGTCCTCGGCCCGCTCCCAGTAGCACGCGCCGTCGGCGTTGCCGCTGGTGCGATAGGTGCCGGGCCTGATGTCCGTGCCGACCTCGAAGTCGCCGTCCCCGTCGAACGCGGCTTTCTTCTCCCCGACGGCCCTGGCCGGGCCCGAACCCTTCGTCGTGGCCGAACCATCCTCCCCACCACGGCCGTTGGCGTCGGCGTTCGCCGATACGACCCCGATGACGACGACCCCCACGACGGCACCGAGCGCGAGTCTGCCCTTCATGCCCATGGCTGCCCCCTTCCCTCCCCCGATGCGGCGGCCGGCTTTCTCCGGCGGACGCTCGTTCGCTGGGTCAATAAGAGCAGAGGCTGTGAACCGAGTCAACACGGTTCACGTAATGTGGTGTGTACACGGCCGTGAAGGGGTAGATCATGTCTGCGTCGGTATGCTCGGCGTCACAGGCAGCCCGGACGGCACTGACGACACTGACGGCACGGCGGGCGCAACGGGGCCGCGGGGCGAGGGGAGTGGGGCGAGTGCAGGACAACGCGACAGAGGTGACCGCCGCCGGTATCGCACGGCTCGCCGGCGTCGGCCGGGCCGCCGTCAGCAACTGGCGCCGCCGCCACGCGGACTTCCCCAAGCCGGTCGGCGGCACCGAGACCAGCCCCGCCTTCGCCCTCACCGAGATCGAGTCCTGGCTGCGCAAGCAGGGAAAACTCGCCGAAGTCCCGCTGCGGGAACGGGTCTGGCAGCAACTCGTCGGCCACCCCGAGGGTCCGACCACCGCCCTGACGTACGCGGGCTGCGTCCTGCTGCTCATCCATGAACGCCCGACCGTCTGGCTGGACGTGAGCGCCGGTTCGGACGAGCGCCTGGCCGCGATGCTGCCCGGCGCGCTGGAGCAGGTGATCGTGCCGCGCTTCGGCGCGGTGCGCGGACGCGGTGTTCACAGGGGGCGAGAGGGGAGCGCCGCCGCGGGTGTGAACACCCCGAACACTGTGAACTCGCCGGCCGACGCGACAGTGCCACCGGCCCTTGTGAACACGGCACACGTCACACCCGCTGTGAACTCAGCACGGGCCGTACCCGCTGTGAACCCGGCACTCCACGCGCCAGCTGTGAACTCCGTGCCCGAGGCGTCCGCTGTGAACTCCACACCCGCCGCGTCCGCTGTGAACCCGGCATTCGCCGCACCCGCTGTGAACCCCGCCCCCACCACACC
>NZ_JAENRY010000433.1 GCF_016612545.1 Streptomyces sp. MBT65 | reverse complement strand
CATCGCCACCCTCGTCGACACCACAAACCGCACGGGCGGCACGGGCGGCAGCGACGGCACGGGCGGCAGCGGCACAAACGGCACAGCAGACAGCGACGGCACAGCAGGCGACACGGCAACAGACGGCGGCGACGGCACAGACACCGGCGGCAACACAAACACAGCAGGCAGCACGGCAGACGCAAGCAGCACAGGCGACACAGCAGCCCTCACCCACACCACTGGCGACAGCACAACCGCCGACACCACAGCAGCCTAAAAAGACACAAACCTGACACTGGAGCCACCAAACCACACCCCGCCCAACCAACGCGCATCAACACCAGAGCGACACGACAGCTGCCGAGTTGCACCGACGGGCGCCGGCCCATGCTGCGAGACGTTCCGCGCCTCCGTCAGCGGCCACGAAGCCACTCACCCGCCTCTGCCGACATGCCACTTGGGCCGGCAGACCAGCCGTGAGCGTTCGCCCTCCTTGCAGCAGGCCAAAGCAGCGACGGAGAAACGGCGTTGAGAGCATCCCCGCACCCGGATGACGGGCGTGCGCCCGCGCCGGGACCAGGTGCAGGCGGTGGACGGCGTCATCGAGAAACCTGCTTCGTCTTCGAAGCAGAGCCAGGCCGCGAGCGCCGCCACGGCGTTTCCACCTGGGGCCAGGTCTCCTTCACCCAGCCGGTGACGGCTTCCTCGTCGCGCTCGATTGCCCTGCGGGCCGGGACCCCCGGTGGCTGAAGCCGTGCCGGTGCAACATCCGCGCGATGGCCTACAGCGTCAAGCTCTTGCGGAACCGGTGCCCGACCAGCGTCTTGATCCGCACCAGCGTCCAGGCCTGGTCCGGCCGACCGTACGCGACCGGCCCCTTGGCCAGCTCCTGCTCGAGCACGGCGAACAGTGCCTCACTCAGCTTGGGCCTGGACGCCGGCCCCTCGACTCCAGAGCCGGTGTCCCGCCGCTCTCCCACGCCTGGTGCCACCGCAGTACCGACCGCACACTGACACGTAACTGCTTGGCGACCGTGGAACTGCCGTGTCCCAAGGCGAACAACTCGGCAGCCTGCATCCGGATGTGCTCGCGAAACGCCCGACGCTCCGCGGTCGACCCGCCCCCTTGCGGATACCTCATCTGATCGGCTTGCTGCCACAACCACGACTTGGCAGCCCCGAGACGTCACGCCAGCAAGGTCAGTAACTGCTGCTCTTGCCGAAGTAGCGGGCCCGTGCCCGGTCGAGCAGGATGGCGACGCCGAGGACGGCTCCCTGGACCACCTGTTGGTCGTAGGGGCTGACCTTGAGCGCGAGCAGGCCGTTGGTGATGAACTCCAGCAGGATCGCGCCGGCCGCGATGCCGGCGATGCGGCCCTCGCCGCCGGAGAGCGACATGCCGCCGACCACCGCCGCGGCGATCGCGGTCAGTTCCCAGCCTGCTCCTACCGAGGGGTCGGCCACATTCATCCGGCCGATCACCATGATGCCGACGACACCGGCCAGTGCGGCGCTGGCGACGTAGGTGGAGGTGATCCGGCGGGCGGTCGGGATTCCGGCGAGCCGGGCGGCTTCCTTGTTGCCGCCGACCGCGTAGATCTGGCGGCCCACATAGGTGCGCTCCAGCACGAACCACGCGATGACGGCAGCGCCGACGAAGAACAGGGCCGGGACCGGCACTTCGCCGATGTAGTACTGGCTGAGGTTGCTGAACATCGGCGAGAGGTTGTTGATGGGCGAGCCGCTCGTGATCGCGAGCGCCATGCCCTGCGCCACGGTGTAGGTGACCAGGGTGATCACGAAGGGCGGCACGTTCAGGCGGGTGACCATGATCCCGTGCCAGAGACCGACCCCACCGCAGATCACCAGTGTGAACAGGATCGCGAGGGGCGCGGGCATGCCCTCGTTCACGTTCATCCAGGCCGCCAGGATGCCGGCCAGACCGGCCAGCGCGCCCACCGAGAGATCGATGCCCCCGGTCAGGATGACCAGCGACTCCCCTATCGCCAGGATGCCGACCTGCGACAGGTCGCGGCCCATTACCTGGAGGTTGCCCACCGCGGTGTACGTCTCTGCGTTCGCCGCGATCCCGACGAACACCAGCACGCACGCGATGATGACGCCGGCCTCGGGGGAGGCTGCGAGTTTGCGGGCGAGGCCGGCGACGGCCGAGCGGGAACGCGGCGCGGCCTCATCGGGTGCGAGCGTGCTCTGCGCGCTCATGCTGTGGCTCCGTTCGTCAGCTGTTCCTGATCGGGCTTTCCCGGGCCGGCGCTGCCGGGTTCTCCGTGCTCGGGGTCCTCCGCGTGGAGGGGGGACGTGCCGGCCGCGGCCGTCATGATGCGTTCCTTGGTGGCATCGGCCCGGTCGATGACCGTGACCACCCGGCCGTGGTTCATCACCGCGATGCGGTGGCAGATCCACAGCAGTTCCTCCAGTTCGGAGGAGGCCACCAGCAGAGCCATGCCCTGCTCCGCCGCCCGGTCGATCAGCTTGTAGATCTCCGCCTTCGCGCCCACGTCGACCCCGCGGGTCGGCTCGTCGAGCAGCAGCAGGCGAGGTTCGGCGGCGAACGCCCGGCCGAAGATGGCCCGTTGTTGGTTACCGCCGGAGAGAGCGCCGATCGGCTGCTCCACCGACTGCATCCGCACGTTGACGTTCTCGGTGATCTTCCGTGCCTCGGCGCGCTCCCGGCCCGGGCCGAGCAGGCCGCGGGTGCTGATCCGCTTGAGCACCGAGACGACGACGTTCGACCGGATCGACGCGAACAGCACCAGCGACTGCTCTTTGCGGTCCTCCGGGATCAGCGCGATCCCGGCCGCCACGCCGTCACCGGCACCCCGCGGCCGGTAGGACTCGCCGCCCAGCCGCATCCGGCCGCCCGTCGAGGGCTGTGCTCCCGCGATCGTGTGGACCAGGCGGCTGCGACCCGAGCCCATCAGCCCTGCCACGCCCAGGATCTCGCCCTCGCGCACTTCCAGGTCGACGGGGCCGAGACCGTCGGCCGTCAGGCCTTCGACCTGCAGCAGAACCGGACTTGTCGCGGGCGGCTCCTTCGGCTCGCCCTGTGCGACCTCGCCGCCGACCATCTCCCGGATGAGCCGTTCCTCGCTGGCATCGGCCGGTTCGAGGTCGGCGACCAGTCTGCCGTTGCGCAGGACCAGGACGCGGTCGCTGATCTCCCGCACCTCGTCCAGTCGGTGCCCGATGAACAGCACCGTGCCGCCGCGGTCGGCCAGTTGGCGGGCCAGGCCCAGCACCATCCCGGCCTCGACCGGCCCCAGCGAGGAGGTCGGTTCGTCGAGGATGAGCAGCTTGGGCTCGCGGCCCCATGCCTTGGCGATCTCGATCATCTGCCGGGTCGGCACCGGAAGGGTGCGCACCTCCCGGCCCACCGGGATCGTCTCGGCGGACAGGCCGATCTCGGTGAGCATCGCCTTCGCCTCGGCACGCTGTGCGGCACCGTCGACCAGGACCCGCCGTTTCGACTTCCGCGGGCGGCGGCCCAGCAGCAGGTTCTCCGCCACCGAGAGCTGCCCGACCAGCGGGAACTCCTGGGAGACCATGGCGATACCGAGCTGTCCCGCGGCCTCGGTGGACCCCGCGGCCAGATGCTCGCCACCGACCAGGATCTCGCCGCCGTCCCGGTGGACGGATCCGGCCAGCGTGCCCATCAGCGTCGACTTCCCGGCGCCGTTCTCGCCCACCACGCCGATCACCTGGCCGGCGTACAGGTCGAGTTCGGGCAGGTCGAGGACGCGCACCGGTCCGTAGGACTTGTGCACCCCCCGCAGCCGCGCCGTGACGGCGCGGCTGCGGGCGTTCTCCGTGGCCGTCATGCTCAGCCGATCCCGAGCTGGGACTCAAGGGACTGGTACGCGCTCAGGTCGGACTTGGTGACCAGGCCCACGCCGGAGCTGAGGGTCGAACCGTCCTTCTCCAGGTAGGGCTTGATGATCGCCGTCGTCGCGGCCTTGCCGAGCACCTTCTCCGCGGCCAGGATGTACGCCCCGGTGTAACCCTGCTGGTACGGCATCTGCACGACGGTGCCGGAGATGACACCGGACTTGATGAACTTCAGGGTCTGGGCGTCGGAGTCGTCCGACACGATGTGCACCGAGGCGGTCTTGCCCGCCGAGGTCACCGCCTGGGCCAGCGCGGGACCGTCGTAGGAGTAGACGCCGTAGAGGCCGGTGACGTCGGGGTTGTTGGCGAGGATGGTCTCGGCGTCGGAGGTCGCTGTGCTGGCCTGGAGGTTGTCGTTGACCTTCTGTGCGACGGTGATCTTGGTGCCCTTGAGTGCGTCCTCGAAGCCGGCGATGCGCTGGGTGGCATTGGACGCGGTGAGCGAGCCGACGAGGATGGCCACCTTGCCCTTGCCGCCGAGGACCTGCTTCATCGCAGTGCCGGCCTGGAAGCCGGCTGTGTAGTTCGGGGTGCCCAGATAGAGCGAGGCGGCGTCGGTGCCGGGCAGCGGCGAGTCGATCGCCAGGACGCCGATGCCTTTCTGGACGTCGGTGTGGATGGTGCCCGCGGCCGAGGTCGGGTCGATCGCCGAGATCGAGTAGCCGGTGACGCCCTGCGAGCGCAGGGTCTCCAGCTCGGAGTTCTGCTCGGTCAACTTGCCGTTGGGCGGGGCGAAGTAGGTGCACTTGCTCTTCGATATGCCGAGGTCGGAGCAGCCCTTGAGGAAGCCGACCTGGCCGGCCTTCCAGTAGTCGGCGGCCACGTTCACGACCATCGCGATGTCGACCTTGGACAGGTCCTTGCCGGCCAGCGCCGACTTCAGTGCCGCGTCGAGCTTGGCGAGGTTCGTCTGGTTGAAGGTGACCGAGCCGGCCAACGCGACCGGCGCCGCGCTGGGGCCCGCCGACTTCGACGCCGAGGAGCCGCCGGCGTTCTTGGAGCAGCCGGCCGCGGTGAGTGAGATGAGCACTACGGCGGCGACAGCGACGGTACGGGACCTTCTGGTACGAATCATCATTGATCAGTGCCTTTCAAGGCATGCCGGGATGGGGGTATCCACATCCGGTTGCTGTGTGGGCGAATCGAGAGCGATCGGGGCACGGCCGCACGAACCCGCTCCGGCTGTTGGGCATGACGGTGCGTCGGAGGGGGCGGGGTTGGTC
>NZ_JAENRY010000432.1 GCF_016612545.1 Streptomyces sp. MBT65 | reverse complement strand
GCCCAACTCCCGCCCCCACCGGCCCACTTCACCGGCCGCGCCGACACCCTCCACGCCCTGCGAGACACCCTCGCGCACCCGTCCACGGAGCCGGACTCCCTCTCCCGCCCCCACCCCCTCGCCGTCATCAGCGGCACGGCAGGCGTCGGAAAGAGCGCGCTCGCACTGCACGCGGCGCACGCACTGCGCATCCGTTTCCCCGACGGGCAGTTGTACGTGAACCTGCACGGCGCCACCCCCGGCATGACCCCTCTCACCTCCGGCCAGGCGCTCCACGCCCTGCTCCGCGACCTCGGCGCCGAACCCCGGCACATCCCCGAACACCCGGACGCGGCCAGCGCGTTGCTCCGCTCGCTGCTCGCCCCCACCCGCACGCTGCTGGTGCTGGACGACGCGGAGAACGCCGCTCAGGTACGGCCGTTGCTGCCGGCCGGCACCGGGTGCGCGGTGATCGTCACCAGCCGTTCGCCGCTGACCGCGCTCGACGGAGCCCGCCGCTTCCCGCTCGCGCCGCTGTCCGGCGAGGACAGCGCGGCCCTGCTGCGCGCGGTCTCCGGCCGCGAGGGCCTCGACGCGGCCCACCCGCTCGTCGAACTCACCGGCCGCCTCCCGCTCGCCCTGCGCGTCGTCGCCGCCCGACTGGCCGCCCGCCGGGCCCTCACCCCGGACGTCCTCGCCGGTCAACTCGCCGCCACGGAAAGCCGGTTGCCCCACCTGGAGTACGACGACCTCAGCGTCCGCCGCTCCCTGGCGGTGGCCCACGACGCGCTCGCCGCCTCGCGCCGCCGGACCGACCGCGACGCGGCCCTCGCCCTCCGTCACATCGGCGCCCTCGACCTCCCGGCCTACGGCGCCCCCCTCCTCGCCCGCCTCGCCACCACCGACGAACACCGCGCCGCATCCGCCCTCGACCGACTGGTCGACGTAGCCCTCCTGGAGGAAACGGCGTACGGCCGCTACACCCCCCACGACCTGGTCCGCGACTTCGCCCGCGAACTGGCGGAGAGGGAGGCGGAGAGGGAAGGAGACGGGGGAGAGGACAGGAGTGGGGACAGCAGCGGGGACACGGAGGGGAAGGACGACCCCGTCAACACCGCCCTCGCCTGGTACGCCGCGCTAGCGGAACGCACGCTCACCGCCATCGTCGAACCGGGCCTCGACCAGGACGACCGCCGCCGCCCCACAGCGGCCCAACTCCCCGGCCACGCCACGGAAGTGGCCGCCACTACCCCCTTCCCCCGTTCCGAAGACGCCTTCGCCTGGGGCGACTTGGAGCTGGAGAACGTGGTGACGCTCGTGACCCGGTACCGCGACACCCCCGATCTCCACCGCACCGCCCACATCTCGACCCTCGTCCGGCTGCTCTTCCCGTACGTCCTGCGGGGCGGCCGCGCCGCCGAGACGGAGGTGCTCGGCCGGGTCGCCCTGGGTGCGGCGCGGCGGCTCGGGGACGCGGCGGCGGAGGCGTACGCGCTGGGGGATCTCGCCGGGCTGCACTTCCTGACCGGACGGCAGAACGAGGCCCTCGTCCTCAACGACCAGGCGCTGGCGATCTGGTGGCGGCTCGACGCGGTCTCCTGGATCCGCCGCTGCCTCAACAACCGCGGCCTGCTCCTCGAAGGCCTGGGCCGCTACGCCGAGTCGGGCGTCGCGCTGCGCCAAAGCCTCGCGTACTCACGGCAGTTGAACGACCCGTACGGCGAGGCCGTGACCTACAGCCACCTCGGCAACCTGTACGAGCACACCGACCCCCGGGCCGCCATCGAACAGCACCGCCGCTCCCTGGCCATCGGCGACGGGATCGGCGCCGTCATCGTGCAGCACTCCGCGCACTGCAACATCGGCTACGCCCACCTCACCCTCGGCGAACCGGCCGCCGCCGTACCGCACTTCGAGGAGAGCCTGCGGATCCTCGGCGGCCACGGCGACTGGCACGGCGAGTCGCAGACCCGCCTCGGCCTGGTGCGCGCCCTCCGGCTCCTCGGCCATAGCGAACGCGCCGGCACCGAGTGCGCCGAACTGCTCCGCCGCGCGGACGCCCGCGCCGACCGCTACATGGGCGGCCTCGCCCGGCACCAACACGGCCTGCTGCTAAGGGAACAGGGCCGCGAACCCGAGGCGTACGACCAGTGGCGGGCCGCCCTCGACGCGCTCGACGGCACGGACGAGAAGGCGGTCGTCAGAGAGCTCGGCGAGCTGTTGTCGCAGTGTGACGCGCGTCGACCACCGGGGTCGTAGGGCCTATTTGGCGTCGGCGTAGCACTCGACCACCGCCACCGTGAAGGGGAACCGCACCGGGGTCTCCCCGAACGTCAGCCGCCCGGCGAGGTCGGCCGCCTCCTGTATCGCGGCGGCCACCGCCCCGGCCTCCTCCTCGGGGCAGTGCACGATCACCTCGTCGTGCTGGAAGAAGACCAGCTCGGCCGACAGCTCCGCACAGGACCGGCGCAGCGCGGCGAGCATCAGCAGCGCCCAGTCCGCCGCGCTGCCCTGGACGACGAAGTTGCGCGCGAAGCGGCCCCGGGCACGGGAGTTGGTCGAGGCGTACCCGGGCACCCAGCCCTGGTCGGCGGGGGCCGTGACGGGATCGTCCTGGGGGATGCCCGCCTCCTCCGCCGCGTCCTCGCCCCCGGCCACCGGCGGGCAGGTCCGCCCCAGCCAGGTCCGGACGAGCCGCCCCTCCTCGCCCGCCCGCGCGGCATCGTCGACGTACGCCACCGCCTTGGGGAACCGGCGTCTGAGCGCCGCGAGGTTCTTGAGGCCGTCGCCGGAGGTCTGGCCGTAGACCGCGCCGAGCACGGCGATCTTCGCCTGGTCGCGGTCGCCGGAGAAGGCGCGGTCGGACACCGACTGGTAGAGGTCGGTGGCGCGGCCGGCCACCTCCATCAGCCCGGGGTCGCGGGAGATCGCGGCGAGCACCCGCGGCTCCATCTGGTCGGCGTCGGCCACGACGAGCCGCCAGCCCGGGTCGGCGACCACGGCCCGCCGGATCACCTTGGGAATCTGGAGGCCGCCCCCGCCGTTGGTGACCCAGCGCCCGGTGACGGTCCCGCCCGCGAGGAACTCCGGCCGGAACCGCCCTTCCCGCACCCAGTCCTGGAGCCAGGACCACCCGTGGGCGACCCAGATGCGGTACAGCTTCTTGTACTCCAGCAGCGGCTTCACGGCCGGATGGTCGAGGGACTGGATCTCCCAGCGCCGGGTCGACCTGACCTTGATCCCGGCGCTCGCGAAGGCCTTGATGACGTCCGCGGGCAGATCGGGCCGCACCCGTCTCCCGAAGGCGGCCGACACCTCGTCCGCCAACTCGGCCAGCCGCCGCGGCTCCCCGCCGCCCACGTACCGCTCGCCCAGCAACTCGTGCAGCAGCTCCCGGTGCACGTCGGCGCTCCACGGCAGCCCCGCCCTGTTCATTTCACTGGCGACCAGCATCCCCGCCGACTCCGACGCGGTGAGCAGCCGCATCCGGTCGGGGTGGGTGGTGGTGTCGTGCCGCCGCTGCTGCTCGGCGTACACGGCGAGCAGGTCGGCCAGCGGGAGACGGACGCTCCGCGGCTCGAAGAGCGAGGACTGCGCGCCCGGTTCGGCGGCCCGCTGCGGCGGATCCGGCGGTACGGCCCCGCCGCGCAACCGGGCCAGCGCGGCCGCCGCCGACCGCGGCTCGCCGTGCCGCCCCTCGTGCCCGAGCAGGAGGGTCTCGGCGTCCTCGATGTCGTAGCACCGCTCCACCCGCACCCCCGCGGCGAGCAGCACCGGATACACCTCGGCGGTGGACCGCCACACCCACCGGGCCACGTCGGGACGGCTGCGCACCGCCTCGACGAGATCCGGCTCCCGCTCCACCGCCCCCACGGGCAGCCCGTCCGGACCGAGGGCGGCGACCTCCGCGCCACCGCCCTCGGCCGGTGCGAGCGCCCAGCGGCCGGTCATGTCCGCGAGTGTGGCAGGCGGCACTGACAATCCCCGTGACCTGGAGCTCAGCCCCTCGGACCGTGAGCCGGTCAGCCCGTCAGCCGGTTCAGCATCTCGGCGATGTGCCGCTCCGACGTGGGCTTGTCGATGCCGAGGCCGTTCAGCACGCCCTCGCCGTTCTCGTGCTCCAGGAGGGCGAGCAGGATGTGCTCGGTGCCGATGTAGTTGTGGCCCAGGCGCAGGGCCTCGCGGAAGGTGAGTTCCAGGACCTTCTTGGCGTCGGGGCCGTAGGGGACGAGGTCCGGGACCTCCTCGGCGGCCGGCGGGAGCGCCGCGGTGGCCGCCTGGCGTACGGCGTCCAGGAGGACGCCCTGCGCGGTGATCGCCTTGCCCGCCAGGGCGTCCGGCTCGGCCAGCAGACCGAGGACCAGGTGCTCGGGGCGGCCCTCGGGGTTGCGGGCGGCCACGGCCTCGTTGTGCGAGGCCATGACCACGTTGCGGGCACGCGGGGTGTAGCGGCTGAAGCCCTGGCTGGGGTCGAGGTCGGCGGACTCCTTGGCCACGAAGCGCTTCTGCGCGGCCTGCCGGGTGACCCCCATGCTCTTGCCGATGTCCGTCCAGGAGGCACCGGAGCGCCGGGCCTGGTCCACGAAGTGGCCGATCAGGTGGTCCGCCACGTCGCCCAGGTGGTCGGCGGCGATCACCGCGTCCTGGAGCTGGTCCAGGGGTGCGGGGTGGACCTTCTTGATGGCGTCGATGAGGTCGTCGAGACGTACGGATGAGGTGACGTTCGGGTTGGTCGTCATGTGTCAACCGTAGGTTGACAGTCCATGACTGTCAACCCTGAGTTGACACCCATGGCCGCCGCTCGAACGACGCGGCAGCCCCGGCCGGCAGCCAGTCGAGGCCGCGCTCGAAACTCGCCGCCGGATCGTCGTCGTAGAGCAGCTCGGAGAACCCGGCGTCGGCGGGATGGGGCAGCTCTCCGGCGTCGATCTGCGTCCGGACGTACTCCGTGCTCGCCTCGCGGCGGGCGCTGCTGACGGCCTCGCCGGTGCGCCGGCGGATCCCGCCCGACAGCTCGGCCGTCACATGGCCCAGCGTGCCACCCCGGTCAACACCCCGATTTCCGCCGGGAGTTGGTTGTCCACAGGGTGTGGACGAGTGAACCCCGACAATGATCCCCCACTGTGCTGCACCCCCTCCCCCCACCGCCCCATGACACGATCACCAGGTGAGCAGCCCGACCACCCCCGTGGAGCGCGCCTTCGAGGCCGCCCTCTACACCGACACCCACGACGCCCTCGACGCAGGCGCCTCGATCCTCGCCGCCGACCCCGACGCGGACCCCGAACTCGCCCGCCGGGGAAGGGAGTTCGTCGCGGCGGCCTGGCGGCGCGGGTGGCAGCCCGCAGATGTCGTACGGCTGGTTCGGCGGGAGCTGGACGACACGCACGTACGGCTCGTGTCCGAGTTGATCCGGGCGCAGGCACCGGACGACCGTGCGCGCGGCCCCCGTTGGACGGCCCAGCTCGACGAACTGGCCGCCGACGCGCCCCCGCCCCGCACCGACCGTTTCACGCACGCCAGCACCGTCCTGGAGCTGTACCGCCTGCTGCTGCGGCTCCCGAGCCTGGAACCCCTGGACGACGGACACGAGCCGAAACGGCACGAGCACCGCCGGCCCGCCTCCCGCATGCTCACCCGTATCCGCGCGCTGCTCGCGAAGGCGGAGGCGACCGGGTTCCCGGAGGAGGCGGAGGCGCTGAGCGCCAAGGCGCAGGAGCTGATGGCGCGGCACAGTATCGACGAGGCGCTGCTCGATGCCCAGGCGCCGGCGAAGGACGCGCCCGGCGCGTGCCGGATCGGGGTCGAGGCGCCGTACGAGCAGGCGAAGGCGGTGCTGCTGGACGCGGTCGCCACCGCGAACCACTGCCGGGCCGTGTGGAACGAGGCCTTCGGTTTCTCGACCGTCGTCGGCTTCGAGGGCGACCTGGAGGTGGTCGAACTGCTCTACACCTCACTCCTCGTACAGGCCACGACCGCGATGACGAAGGCGGAGGCGGCCCAGCGCGCGGGCGGCCGTCGGCGGACCAAGACCTTCCGGCAGTCCTTCCTCGCGGCCTACGCCCACCGCATCGGCTCCCGGCTGGCTCAGGCCGCCGAGACCCAGCTGACCGACGACCTGCTCCCGGTCCTCGCCACCCGCGAGGTCGCCGTCACCGACCGCGTCGACACGATGTTCCCGGAGACGACCACGACCCGCCTGCGCGGGATCACCGACGAGGCGGGCTGGACGGAGGGCGCGGAGGCGGCGGACCGGGCACAGGTGAGGGCCCGGCCCCCGCTCGACTGACGAGAGCCGTTACGTCTTCTTCCTGTGGTTCAGTCCCCGGCCTGGGTGAAGGCACTGACCGAGGCGTCCGAGTCGCTCACGGAGGTCTTGCCCTGGACGGGACCGTACGACCACTTGTAACTCGCGCTGTCGTCGCTGCCGGGCAGGGTGATGACCAGCTTCGTCGCGGCCAGGCTGAGCTTGTCGCCCGCCTTGCCGCGGACGTAGGTGATGGTGAAGGACGCGGCGTCGCCCTTGGCGAGCTTCAGCTTCTGCGCCTTGGCGCCCTTCTGCGTGGTGAGGGCGACCTTGGTACCGCCGGCCTCCAAGGAGGCCCCGGCGAAGCCGTCCAGGTCGCACGGCTTGCTCTGGTTGGTGAGCGAGACCGGAACCTCACCCGTGTCACCGGCGGCCGGAGCGGTACTGGCGGGCCCGACCTGAACGGCGACCCCGTCGAACGAACAGGCCGACCCGTTCTTGCCGTCGGAGGAACCACCGCCGCTCCCACTGTCGCAGGCGGTCAGAAGCAGAGCCGAGGCGAGTGCGGCAACGGCGAGGGGAATGGTGCGCATGAGCCGATCATCCCGCACGAAACCCCACACCACTGACCGCCCTACGACGCCGGAGCCACACCGCCCTCCGGGCCCGGCCCCACGACTCCATGGCCGGCCCCGGTCCACACCCCGGAGCTGCGCCGGGCTCCCGCCCCGGGGCCCACGACCTCGGAGCCAGGCCGGCCCCCGCCCCGAGGTTGACGACTCGCGGGCTGAACCTGGTCGACACCTCCGGAGCCACCCCGGCCGCCCTACGACCCCAGACTCGCCGTAGGCAGCCCCGACGGCAGTTTCCCGCCCTCCGAGCGCGTGTACGTCTCCTTGCCGAGGCTTCCCGACCAGGTGATCGAGAGGCCCGACTTGCTGACGGTGTTGACCATTCCGGTCGCCCGGGTCTTGGTGCCGTCCGTGCACTTGAGGTGGATCATCTGCATGCCCGCCTCCTCACCGGCGGTCCCGCTGCACACGGTCCCGCCGGTGGTGAAGAGCCCGGCCTGCTTACCGGTGACGACCAGGGCCACGGCCTTGCCGTCCGTCGTGGCGAGCCAACTGCCCTGCAACCCGTCGGACGCGGCCGAGGGGCTGCTGTCGGACCCGCCGGAGTCGGCCGTCGCGGTCGACGTCGTCGTAGCGGACGCGTTCGGCGTCGACGACGAGGAGTCGTCCTTGGAGCCCCCACCGCTGCACCCGGTCAGCACAAGCGCGCCCACCAGCCCGGCGGCAGCAGCCCCGATCCGTACCCTCGACCCGCTCGTCGCAGCCGACTTCGCCGAAACCGCCGTTACCGCCGTCACCGTCGAATGCGCCGTAGTCACAGGTAGCTCCCAAGCTGTAGCCGGACGGCCGCCCGGTCGGCCTTGGCCGGAACGACCGCAGCAAGCTACCAGGGGTTACCAGGAGGATTTGCGGACGCCGGGTAGGTATCCGCTGTGAGCCTGCCCGCGCAGGTTCACCCGGGACAGCCCGAAGGCACGGAAGTAACCCCGGGGCCGCCCGTCGACCTGATCGCGGTTGCGAACCCGGGTGGCGCTGGCGTCCCGCGGCTGGCTGCGCAACTCCCGCTGCGCGGCGGCCCGTTCGGCCTCGGTGGAGCCGGGCCGCCGGACGATCTCCTTCAACTCGGCCCGCCGTACCGCGTACCGCGCGACGATCTCCCGCCGCCGTTCGTTCTTCGCGATCTTGCTCTTCTTCGCCATCAGATCCGCACCCCGCGCTCACGGATCCGGGCCACGGCCGCCTCGACGCCGATCGCGTCCACGGTCTTGATCCCCTTGGTGCTCAACCGCAGCCGTACGTAACGGCCTTCTCCGGGCAACCAGTACCGCTTGGACTGGATGTTCGGGTCGAAACGGCGCGACGTACGCCGGTGGGAATGGGAGATGCGGTTGCCGAAACCGGGCCTCGCGCCGGTCAGCATGCAGTGGGCGGACATGAGTGACGTACCTCTCCTCGATCGGGGCCGTAGCCGATGATGCTAATGGAATTCATTTTCGTTAAGGTACCAGGCATGGCTCGCAACGAACTCCGCCCGGTCATCAAGCTCCGGTCCACCGCCGGCACCGGCTACACCTACGTGACCCGCAAGAACCGCCGCAACGACCCCGACCGACTGACCCTGCGCAAGTACGACCCGGCGGCCGGCCGCCACGTCGACTTCCGAGAGGAGCGCTGACCGAGATGCGCGAGAACATCCACCCGCCCTACGGCCCGGTCGTCTTCCGGGACCGCGCCGCGCACCACGCCTTCCTCACCCGCTCGACGATGACGAGCGCGAAGACGATCGAGTGGGAGGACGGCCACACGTACCCCGTCGTCGACGTCGAGATCTCGAACGTCAGCCACCCCTTCTACACCGGCACCGCCCGCGTCCTGGACACGGCCGGCCGCGTGGAGCGCTTCGAGCGCCGGTACGGGAAGCAGGACTGACCGTGCCCGACCTCTCCGTCGCGATCGTCGCCGGCCTGCACGCGGACGCCCGCAGAGCGACCGTCGCCCGACTCCTCCACGACGTCCCCGACAGCGTCGTACTCCACCACGACCTCGCTACGGCGGCGGCGGGCACCGTCGTCCGCACGATCAGGGACGCCACGGGCATCGTCTCCGCCGGTGAGACCCCCCTCGTCAACGACTGCGCGTGCTGCGCGCTGCGCGAGGACCTGGTCCCGGAGCTGCGCCGACTGGCCGGAGCCGGTCAAGTCCGGCTCGCGATCGTCGAGTTGTGGGACTCCGTCGAGCCCAAGGCGATGGCGGAGGTGATCACCTCCGGCGGCCTCACCGTCACCGGCGTCATCACCGCCGTCGACCCGGCCCTGCTCCTCCCGTACCTCGCCAACGGCGACGACCTCGCCGAAGCAGGCCTCGCCGCGGCGGCCACCGACCAGCGAACCGTCGCGGACACCTTCGCCCGCCAACTGGAGTACGCCCCCGTCCTGGCCATCCTCGATTCGGACGAGGCCGACGACGAGGACCGCGAACTACTGACCCAGCTGCACCCGACGGCCCGCCAAGTACCGGTCGGGGGAGGCGACTTGAAGAGGAGCGGGAGCGTTGAGGGCGGCAGCGACAGCTCGGCGGACCCCGCCCTGCCCTCGCGCCC
>NZ_JAENRY010000431.1 GCF_016612545.1 Streptomyces sp. MBT65 | reverse complement strand
CTTCCGTGCCCTGCCCGGGAATCGAGACCAGCTCCGCGCTGCCCCCGAGGTCCCGCAGCCGCCCCCGGATCGACAGGGCGACCCCGAGCCGCCCCTCCCCCTCGGCCTGCGCGAGCCGCCCCTCGGGGATACCGGGCCCGTCGTCCCGGACGGTCACCACGACCTCCCCCGGCTCGTCCTCGACCAGGATCCACGCACGGGCGTCGTCACCGGCATGCCTGCGCACATTGTCCAGGGCCGCCCCGACCGCGGCGGCCAGCTCCCTCGCGGCGGGCGCGGGCAAGGTCACCGGCGCACCCGGCTCGGCGAAACTCACCTTCGCGGCGGCGTACGGAGCGAGCAGGGAGCGCAGATCGACCGGGCCGTCGTCATCGGGTTCCACTTCCACGGCTCTCACGACCGCGCCCTCCGCCGCGTCCAGCGAGACCCGGGACACCGGAACCAGGCCGCCGGAGACCAGGGTGCGCAGCGCGATCTCCTGTTCGCCCGCCATCCGGCCCAGCTCGCCCGCGTCGCCGCCGAGCACGGCACCGCGCCGCTGGACCATCGCCAGCACCTGGAGCACGCCGTCGTGGATGTCCCGGGCGAGCCGCTCGCGCTCCCGGGTGGCGGCCTCGATCTCCAGGGCCCGGGCGAGGGTGCGCTCGGAGGCGCGGGCGACCTCCACGACGTAGCCGATGGCGATGGAGGCGACCCAGACGAGGACCACGTTGTGGACGGTGTCGCGGGCCGGGGAGCCGCGCTCGATCAGGTTGGCGACGGCGACCGGGGTGGAGGCGAACGCGGCCCAGCGCCAGCCGCCCTTGATGGCGAAGGCGAGGACCGAGCCGGCGGTCCATATCGACGGCAGCGTGGGGCCGCCGCTGTCGATGTGGTGGGTGTCGGCCGCGAGCGGGGTGAGGACGATGCCGACCAGCGCGATCGTGAGGTCGGCGGCGAGGAAGCGCTTGGTGCAGGCGATCGCGCTCTGGACCCGGGGCAGGGTCGCCAGCGTCCAGACGAACAGGACGACGAAGAAGGCGATGGCGATGGCCGGACGGTCGAACTGGTCGTACTCGGAGGCGAACAGCCCGATCGCGTACAGCATGGTCAGCACCCGGTAGCCGCTCAGCGCGCGCCACAGCGGCTGCTCGACGGACATCCTGACGACACGTACCTGCTTCGCCATCTCCCCCACCCCCGACACAGACGCCGGCCCGCCTATGGGCTCGTCTGTTCCTTCTCCGTTTGAGCGAGCGCGGCCTTGGCCGCCTTCTCCGCTTCCTTGTCGGCCTTCGCCGCGTCCGCGATCTGCCGCTTGGCGGCGGTCGCGTAGATGTCGACGTACTCCTGGCCGGAGAGCTTCATGATCTCGTACATGACCTCGTCGGTCACCGCGCGGAGGACGAAACGGTCGTGCTCCATGCCGTTGTACCGGCTGAAGTCGAGGGGCTTGCCGATCCGGATGCCCGGGCGCATCAGCTTCGGCATGACCTTGCCTGGCGGCTGGATCTTCTCGGTGTCGATCATCGCGACCGGGATCACCGGGGCGCCGCTGGCGAGCGCCACGCGCGCGAGGCCGCCGGGCTTGCCGCGGTAGAGGCGGCCGTCCGGGGAGCGCGTGCCCTCCGGATAGATACCGAACAGCTCACCGCGCTCCAGGACGTCGATCCCGGCCTTGATCGCGGCCTCGCCCGCCCCGCGCGCACCGGAGCGGTCCACCGGAAGCTGGCCGGCGCCCTTGAAGAACGCGGCCGTCAGCTTGCCCTTCACCCCGGGCGTCGTGAAGTACTCGGCCTTCGCGATGAAGGTCACCTTGCGGTCCAGGACCGCGGGCAGGAAGAACGAGTCCGAGAACGAGAGGTGGTTGCTCGCCAGGATGGCGGCACCCTCGTCCGGAATGTTCTCCAGGCCCTCCACCCAGGGTCGGAAGGCGACCTTCAGCGGTCCCCCGATGGCGACCTTCATCGTGCCGTACAACAACCGAGTGCCTCCCGTTTCCGTCGATCAGACCTTAACCCGGAGCACTGTCAAAGGACCCGACGACCCTGGTCGGTGTCAGTGCGGTCGCGTACGGTTAACCGCATCTGGACTTGTTCACATGCCTCTCATGAACTCGCGTCCTATGATCACGCCTCTCTCATGAACACGCCTCTCCCATGAACTTGCCCCTCTCATGAACAGGAGACCGAAGGTGCCGGTCCTCCCCGGAGCCGAGCCGTACCGCCACGAGGGCGGGGAGGTCGGAGTGCTCCTCTGCCACGGCTTCACCGGTTCCCCGCAGTCGCTGCGCCCCTGGGCGGAGCATCTGGCCGAGCGCGGCCTCACCGTGTCGCTGCCGCTGCTGCCCGGGCACGGCACGCGCTGGGAGGACATGCAGCTCACCGGCTGGCAGGACTGGTACGCGGAGGTGGACCGCGAGCTGCGCGCCCTGCGCGAGCGCTGCTCGCAGGTCTTCGTCGCGGGCCTTTCCATGGGCGGCGCGCTGGCCCTGCGGCTGGCCGCGAAGCACGGCGACGAGATCAGCGGTGTCGTGGTCGTCAACCCCGGTATCAAGGTGCACGGCCTCGCGGCGTACGCCCTTCCCGTGGCCCGCCATCTGGTGCGTACGGCGCCGGGTATCGCCAGCGACATCGCGAAGGAGGGCAGCGAGGAGGTCGGGTACGACAAGGTGCCGCTGCACTCCGCGCACTCCCTGCGCAATTTCTTCCGGCTGGTGGACCGCGAGCTCCCGCAGGTCACGCAGCCGCTCCTGCTGCTGCACAGCCCCCAGGACCATGTGGTGCCGCCCGCCGACTCGGCTCGTGTCCTCAGCCGGGTTTCCTCGACCGACGTGACGGAGATCTTGCTGGAACAGAGCTACCACGTCGCGACGTTGGACCACGACGCGGACCGGATTTTCGAGGAGAGCTTCGCGTTCATCGGCCGGCTCGCACCCAGTGCCGGCCAGCAGGTGTCCGACACGGGCCGGGTGAGCGAGCAGGAAGGGACGGCCACAGGTGGCTGAGCACGACTCCGACCGCGAGGGCCTCGAACCGGACGAGCAGGGCGTCCCGTTCGACGAGGAGGCCGCGTGGGCCGCGATCGTCGCCGGGTACGGCGACGAGCCCAAGGATCCGCCGGGCGCCAAGCCGTTCAAGTCGATCGAGGACCTGGCGCTGCTGGATCCCGAGAAGAACGACGCCAAGTCCACTGACAAGGCGGAGAGTTCACCGAGCCCGGTGAGCGCCGACCAGGAGGAGCCGCCGGCGCCCGCCAAGCCGCTGGGCAGCTCGGTCTCCTTCGCGCCCGGCGTCGGCGGACCCCGTGACTACGTCTCGCCGGACGCCTCCGAGGAGGACTTCGACGAGGACGACGAGGGCCACTTCGTCCCGCCGGAGCCGCCCCCGCTGCCGGAGGCCGACGTCACGGCCAAGTTCGCCTGGCTCGGGGTGATCGGCGGCCCGATCCTGCTGCTGGTGGCGGTACTGCTCGGCTGGGACATGACGTGGTGGCTGGCGACCGTCGGCATCGGCGGGTTCCTGGGGGGCTTCGCGACGTTGGTGATGCGGATGCGGACGGATGACGAGGACGGGGACGATCCTGGGCGCGGGGCCGTCGTCTAGCTCGCGGGGCCACCCAGTTCGTGGAGTCGTCTAGTTCGAGGGCAGGTTCGCGGGGATTCTGAGGGCGGCGAGGACCGGGAAGTGGTCCGTAGCCGCCCTCAGGTCTGTGCTTCTCAACGCCCCCTCGCACTGCCCGGCGGCCGTGGTTCAGGTCGCGGGCACGCGCACTGCGGCCAGCACGGGGAAGTGATCCGTCGCCCGCTTGATGTCGGCCCCTTCCACTCCCGGCAGCCCCAGCGGCACCCCGCACCCGAGGACCTCGATGCCCCGCGTCGCGAAGATCGCGTCGATGCGTTGGAAGGGGTTGCCGGGGGTCCAGGTGTGCTCGGCGCCCCAGGGGGTGGTGGCCCAGCAGTCCTGGAGGTCCTTGGCCAGGCGGGTGAAGGTGCGGCCGTCGGGGCGGTCGTTGAGGTCGCCGCCCGCGATCGCGTGGTCCACGCCCATTCCTGCCAGCCGGTCCAGCAGCATGCCGCCCTGGTCGTGGCGCTCGTCCTCGCGCAGGCTGAGGTGGCAGCTGAGGACGCCGAGGCGGGCCGCTCCGAAGCGGACGACCGCGGTCGCGAAGCCGCGGCGGTGTTCGCCGGGGGTCAGGGGGAGGAGCACGTCCTCCGTGCGTTCGACCGTGGCGCGGAGCGCGCAGAGCAGGGCCGGGCCCGCGGCGGTGCCTCCGCCGGAGAGGACGACCAAGTCCGATGCGGAGGCCAGGCGGGCGAGCTTCTTGCGCCAGCGGAAGAAGCGGGGCGCTTCCTGGATCAGGACGAGGTCCGGGGCGCAGGCTCTGATCACCCGGGACAGGGCGGCGGTGTCGTCGCGCATCGAGCGGATGTTGTAGCTCAGGACGCGGATGATCGCGGAACCGTCGGGTTCGGTGCGGGAGTTGGGCAGCAGCGGGGTCGAGGTCGCCATGCCGATCAAGATACGACGAAGCGTGGGGATGTGCGGGTCGTGCGTCGGCTGCGGGTCCGCTGTGGCTGGTCGCGCCCACGCGGCGGAGCCGCACATGCAAACGGCCCCGCGCCCCTGAAAGCAAAGGCAGGGCGCGGGGACCGACGTAGCTCAAAAGCAGCCCTTACATGATCGGGTCCGGTTCCCTCGCCAGGTCCGCCGCTCCGACCATCCCCGCCTTGTTGCCGAGCTGCGCGGCGATCACGTCGGCGACGGGGCGCCAGTTGCCGCCCACCAGCCAGCGCTTGTAGGACTTGCGGATCGGGTCGAGGACCAGTTCGCCCTCGTCCGAGAGACCGCCGCCGACGATGAACGCGGAGGGGTCGAAGAGGGAGGCCAGGTCGGCGAGGCCGGCGCCGGCCCAGCGGGCCAGTTCGCGGTACGAGTCGACGGCGACCGGGTCGCCCTGCCGGGCGGCCATGGAGATGTGCTTGCCCTCGATGCCCTCGGGGGTGCCGTCGCCCAGCGAGAGCAGTACCTCGGCGGACTCGGGGGTCGCGTTGGCCCGCTGCTTGGCGTAGCGGACGAGGGCGCGGCCGGAGGCGTACTGCTCCCAGCAGCCCTGCGAACCGCAGCCGCACAGCAGGCCGTCCGGCACCATGCGGATGTGACCGAACTCGGCGGCCACCCCAAAGTGCCCGCGGCGCAGCTTGTTGCCGATGATGATGCCGCCGCCGAGGCCGGTGCCGAGCGTGATGCAGATGACGTTGCGGTGGCCCTTGCCGGCGCCGAACTTGTACTCGCCCCAGGCCGCGGCGTTCGCGTCGTTCTCCACGACGACGGGCAGGCCCACGCGGGCCTCGACCTTCTCCTTCAGCGGCTCCTGGCGCCAGTCGATGTTCGGCGCGAAGTAGACCGTGGAGCGCTGACGGTTGACGTAGCCCGCGGCACCGATGCCCACGCCGACGATCTCGTGCCCGGCGCGCGCTCCGTCGACCGCGGCGGCGATGGCGTCGACGATGCCCTCGGCCGTGCCCGGGGTCGGCACCTTGTGGGTCGAGAGGATGTTGCCTTCCTCGTCGACCACGCCGGCCGCGATCTTGGTGCCGCCGATATCGACGCCGATGGTGAGTCCCATGAATCCCTCAGTTTCGGTCGAGCCCCGCTACGGCCCACCGTACCCGAGGGGCCGACGTCGGATTCGCGACCTCGGCCCGGAGAACGGGACCCCCGGCCGGGTTGTCGTCGGTCGCCGACTCCCCCGGTCCCGGCTTCGCCCGACCGGGCGGACCCCCATCGCGTCGCCCGCGGCGAAGCCGCCGATTTTCCGCGACCTGATCCGCCGGACAGCCCCTAGTCGAGGTCGATGCGCTCACCCGGGCCCGGATCCTCGCCCCGGTCGCGGCGGTCCTTCAGTTCGCTGTCGCGGGTCGTCCAGCGTTGTTCCTGGGCCTGGACGGCGGAGCGGTAGGCGGCGAGGAGTTCGCTGCCGGCCGCCGCGAGGTGGTCGAAGACGTCCGGGTTGCGTTCGATGACGGGCTCGACGGCGGCCTTGGCCTGCTGGACGACCTGCTTCGCCACCTGCTGGGCGGCCGGTCCGGCGATCTGACCGAGCAGCGGGGACTGGAGGCCGGACAGCTTGTCCGCGACGGTGTCGACGAGTTTGCGCAGTTCCTCGGCGGCCGAGCCCGGGGGCGGGCCGTACTGGGTGCGGCGGCGGGCCTTCTCCGCCGCGAGGTCTTCGGCGGCCGCCGTCGCCCAGGCGTCGGCGTCGGTCGCCCGCACCTCGTCGAGCGCCTCTTCCTTGCCGGCGTCGTACGGGGGGAGCTCTTCGCTCATGACGGACTCCTGACTACGGTTCGTCTCTACGACGTTACCCGAATGGGCGTACGTGCTTCACGTCTCCGCACGGACCAATGCTCACCTTCCCTGGGGCCACAGGTCCGGGTCGGGTGCGAAGCGGATGCGCAGTTCGCCCTCGCGCAGCGCGGCGCCGGCCACGGTGCAGCGGCGCAGGGCCGACGGCAGCGGCACGATACGGCGGAACCGGCCGACGGTGACGACGAGTTCGTCACCGCGGCGGACCAGGTCGAGGTCGTCCCGTATGGCGCCGGGCAGCGGGATGTGCCAGACCAGGACGCCGTCCTCGGCCAGCCGGTCCGTGACGGGCCACTCGACCGTGGAACCGGCCGCGTTGACACCGGGCACCGCGAGCGCGGCGAGATCGTCGGTGCCGCGCGGGTCGTGGCCGAGGTGGGGGACGTGATGGACGTCGTACGTGCCCTGCCACTCGTCCAGGGTCTTGCGCTGCTGCGCGCCCACGCCGGCGAGCCAGGTGTCCTCGACGGACTCCGGGAGCACCCGGTTGGCCACCAGCAGGTCCGGGCGCAGTCCGCGCCGAAGGCCTGGCCCTCGCCCTGCGCGGACTGCGCCCGGACCTGCT
>NZ_JAENRY010000430.1 GCF_016612545.1 Streptomyces sp. MBT65 | reverse complement strand
CGGGGGTGTCGTCGGTGGTGGGCGCCGATGTGGTGGGGGCGGTCATCGCTCGTCCTCCGGCCGGTCGTGCGGTTCGGATCCCGACATGAGATACGCGTACTCCGCGTTCGTCCGCAGCAGTTCCTGATGGGTGCCGACCGCCGTGATGCGGCCGTCGGACAGCAGGGCCACGCGGTCGGCGAGGAGGACCGTGGACGGGCGGTGGGCCACGATCAACGCCGTGGTGTCGGCGAGGACGTGGCGCAGGGCGGCTTCCACGGCGGCCTCGGTGTGGACGTCCAGCGCGGAGAGCGGGTCGTCGAGGACGAGGAAGCGGGGTCTGCCGACCACCGCCCTTGCCAGCGCGAGGCGTTGGCGCTGGCCGCCGGAGAGGCTGAGGCCCTGTTCGCCCACCTGGGTGTCCGTGCCGTTCGGCAGTGCGTGGGCGAAGTCGGCCTGGGCGACGGCCAGTGCGCGCTCCAACTCCGGCTCTCCCGCGCCCTCTTCGGCCCCCATCAGGACGTTCTCGCCGACGCTTGCCGAGAACAGGGTGGGTTCCTCGAAGGCCATCGCGACCAGTTCGCGCAGCGTTTCCCGGGGCATGGCGGTGATGTCCTCGCCGTCCAGGGTGATGTGGCCGGAGGTGACCTCGTGGAGGCGGGGGACGAGGGCGGTGAGGGTGGTCTTGCCGGTGCCGGTGGCGCCGACCAGTGCCATGGATTCGCCGGGTTTGATGTGCAGGTCTATGCGGTCGAGGGTGGGTGGGGAATCAGGCGGGGCGTCTGGGTAGCGGAAGGAGACGGAGGAGAATCGGATGCCGTCGATTTCGGGTGCGGGTTCGTTGTGGCTGGGTGCGCCCCGCGGCGGAGCCGCAGATTGATACAGCCTCGCGCCCCTTTGGGGCGCCCCCGCTGAGGGCATCAGATCGATCTCCGGGGTTTCGTCCATCACCTCGAAGTAGCGCTCCGTCGCCGTCGCCGCCTCCTGGCTCATCGCCAGGAGGAAGCCGATGGACTCCACCGGCCAGCGCAGGGCGAGGGCCGTGGACAGGAACGCCACCAGCGTGCCCGCCGACAGGTCGCCGTCCGCCACCTGCACCGTGCCCAGGACCAGCGTCGCCCCGAGGGCCAGTTCGGGCAGGGTGACGATGACGCCCCAGATCATGGAGAGCAGGCGGGCCTTGTGGAGTTCGGTGCCGCGCAGGGTGTGGGAGAGGGCGCGGAAGGCGCGGGCCTGGCTGCGGTGGCGGCCGAAGCCCTTGATGATCCGGATGCCGAGGACGCTCTCCTCGACCACCGTCGTCAGATCGCCGACCTGGTCCTGCGCGAGGCGGGCCACGTGCGCGTACCGCCGCTCGAAGACCACGCACATGACGATCACCGGCACGGCCGGTCCCAGGATCACCAGTCCCAGGGTCCAGTCCTGGAGCAGCATGATGATCACGCCCGCCAGGATCGTCACCGCGTTGACCAGCAGGAATGTCAACGGGAAGGCGAGGAACATGCGCAGCAGCATCAGGTCGGTGGTGCCCCGGGAGAGGAGCTGGCCGGAGGGCCACCGGTCGTGGAAGGCCACCGGGAGTCGCTGGAGGTGCCGGTAGAGATCCGCCCGCATCTCCGCCTCGACCCGTGACAACGGCCGCGCGACCAGCCACCGCCGCAGCCCGAACAGGCCCGCCTCCGCGAACCCGAGCAGCAGCAGATACAGCGCCCCGAGCCACACGCCCGCCGTGTCCCGGTCGGCGACCGGCCCGTCCACCATCCACTTCAGGACGAGCGGGAACACCAGCCCCGTACAGGACGCGACGACGGCCACCCCGGCCGCGGTGAACAGCCGTATCCGCACGGGGCGGACGTACGGCCAGAGCCGCAGCAGTGAGCGCACGGCGGAGCGATCGGGGTGGTCCTCGGTGGCTGCATGTGTCGTCGACATCATGGGCGAGCCTACGGACCACCACTGACAGTGCCCACCGAGTTTTGACCCGACCTGAATCCGCCGCTGGTCCTACGACCTGCGGGTCCGAGGGGTCGTACACCACGGGCCGAGGGGTCGTAGCACCGCATCAACCGATCGGTTGATGTCCGGTCGAGCGCGATGGCCGATGTGCCGGACCCCGCGTTCCCGGGACCCTCGGAACATGTCAGCCACACCTGTCATCGAAGTCACCGCACTGCGCAAGTCCTACGGCGGCCGGGCCGTCGTCGACGGGGTCTCGTTCGCCGTCGAGGAGGGCGAGATCTTCGGGATCCTCGGCCCGAACGGCGCCGGCAAGACCACCACCGTCGAGTGCGTCGAGGGCCTGCGCGTCCCGGACGCGGGCCGGGTCCGGGTCACCGGCCTCGACCCCGTCGCCGACCACGAGGAGGTCGCCCGTGTCCTCGGCGCCCAGCTCCAGGAGAGCGAGCTCCAGGCCAAGCTCACCGTCCGTGAGGCGCTGGAGCTGTACGCGGCCCTCTATCCGCACCCCGCCGACTGGCGACCGCTGGCCGAACGGCTGGGCCTGACCGCGAAGTTGACCACCCGCTTCGCGAAGCTCTCCGGCGGCCAGAAGCAGCGCCTGTTCATCGCGCTCGCGCTCATCGGCAACCCGCGGGTCGTCGTCCTGGACGAGCTGACCACCGGGCTCGACCCGCGCGCCCGGCGCGACACCTGGCAGCTCATCGAGGACGTGCGGGCGAGCGGGGTCACCGTCCTGCTCGTCACCCACTTCATGGAGGAGGCGCAGCGGCTGTGCGACCGGATCGCCGTGATCGACAAGGGCAAGGTCGCCGCGCTGGACACCCCGGAGGGGCTGATCCGCCGGTCGGCCGGCTCCACCGTCATCAGCTTCACGCCCTCCGCGCCCCTGGACGACGGCGATCTGAACGCGCTGCCCGCGCTCACGTCCGTGGCCCGCAAGGACGGCCGGATCACGCTCTCCGGCTCCGACGAGACCGTCAACGCCGTCATCACCCTGCTCGCCCGGGGCCACATCACCGCCCACCAACTCCGCGTGTCCGACGCCACGTTGGACGACGCGTTCCTGGACCTGACGGAGGTCACCGCATGAACACCGCAGTGCTGCGCACCGAGCTGCGCCTCTTCCGCCGCGAACCGGGCGCCCTCTTCTGGATCCTGCTCTTCCCCACCCTGCTCCTGGTGATCCTGGGTTCCATCCCGGGCTTCCGCCACCACGAGGCCGACCTCGGCGGCCTGCGCACGATCGACGTGTACGTCCCGGTCACCGTCCTGCTCGGCATGATCGTCGGCGGGCTCCAGTCGATGCCGCAGACCCTCACCGGCTACCGCGAACGCGGCATCCTCCGCCGCATGTCCGCCACCCCGGTCCGCCCCTCCGCCCTGCTCTCCGCCCAGATGGTGGTCTACGGCACGGCGGCCCTGGCCTCCGCCCTGTGCGCGCTGCTCGTCGGTCGCCTCGCCTTCGACGTACGGCTCCCCAAGCAGGGCTTCGGCTATCTCCTCGCCCTGCTTCTCGCGATCCTCGCCGCGCTCGCGCTGGGCGCGGTGGTCTCCGCGCTGTCCCGGACCACGAAGATCGCGGGCGCGATCGGATCGGCCGTGTTCTTCCCGATGATGTTCTGCGCGGGCGTGTGGATCCCGGTGAACTCCATGCCGGACGTCATGGCCCGGATCGTCGGCTACACGCCGTTCGGCGCCGCCGCCGAGGCCCTGAACCGGGCGGCCGCCGGGAACTGGCCGGGCTGGACACATCTGGGGGTGCTCGCGATGTGGACCCTGCTGCTGACGGGCGCCGCCTCGCGCTGGTTCCGCTGGGAGTAGGGGAGGCGGCCGTGCAGACTGGGGAGATGACCACCAGGGACCGGCAGATCGACCGCCGCTGGGAGCAGCTGCACACATGGGGGCCGTACGGGCTGCTCGGTATCAGTGTCGTCCTCGCGGTCGCCTCCTCCGGCCTGTTCGACCACAGCACCGCCCAGTGGTGGGCCGGCTGGTCCCTGGCCGGTGCCGCGCTCGTCCTCCAGCTGGGGTGGCACGCCACCCGTGTCCGCCGCCCCGGCCGCGGCCGGACCCCCTCGCGGACGGGGACGGCGTACTACGTCGTCCGCTGGGCCATCGCCTTCGTCCTCACCTGGATCGACCCGTTCTTCGCGTTCTACGCCGCCTCCGGATTCATGGACGCCGACGAACTGATCCCGGGCACGGTGGGGCAGCGGGTCGGGCTGTTCGCGAGCGCGGTCACGGTGGCCGGTGCGCAGGCCGGCGGTCTGCCTTTGGGGAACGGGATCCAGTGGATCCTCTTCGCGGCGCTCGTACTCGCCAACTCCGTCCTCCAGATGGCGATCGCCCACATGACCGAGCAGGAGGCTCGACGCGCCCGTGAGCGCACCGAGACCATCACCGAACTCGAACGCACCAACACCGCCCTCCAGCAGGCCCTCGACGAGAACGCCGCCCTTCACGCCCAACTCCTCGTCCAGGCAAGGGAAGCCGGGGTCGCCGACGAACGCCGGCGGCTGGCCGCCGAGATCCACGACACCATCGCCCAGGGCCTGACCGGCATCATCGCCCAGCTCCAAGTCGTGGCCAACGCACCCGACTTGACGACCGCCCGCACCCACCTCGACCGCGCCTCCACCCTCGCCCGGCACAGCCTCGGCGAGGCCCGCCGCTCCGTGCAGAACCTCGCGCCCATCGCCCTGGAGCACGACGGACTGCCCGAGGCGCTGAAGAACACGGTCGCCGAGTGGGGCGAACGCACCGGCGTCCGCGCCGAGTTCACCGTCACCGGCACCACCGAACAGCTCCACGACGAGGTCTCCGCCACCCTGCTGCGCATCGTCCAGGAAGCCCTGTCGAACGCGGCCCGGCACGCCCGCGCCACCCGCGTCGGCGTCACCCTCTCCTTCGTCGGGGAAGAGGTCCTCCTCGACATCCGCGACGACGGGCAGGGCTTCGACCCGCTCGCCCTGCCCGAACGCACCCGCACCGGCGGCTTCGGCCTCGACGGCATGCGGGCCCGCGCCGAGCGCATCGCGGGCACGCTCGCGGTCGAGTCCGAGCCCGGTCACGGCACGGCCCTGTCGGCTCGCGTACCGTTGGTCCGCCATGAGTGACGACTTGCTGATCTCCGTTCTGATCGTCGACGACCATCCCGTCGTACGGGACGGTCTGCGCGGCATGTTCGAGTCCGCCCCCGGATTCCGCGTCCTGGGCGAGGCGGCGAACGGCGTCGAGGCCGTGCAGCGGGCCGCCGCCCTCGACCCGGACGTGATCCTGATGGATCTGCGGATGCCGGGCGGCGGGGGAGTCGACGCCATCCGTGAGCTGACCCGCCGCGCCGCCCGCGCGAAGGTGCTCGTCCTGACGACGTACGACACCGACTCCGACACCCTCCCCGCGATCGAGGCGGGCGCGACCGGCTATCTCCTGAAGGACGCGCCCCGCGACGAACTGTTCACCGCCGTCCGCGCGGCGGCACAGGGCCGCACGGTCCTCTCGCCCGCCGTCGCCTCCCGGCTGGTCTCCGCGGTCCGCAGCCCCCAGAGCACCCCCGGCAACGAGGCGCTCTCCGCCCGCGAACGCGAAGTGCTGGCCCTGGTCGCCAAGGGCACCTCCAACCGCGAGATCGCCCGCGAACTCTTCATCAGCGAGGCGACCGTGAAGACCCATCTCACCCATCTGTACGGCAAGTTGGGCGTCAAGGACCGCGCGGCGGCCGTCGCGGTGGCGTACGACCGGGGGATTCTCGGCTAGTTCGGGTCCTGACTCGGGGTCCTAGCTCGGATAGGGGAGCAGGCCGGCGGCGATCTGCTCCCAGGACGCCTTCAGTTCGGCGAGCAACTCCGGCCTGTCTGGGGCGAGATCGGCCTGTTCGCGCAGATCGGCGCCGAGGTCGTAGAGGTGGTCGTCGCCGTCCTCGTCCTGGTAGTACTTCCAGTCGCCGCGCCGCAGCGCCCGGTTGGCCCGCACCCGCCAGAACAGGTCCCGCTCGGGCGGCTGTTCACCCTTCAGCAGATAGCCCACGAGGCTCGTGCCGTCCAGCGGGTACGCCGGGTCGGGACGGGCACCGGCCAGCTCCAGGAAGGTCGCGGTCCAGTCGGGGGAGAAGTTCGGCTCGTGGCTCACCTGGTTGCCGTCGATCCGGTGCGGCCAGCGCACGATCGTCGGCACCCGGATGCCGCCCTCCTGGAGCACGAACTTCTCACCGCTCAACGGCCAGAGGTAGGACCAGCGTTCACCGCCGTTGTCGCTGGCGAAGTACACCAGCGTGTGCTCCTCCTGCCCGGACCGGCGCAGCGCGGCCAGCACCTCACCGACGGCCGCGTCGAGGCTCTCGACCATCTCCGTGTACTTCGCGACCGAACCGCCGTCGTAGTGGTTGAGCGCGTTGCTGATCTCCGCCTGGCTCCCGGCCGCCCGGATCTTCGCGGCGATCTCGGCGCCGGTCTCCGCGTCGCCCTCGGCGAGCCAGGGCCAGTGCGGGGTGGTGAAGTTGAGGTTCAGCAGCCACGGCGTGTCGTGGGCGCGGCTGACGTACTCCACCGCCCGCTCGGTCAGCACCTGGGTGTAGTAGCGCAGGTCCTGGTAGGTCGCGTCGCCCTCGTACAGGTCGTAGTCGCCGAGCTGGCCGAGCTTGGAGAAGTACTCCAGGACACCGCCGTGGTTGCCGAAGAACTCGTCCCAACCCGACTTCGTGGGGCTGTAGTCGGGCAGCCAGCCGCAGTGCCACTTGCCGATCAGGGCGGTGGAGTAGCCCGCCTTCTTCAACAGCGAGGCGAGGGTCGGGTGGCTCGGGTCGAGCCCCTGGGTCCGGCTGGCGATCGGCTCGGCCAGTCCGCCCGGCGTACGGCCCGGATAGCGCCCGGTGTACAGGCTGAACCGGGTCGGCGAGCAGGTCGCGGAGCCGGAGTAGGCGTCCGTGAAACGCACCCCCTGCCGGGCCAGCCGGTCCAGGTTCGGCGTCTTGATGTGCGGGGCGCCGTAGGAGGAGAGGTCGGCCCAGCCGAGGTCGTCGCCGAGGATGACGAGGAGGTTGGGGCGCTTGCCGGAAGCGGCCGGGCGGGCCGCGAACGGACGCTCCGCGGGAGCCGCCTCGGCGGTGGCGGCCGTACCGGCGACGGCGGTGACGGCACCGCCACCGACCAGGCCGGCGAAGGCGCGGCGGGATATCTCAGGCATACGAGGTCCTTGTGGGGAAGACGACGGAAGGCGGCGGAAGCCGTGGGGGGCGTGTCTCCATGTGATCAGCCGGCCCGCCCCAAGCCCAGCCGTCCGCCCGGGAGTTCACGCACCTGAAACGTCGCCCCGGCCCACCCCCGCGCCCCTCAGCCGACCCTCAGCAACAG
>NZ_JAENRY010000042.1 GCF_016612545.1 Streptomyces sp. MBT65 | reverse complement strand
CGGCGGCGGGGCTCGCGGAGGCGTTGGGACGGGGGCGGGGGCCGGAGAAGACGTCGTAGGAGCTGCCGTCGACGTCCTCCTCACGCAGGTGGAGGGCCCCTGACTGGGCGAGGAGCTGGGCATTGTCGGGGCGGTCGGCGGCCAGGGTGAGTGTCAGCCGCAGGGCCGTGTCGAACGCGTCGTGACCGAACGGGCGCCGGATCCACGCGTCCGGTGTGAGTCGGCCGGCCTCTCGAACGGCCTGAGGGACAGACCCGACCGCGACCGTGGTGCCCTTGGGACGGGCCAGCGCCAGTCCTGTGCCGTCCCAGGCCAGCAGGCCCCGTCCGCCCTGTGCGGTACCGGACGTCGTCTCGTACCAGCCCACCGCGCGGTGCCGTCGCTGGTCCACCACCGCGTGCACGACGGCGGTGGTGCCGGGCACCGGTGCGTGCACGGTGACCTCGGTGGACGGCTGCCCTGGTACGTGCGGAAGCGGGCGAGGGCCAGGCGCTGGGTCTCGCCCGCGGTCAGGGGGCGGGGGCCGGATCCGTCGTGACCGGTGAGCCACAGCCAGCCGCACGCGGAGAGCGCCGCGACGAGGGTCAGAGCCGCCCAGGTGCGGGCGCGTGGTGTCCGCGCCCGCACGGATGTTGCCTTTGTTCGCATGAACGTCTCTTACACGGGGACGGGCCGCGCGCCGGTCGACACCGGTGCGCGGCCCGCGCAGCGTCACCCTTGCGGGTGTGTGCCGCTCACTTCGGGGGGTTACCCGTCAGCATTTGCCCTTGCACGGCTCGCCGCGCCTGTTGTGAAGGGTGACGACGAGTCCGTCGCCCGTGTCCGCGTTGCCTGCGGTGAGGTCGTACGGTCCCGAGACCCGGTTCGCCGGCAGGACGTAGCCCTCGGGGACGGCGGTCTCGCGCAGGTAGTACGTGCCGCCCGGCAATTGCCGGAAGGCGCAGCGTCCCCGCTCGTCCGTGGCGCAGCCCGAGTCCTGGAGAGTGTCCCGGTGGGTGCCTGCCGTCTGGAGTCCCGTGGTGCCGTTGGACTCCCGCCACAGTTCGAACACCGCGCCTTCGAGCGGACGCTCGGTCTTGGCGTCCTTCTTCAGCAGAGTGAGTCTGAGGTCGGGCCGGTTGGTGAGGGTGACGACCTTGCCGTCGCCCTCGACTGCGTTGTCGGCGGTGAGGGAGTACGGGCCGGAGACCGGATTGCCGGGCAGGACATAGCCCTTGGGGACCGCCGTCTCGCGCACGTAGTAGGCGCCGAGCGGCAGATCGCGGAAGACACAGTGGCCGTCCGCCCCCGTCGTGCACGTACCGCCCGCCTTGGTGTCCGGATCGGCGCCCGAGGTCTGCAGCCCGTCCGTGCCGTTGGTCTCCCGCCACAGTTCGAAGGACGCGCCCGCGAGCGGCTTCCCGGTCACCTTGTCCTTCTTGACGACCGTGAGATGGCCCCGCTGCCGGGCGCTGACACCGGCGTCGATGCCGTGGTTGACGTAACCGGGGTCGCCGACGCTCACTCCGGTGCGGCCCTCGTCGTCCACGTCGGAGTCGGTGAGCCGGTCGTCACCGGCATTCTGGGTCGTCCAGCGCAGCTCGTCCATGGAAGGCGAGCCGGGCAGCTCGGAGGGGTCGACGCCGCTGTAGTCGAAGACGATGTCGTACGCGGCGTTCGGTTTGAGGCCCTGGGCGGTGCCGACGTAGTACTCGCCGTTCGCGTCCGTCGTGACGGTGATCGGGTCACCTCCGCCCTTCGGCGTCAGCGTCACCTTCACGCCGGCGATCGGCGGTTCGGAGGGGTCCTGGACGCCGTCGCGGTCCGTGTCGAACCACACCCGGTTGCCGATCTGTACGGGCGCCTGATCGCAGATGATCTCCAGGTCCGCGAGCCCGTTGCCCTTGCCGAACAGGTCGGAGCCCGAGGAGAAGGTCGACTCGACGGTCAGGGCGCCCTCGATGGAGCCGTTCTCCGAGTTCCAGCGACGCACACCCTGCTCGAAGGCGCTGTTCGTGTACGGGTCGAAGGCCGTGCTCCACAGCTTCTTGCGGTACGGCTGGAGGACCAGTCCACCCTCGGTGATCTGGTCGTGGTGGGCGTCGGACAGGACGGTGAGGTCATCGTAGAACTCGCCGCCGCCGGGGCCGAGTTCGTTGCCCGTCAGATTCCCGGTGAGCGGGCCGCAGCTGCCGTTCGACTCCAGGGTGTAGCTCGTCCCCGAGGCGCACGCGCGCAGAACGTCACCGGCGGCGATGGCGCTGACGAGCGTGTTGCCGCCGTAGTCGTACGTGCCCTGTCCCTGCATGTCGGCGAACCGGTCGCGGAAGCCGAGGACCAGGTCGCCGTTGTCGGCGATCTCCAGGTTGGTCAGCATCGGCTGGGGCGCGGCCACGAACCGGTGCGTCTCAGGGGCGGGGACCCGTTGGTTCCACGCCTCCCAGTCCGCGCTCATCACCTCGCCGACCCGGGTGGCGTCGGCGCAGCGGTAGGCGGAGTCCGGCGCTCCGAGGAAACGGTAGGCGCAGCCGCGCTCGTAGGCGAGGCCGGTGGAGAACAGTTCGGTGAAGCCACCACTCCCGAACTCGTACACGTGGGCGCTGAGTTGGGTGGGATCGCCGTGCGGAGCCGTGGAGCTGACGGTGGACTCGGCACCGCACACTCCGCCGACGAGGACCCGCTTGCCGCGCACTCCGATGCCGTACGGGTGCCAGTCGCCCACGCAGGACGACGGCTTCGGCACGGCGTACGAGGACACCGTGCCCGGGGTGACGCCATCGCCGCTGCCCTGGAGGGGCACGGTGTACAGCTTGCCGTCGCCGAGGTTGACGGCGTACAGGGTCTTGCCGTCCCCGGAGACGTCCACGTCGCCGACGCCCTCCCGGCCGACGCGGCCGTAGACCGCGTCGTCGTGGAGGTAGTTGCCGGTGCTGTCGTGGGCGGTGAGGGTGCCGGGCAGCGTGAGGAACGTGGAGACGGCCTTGCTGGTGGCGTTGTAGCGGTAGATCGCCGGGACGGCGCCGGCCGGCCCGTAGGCGGTGTGCCGCTTGACCAGAGTGCCCGTGTACACGTTTCCGGTGCGGTCGGTGCCGATGCCGAACACTGCCTGCTGCGCGGTGTTGTCGGTCAGTTGGGTGACGGTGCCGCCGGGGTGTGTGCCGGAGAAGTCCCCGGCGAAGGTGACCAGCCCCTTGCGGCCGGTGGCATCTCCCTTGGCGAGCGAGCACGTGACGAGGGTCGGGTTCTCCTGGCAGTACAGGCCCGGATCCCAGAAGCCGGTCGTGTACGTGACGTTCGTGCCGCCCGAGACGTTCACGAACCCGGTGTTGCTGCGGATGACGTCCGCACCGCTGCCAAGGCCCGCGACGGCGGGGGAGTAGGTGGCGGAGTCGGGGTCGGCCACGTCGATGCGGTACTTGCCGCCGGTCAGCGCGGAGGACGCCGGTGCGAAGGTGACGGTGCCGTCGGCTCCGGTCGTCGCTGTCAGCGTGTGGCCCGAGTCGTCCCGGAGGGCGACCTTCACCCCGGCCATCCCGGGCTCCAGGACGCTGTCGTACGCGCCGTTCGCGTTCACCTCGGTCACCACCCGCACGGTGACCGTGCCGTCCCCGACCCCCTTCGACCGCGCGGACACCGGCCCGTATCCCTGCGCCGTCGGCGCCGTCGCCGCGCACAGGGCCAGCGTCAGCCCGGCGGCGAGTCGCCGGGCACCTGGTCTTTCTCTCAGCATGCCGTTCCTCGTCTCGTGGAGCGGGCCCCCGAGTTATGTATGCGAACGGCAATGAGCATTAAATCGGGCTTTTGGGGTGAATAATCACTTTCGTGTCACGATCGGCGCTATTCCGACGCCGGGGTGGGATGCGGCTCGTGAGCGCGGGGCGCCCGCTCGGGCGGAACTGTCTTCAGTGAACGGGGGAGGTTGTTCATGCCGTGAGGCGCCCGGTGCTCCCCATGGGGCGGCCACGTTCCGGAGGGGGTCAGGTGCGAACAAGGGTGACGAAACGGGGCGTTTTCTCGGATCGCCGGGTGCCCTTGGCTCAACGGGGTGCAGCCGGCTGAGCGACCCGCTGTGTGCGACGGTTCAGGACCGTGCGGCGCCGTTCTTCGGCGAACGCGGTGGCAGGTGCGTCACCCGTGCTCAACCTCCGGGTGACGCACATCGGTTCACCAGAGGTCTCCAAGCTTGGCGTTCAACCTCGCAGGTCACCCGACCTGCTGATCTGCTGCTCTTCCCGGGACAGCAGGGGCGGCTGTTCTCCACCCTTCGAGAGGTCGAGTCACGAAGCACGAGAGAACGGCCGCTGTGTATGAGTGGCCGTTGACATATGAGTCTCCCGGTCGACGCGCCCGCAGGCGGCGCATTGGGCATCCTGTCCCGCTTTCGGGTCTGTCGGCGACGCCTGAAACTGGTTCTGGATCACTTTCAGTGCCGGAGCCACGGAGGGTCACCGAACCCGCGATCATGAACGGCCTCATGTCGCGAGGAGGACCCGCTTGCGCAGGAGGTCGAAGTTGGCGACGCCGAACATCTGACGCTTCAGCATCTTGATCTTGTTGTTGTGGCCTTCGACTGCGCCGGAGCTGAAACGCAGGCTCAGGCCGGCGACAACGGCGTCGAAGTCCTGGCAGGTACCGTTGACGAAGCTGTGCAGGGCGGGCAGGTCGTCGGACTGGACGCGGTCGATCCACTGGTCGAGGTGCCGGCCTTGCCGGTTGTTCATCAACTCGGCGAATGCCCGAATGTGTTGGGCGGTCTGCTCCAGCTCCGGGCAGCGGGCCAGGACGGCTTTGAGCTGCTGGGCCTGGTCGTCGTTGAGACGGTCGGGGTGCCGGGTGATCCAGCTGGTCACGTCCCGCACCGAGGGATTCCTGCGGGGCGGATCATCGTGGGGGAAGGCTTCGCGGAGCTTTCGCACGTACTCCTTGACGACGCTCTCGCCGCCTTCGTATCCGCGCTCGCGAAGCTCCTCGAACAGGCGGCGGGCCGAGATCAGGCCCTCGCTCCACCGTTGGTGCAGGTAAGGCTTGTAGGGATCGAGGATGCTCGTACCGCCCGTCCAGCGTCCGACGAGGAGTTCATGCGCGGTCGCCGCGTGGGCGAGGCGGCGGACGGTGTTGCGGGCCAGGCCAAACTGCCGGGCGATAACGCGCAGTGGGATGCCCTGGCCGAGCAGGTCGTGGACGGATGCTTGCTGATTGCGGACCCGGTCCGAGAGACGGTCGGACCGACGCTGCCCGGCCGGAGCGTCGGGTGCCGGCTCTGCCATGTCCGGCACCGTGACGGACTGGGAGTTTTTCTCCGGCGGTTCGCGCAGCAGGGCACGATGGCGGTTGACGGCTTTCTCCACGGCCTCGGCGAAGGCAAGGGAACGGTCGCGGCAGATCACCTCGACACCGGGATGGTCGGCCAGCCACTTGGCTACCGTTGCCTCCCTACGAGACGGGCGTGGCCGCCCTGTGCGACGGCTGGCGCCTGGTCCAGGCGGCTCAGCTGATCCCGCCGAATCCGGGGCACGAGTACGACGTGTCGTTCCTGAAGCATGAGTTCTTCTTCGAGAAGCTGATGGACCTCGACAACGCCGGGTAGTGACCAGCGGCCGACGCGGTACGGCGGGCTGGGTGCATGTGGGGCACTGGGCCGTCCGTATCCGGCCCCACGACGGCGGCCTGGACGTCACCACCCGCACCGCCCCCGCCGCCTACGCCATGCGTACCGTGTCCCGCTGGGCGGCCGACGCCGAGGACCCCGGGCTGCTGATACTCTCGCCGACCACCGAGCCCGTCGGAACCTGGCCCTGGCCCCTCCCGCGCGTCGGCATCCACGTCGCCCTCCCGCGGGACGTCGACACTGGTGAATGGTTCGGGCTCGGCCCGGGCGAGGCCTACTCCGGCACCACCGCTGCCGTCCGCGTCGGCCGATTCACCGCCTGCGTCGACGACCTCAAGACGCCATACGTGCTCCCGCAGGAGAACGGCAACCGGCGACAGGTCCGCTACGCCCGCCTGAGCAGTGCACACCGCAGCGGCCTGGTCATCATTGCCAGCCCCCACCTCGACCTCACGGTCCGGCCCTGGACCAGCGAGGATCTCGCCGCGGCCCAGCACACCACGGACCTGCGCCCCTGTGACCAGGTATACGTCAACCTTGATGCCGCCCAGCAGGGCATTCTCGCGGCGGCTGTCGTGGCCGTCCTCGGAAATGCGGTGGTCGCGGTGCTCGCCCACGCGGCGGGGGCGTCGGAGGACTTCGATCCGCTGCACCTCTCCGTGTACGCGCCGCTGACGGTGTTCGGCGTCGTCCTCGGCGCCATCGGCTGGGCGGTCGTCCGTCGCGCCGCAAAGAATCCGGCCGGGTTGCTGCGGTGGCTGGTGTCCGTGCTCGTGGTCGTGTCGTTCGCGCCCGACCTGTCCCTGCTCGGTGGCGGTACGCCCGGCAGTGGGTCGCTGGCCGTCGCCGCGCTGATGGCGATGCACGTTGTGGTGGCGGCCGTGGTCGTCGCCGCCTATCGGCGCGTCCTGCCGCTGCCTGTCCACTGACGCCCCTGGCGGCGGCGACCATGCCGACTGCCGACTGCCGACTGCCGACTGAGGGCTCAGGCGCTGCGGGCGGTGTCCCGGCGGCCGGGACGACTGAGCTCTGGGGCGGCCTAGCGCGGGGACGCGGCTGTTCGCGCGCAGGAAAGGCCGTGTGCGTCTTCCGCCTGCGCGGCGGTTGCCCATCTCATCCACAGCGTGGATAGCCCGGATACGGGATTTGGATTGCGCTGGGGATGGTACCGGCGCCTTGGCGCCCTCATAGTCGTCGCTACCGCACGCCGCTGTCCGGATACCGTCGGCGTGCGAACTCCCCAGCATGCCGTGCGTCGTCGGCGCCTGTGAGGCATGCCCGCTCCCATACGCCGTCCCCTGGAGTCGCCATGCCCGGTTCTGTGCCCTCGCCGCCTCTCGCCGCTGTCGATACCCCCGTTTCGTCAGCCCTCGCCGTGTCGGGCTCGGCCCACCTGGTGCGGGTGACCCTTCTGATGGCGGGCAGCTGTCTGCCGATCCTGGGGGCGGTGCTGATCGCCCCGGTGCTGCCGAAGATGCAGGACCACTTTGAGTCGGTCCCGGGGGCCAAGGCCCTGGTACCCCTCGCGCTGACCGTCCCGGCGCTGGCGCTGGCGCTGCTGGCTCCGTTCGCCGGTGTGATCGTGGACCGGGTGGGCCGCAAGCGCCTGCTGGTCGTGGCGACCGTCCTGTACGCGCTGTTCGGCACGGCACCGCTGTGGCTGGACTCGCTGGGCGCGATCATCGCCAGCCGCGCCCTGGTGGGGGTCGCCGAGGCTGCGATCATGACCTGCTGTACGACCCTGATCGGCGACTACTACTCCGGCCGGCAGCGGGTGAAGTACCTCGCCCTGCAGACCATGTGCGCCTCCGCGTCGGCCACCGTCTTCTTCGTGCTCGGCGGCGCCGCCGGATCGGCGGGCTGGCGGGTGCCCTTCTGGGTCTACGCCGTGAGCCTGGTGCTCGCCCCGCTGATGGCCACCGTGCTGCCCAACCCGGCGGTTCGCGCGGCCGGCGAGGTGCCCCCGGCCGAGGCGGAGGCCCACCGTTCGTTCCCCTGGCGTCAGTTGGCCGGCATCTGCGCCCTCACCTTCTTCGGGGCGATGGTCTTCTACACCGTCCCGGTGGAGATGGCGTACCTGCTCGACGACCTCGGGGTGGAGAACCCCGGCGTGATCGGTCTGGCCACCGCGATCGCCAGTGCCTCCACCGTGGGCGGAGCGGTCACCTTCGCCCGGCTCAAGCGCTCTCCCGACCCGATGCTGCCCGCCGTTCTCGCGGTCTGCGCGGTCGGCTTCGGCGTGATGTTCCTCGCGGACAGCGCACCGCTGCTGGTCATCGGGGCGGTGGTCAACTGTGTGGGCACCGGCATGCTGCTGCCGGCCCTCCTGACCAGTGCGATGTCCCGGCTGTCGTTCGAGGACCGCGGGCGTGGGACGGGGTTGTGGACGGCGGCGTTCTTCGGCGGCGAGTTCGTCTGCCCGCTGGTGCTGCTCGCGGGGGAGTCGGCCGTCGGCAGTCTCGCCGGTGCGGTGGGCCTGCTGGGACTGGCCGCCGCCCTCGTCGCGGCGGGGCTGTGGGCGGCCCGCCGCCGCGCGGGGGCCGTCGATCCCCGGCCGTTGCCTGAGCAGTTGGCCTGAGAGTGCGCGGGCCGACCACCGAGGACGCGTCACTCACGGGCTGCCGCCGGGCCGGATCAGAGCCGGCCCGGCGCCCTGTTCGGCGGAGACGGCCTTTCCCGGCCCCTTGCCGTTGCCGCTGCCGTTGCCCGCCAGTGTCGCGCCGACCTCCGCGGCCTTCTGTCGAAGCCAGATGTGGCCCGCGTCCTGAGCGTGCACCGGGTGCCACCACATCGCCTCCCGCACCGGTACGGCCTCGAAGGGACAGGGCAGGACGCGCACCGCGGCGGAGCGGACCGCCTTGCGCGCCAGGCGCTCCTGGATCATCGCGACCCTGCGCGTTCCCTCGACCATGGGCGGCAGCAGCTGGAAGGTCTGCACGGACACCTCGACCTGGGGGCTGATCCCTATCATGCTGAGCTGGCGGGCGGCCGGGGCGTCGTAGGGACGCTGGTAGACGGCCCAGGGCAGACGCCCCAGCTGGTCCAGGGTGAGTTCGTCACCGACCTCGGGGTGATCATCGGCGACCAGGCACAGCCAGCGGTCCTGGTGGAGGTCGACGGCGGGGAAGCCGTCGATGACGCCGTGCGGCATCAGCAGTCCGTCGACGGTGCTCAGTACAGCCGCGGTGTTCTCCACGACGGAGGGCGCCGGGTGCTGGAAGGTGAGTCGGATGCCGGGCGCGTCCTCGTGCAGGGTGCGGGCGAGTGCGGCACCGAACACGGCCGCGCCGTAGTCGGAGGCGAGCAGGGTGAACTCGCGGCTCTCGACGGCCGGATCGAAGTCGGCCTGGCTGGCGAAGACCCGCTCCAGCAGGTCGCAGGCGGTGGCGCTGCGGTCGCGCAGGGCGGCGCCGAGCGGAGTCAGCTCGTAGGCGTTGCCGGTCCGGGCGAGCAGTTCGTCGTCGAAATGGCGGCGCAGCCGGGACAGCGCGGCGCTCATGGCGGGCTGGCTCAGGCCGATGCGCTCACCGGCCCGGGTCACATTGCGCTCCTCCAGCAGCGCACGCAGCGCGAGGACCAGATTGAGGTCGAGTCGGGACAGGTTCACCAGGCAACCACCTAGCAGCAAGAGTCATCCATGGCGTGGATTTGGCACATCCACAGGATCTATTTCCGTGATTGGTCGATCGACGCCACAGTAGACCGCAACCCAGCAGGAGGAAATCTGATGGCAACGCACGCGCAACCTGCCGGCCCGTTCGCGCTCGGCACGCTCTCCGCTCAGGACGGTGTCCCGTTTCCCGGCCTCCTGGCCAATGATCGGGTACTCGATCTGCGCGCCACCCTGGACTGGGCGCCATCCGGCCTGCGCGCCGTGGTGGAGCGGTGGGAGGAGACCCTCCCTCTCCTGCGCGCTCTGGCGGACGACGACACCCTCGACTGGCGTCCGCTGGAGGGACTGCGGGTGCACGCTCCCATCGAGCCGAGGCAGGTCTTCCAGTCCGGCGCCAACTACCGGCAGCACGTGATCGACCTGGAGGTCGCCCATCGTTCCCCCGACGACCCGCGTACGGTCGAGGAGGCGCGCGCGGAGATCGCCGCGGTCATGGACCGCCGGGCCGCCGAGGACCTGCCGTACGTGTTCATCGGTCTGCCAAGCGCGATCACGGGCCCCTACGACGACGTGGTCCTGCCCGCCTGGGCCCAACAGCCGGACTGGGAGCTGGAGTTGGCGGCCGTCATCGCCAAGCCCGCCTACCAGGTGACGGTCGAGGAGGCCCTGAAGTACGTCGCCGGGTACACCATCGCCAACGACCTCACCGACCGCGCCACCGTCTTCCGCCGGGACATGAAGGCCATCGGCACCGACTGGCTGCGCAGCAAGAACGCTCCCGGTTTCACGCCGCTCGGCCCGTGGCTCGTACCGGCCGAGTCGATCGCCGACACCGGTGACCTGCAGGTCACGCTCACACTGAACGGCGAGACCATGCAGGACGGGTCCACCAAGGACATGCTCTTCGGGGTCGCGCGGTTGGTGTCGTACGCCTCGCAGAGCGCTCAACTCCTGCCGGGAGACCTGGTGTTGACCGGCAGCCCGGCTGGCAACGGCATCCACTGGGGACGGCTGCTGCGCGACGGTGACGTCATGGAGGGCTCCATCACCGGTCTGGGCGTGCAGCGCACCCGCTGTGTCGCGGAGGCGTCGGCATGAGCCTGGACCGCCGCGACCCGGAGGGCGCGATCGCCGAGGCCGCCAAGTCGTACTCCAACTGGGGGCGCTGGGGCGAGGACGACGTCCTCGGCACCCTGAACCTCCTCGACGAGGCCAAGCGCCGCGAGGGCGCCGCCCTGGTGCGTCGGGGCGTGAGCTTCTCGCTGTCCCAGCGGTTCGACATGGACGGCCCGCAGAAGGGCTGGCGGCGGCGCACCAACCCGGTGCACACCATGCTCGACACCGGCACCGACGCGGTCTTCACCGATCAGGGCTTCCCGCACGGCATCGGCGGCGCGGACGACGTGATCGCGATGCCGTTGCAGTGCTCCACGCAGTGGGACGGACTCGGGCACATCTTCGACCACGGCAAGGCGTGGAACGGACGGGCGGCCGAGAAGGTCGTCACCTCCGAGGGCGACCTCGTCACCGGCATCGAACACATGGCCCCGTACGTCGCAGGGCGCGGCGTACTCCTGGACGTGGGCCAAGTAGTCGGCGACCAGGGCGAGTTGCCCGACGGGTTCGCCATCACCGAGGAACACCTCACCGAGACCGCCGCGGCCCACGGCGTGCGCGTCGGCCGCGGTGACATCGTCGCCGTCCGTACCGGACGGCTGGCCCGGGCCCGCCGCGAGGGCTGGGGCGAGTACGCGGGCGGCGACTCGCCCGGGCTGTCGTTCACGACGGCCGGCTGGCTGCACTCCACCGAGATCGCCGCCATCGCCACCGACACCTGGGGCTTCGAGGTACGGCCCAACGAGTTCGACCACGCCTTCCAGCCGCTGCACCAGGTCGCCATCCCCAACATCGGCCTGCTGATCGGCGAGATGTGGGACCTCGACGCACTCGCCGCGGACTGCGCGGCCGACGGCGTGTACGAGTTCTGGCTCACCGCCGCTCCCCTCCCCATCACCGGAGCTGTCGGCTCACCTGTCAACCCGATCGCCGTCAAGTAACCGGCGGAACAAAGGAGTTCCCCTTGAGCACACCCCGCAGAGTCCTCGTCGTCGGCGGCGGCGCCTCCGGTAATGCCGTCACCGTTCTCCTGCGTCGCGCCGGCCTCGCCGTCGAACTGATAGAGGCCAGGCCCGACTGGAACGCCACCACCGGTTCCGGCATCACTCTCCAGGGCAACGCCCTGCGCGTCCTGCGCGAACTCGGTATCTGGGAGCAGGTCGAGGCGTCGGGCTTCGCCTTCGGCTCGCTCGGTGTCATCGCACCCGACGGCACCCTGCTCCACCAGGCAGAGGACTTCCAGACCGGTGGCGACGACCTGCCCGCCACCCTCGGCATGCAGCGGCCCCAGCTTCAGCGGATCCTCATCGACGCTGTCCGCGCCTGCGGCGCCGACGTACGCCTGGGCGCCACCGTCAAGGTTCTGGAGCAGGACGCCAACGGGGTTTCGGTGCGCTTCAGTGACGGCACGGCCGGCCGCTATGATCTGGTGATCGCTGCCGACGGCCTCAACTCGGCCACCCGCGCCGCGATCGGCATCACGGACAAACCCGAGCCGACCGGCATGGCGATCTGGCGCACATCCGCGCCCCGGCCCGCGGGCATGGTACGCACGGACCTCGCCTACGGCGGCCCCGCCTACATCGCCGGCTACTGCCCCACCAGCGAGAACACCCTCTACGCCTACGTCGTCGAGAAGTGCCGCGACCGCGCCTCCATCGACCCGGCCTCGTACGCGGACGAGATGCGCAGGCTCGCGCAGGGATACGGCGGTTTCTGGGCCGAGATCACTCCGCACATCACCGACCCGGCACGGGTGAACTACACCTGGTTCGACAAGCTGTTGGTCGAGGGCTCGTGGCATCGAGGCCGGGTGGTCCTGGTCGGCGACGCCGCCCACTGCTGTCCGCCCACCCTCGCCCAGGGTGCTGCCATGTCCCTGGAGGACGCCTCGGTCCTCGCGGAGCTGCTCGCCGGCGGCAAGGCCTGGGGCGACGAGCTGTTCCAGGAGTACTACGACCGCCGCATCCCACGAGTACGGGCCGTCGTCGAGGCGTCCGTCCAGCTCGGACAGTGGCAGCTGGACGGCGTGCGCGACGCCGATGTCCCCGGCCTGTTCGGTCGCACGATGACGATGCTCAAGGAGCTGCCGTGACCGCCCACCCGCCGCACGACCCCCACTCCTCGGCGAGTGGTGACGCGCAGCCCTCCCCGACCGTCGACGTCCACGCGCACGTCCTGCTGCCGGAGGTCGAGGCCCTCGTGGCCGACCTCCCCGGTCTGGCCGAGGCCAGGGCGCTGGACGCCCGCCGCAACGGACCCGCCGCGCTCGCCGTCGGCGGGCCCATGGTGCGCGAGCGCATCCCGCGACTCACCGACGTCGCCGTACGACTGGCTGCCATGGACCAGCAGGGCGTCGACGTCCAGCTGGTCAGCCCGTCCCCGTCGCACTACCACTACTGGGCGGACGAGGACACGGCCGAGAAGCTCTACCGGCTGGCCAACGAGGCGACAGCCGCGCACTGCGCCCAGGCCCCCGCCCGGCTGAAGGGGCTCGGCCTCGTCCCCCTCCAGCACCCGGCCCAGGCCGCCCATGCTCTCGAACACGCCATGGAGCAGGGACTGCTGGGCGTGGAGATCTCCAGCCACGCGCCAGGGCGCGAGCTGTCCGACCCGGCCTACGAGCCCTTCTGGCGGCGGGCCGAGGAGACGGGAGCCCTTCTCTTCCTGCACCCGTTCGGCTGCACGCTCGACGAGCGCCTGGACCGGTGGTATCTGTCCAACACCGTCGGCCAGCCCACCGAGAACGCCGTCGCGCTCTCCCATCTCATCTTCTCCGGCGTACTGGACCGCCATCCCCGACTGAAGCTGATCGCGGCGCACGGCGGCGGCTATCTGCCCACCCACATCGGCCGCTCCGACCACGCCTGGTCGGCCCGCTCCGACGCCGGCGCCGACTGCGCGCACCTGCCCAGCAGCTACCTGAAGCGGATCTGGTTCGACTCCCTGGTCCACGACCCGCACGCACTGCGGGAGTTGATCCGTGTCGCCGGCTCCGACCGTGTGCTGCTCGGCTCCGACTTCCCCTTCGACATGGGCACCGAGGACCCGGTCGGGTCACTGCGCGCCGCCCACCTGTCCGACGCCGACTTCCACGCCGTACGCGGTGGCAACGCGACCGCCCTCTTCCGGAAGGACTGACACCATGCGCCTGCTCACCCACCTGCGGCACGTCGACCTCGCCGTGCCCGACTACGACAAGCAGCTCGACTTCTACTCCGGCGTCTGGGGCCTGACCAAGGTCTCCGAGGACTCCGGCATCTCCTTCCTGGCCGCCGAGGGCAGCCCCGAACAGTACGTCGTGCGGCTGCGCAAGGCCGCCGAGAAGCGTCTCGACCTGGTCTCCTACGGCGCCGCCTCAGCAGCCGACGTGGACACGCTCGCCGAGCAACTCCTTGCCGGCGGCGTCCAGTTGATCTCCCAGCCCGGCAAGGTGGACACCCCCGGGGGCGGTTACGGCTTCCGCTTCTTCGACGTCGACGGCCGCACCCTCGAGGTCTCGGCCGACGTCGAGGTCAGGCAGCACCGCAGGATCGAGGAGAAGGAGTCGATCCCGGTCAAGCTGAGCCACGTCGTCCTCAACTCGCCGGACCTGAACAAGACCCGTGAGTGGTACGAGACCCACCTCGGCTTCCGCCTCTCCGACACCCTCACCTCGCCGCACATCGGCGAGGCCATGCACTTCATGCGGATCTCCAACCAGCACCACTCCATGGCCATCGCCAAGGGCCCGCACACCGCGCTGCACCACATCTCCTTCGAGATGCGCGGCATCGACGAGTACATGCGCGGCTCCGGCCGCGTCATCCGGGCGGGCTTCACCAAGCTCTGGGGCCCCGGCCGGCACACGGCGGGCGACAACACCTTCACCTACTTCCTCGACCCGCACGGCAACACCGTCGAGTACACCACCGAGCTGGAACTCCTCGACGAGGACACCTGGCACCCCCACGTCTACGACTTCTCCCAGCCCGACGTCGCCGACCAGTGGGGCACCGCCAACCCGATGAACGAGATGGTCGCCAAGGAGTCGTTCAACGACGTCGACCGCGGCGTGTTCGTCCCCCCGCCGGTCTGATCCCCCGAGTCCCGGGGGCGCGGTGGCCCTGTCAACTGCCCTGACTCCCACACCGCGTCCCCGGTCCCCCGATGCCCCGACCATCGTCGGATCCTGGAGTCGCACATGCGTTTCGCCACCTACGAACAACACGATCAGCGCCGGGTCGCCGCCGTCGAGGAGGACGGCACCCTGTATCCGATACCAGGGGTGCGCTCGTTCATGGAGCTGCTCCGTTCCGGGGACGGTCTCGACGCCCTGCTCGACGTGGGCGCCGCGACCCTCGACGTCCCGGCGGGACCCCATGTGTCCGAGGTGCGACTGCTCCCGCCGCTGGAGCCGCCCACCGTGCGTGACTTCGTCACGTTCGAGGAACACGTGGAAGGTGTACGGCGATCCGTGGACGGCGCAGGCGGGGTGCCCGAGGCGTGGTACGACGCGCCGACCTTCTACTTCACCAACCCGTACGCGATCATCGGCGCCCACGACGACGTGCCGGTGCCGCCGGGCAGCACCGTGCTCGACTTCGAGCTGGAGGTCGCCGCGGTCATCGGCTGTACGGGCGGCGACCTCACCCCTGAACAGGCCCGCGACCACATCGTCGGCTACACGGTCTTCAACGACTGGTCCGCACGCGATCTGCAGTCCCGCGAGATGCAGGTCCGGCTCGGTCCGTGCAAGGGCAAGGACACGGCCGCCACCCTCGGGCCGTACCTGGTCACCGCCGACGAGCTGGAGCCGTACAGGGACGCCGACGGCTTCCTGCGGCTCGCGCTGACCGCCTCGGTCAACGGCGAGGTCGTCGGCAAGGATCTGCTGTCCAACATGAGCTGGACCTTCGAGGAGATGGTCGCCTACGCCTCACGCGGCACGGTCGTCCGTCCCGGCGACGTCCTCGGCTCGGGCACCTGCGGCAACGGCGGCTGCCTGGCGGAGCTGTGGGGCGTACGAGGTGAGCAGTCCCCGCCGCCGCTGAAGCCCGGTGACACCGTCACGCTCATCGTCGAGGGCATCGGCACCGTCTCCAACACCGTGGTCGCCGGCAGCGATCCCGTACCGCTGCCGCGCGCCCGCCGTCGTACCCGGGAGCGGCCGTGAACGACCCGCACCCCAAGACGCTCCTCGGCAAGGTCGTCGTCGTCACTGGCGCGGCCCGCGGTCAGGGCGCCGCTGAGGCGGAGGCCCTGGTCCGCGAAGGAGCCCGCGTCATCGCCACCGACGCCGAGCCGGTCGGCGACTGCCGACGTCTCGATGTCACCAGCGAGGCCGACTGGGACCAACTGGCCGCGGAACTGCGGGAGTCGTACGGCCGAGTGGACGGTCTGGTCAACAACGCGGGCATCACCTGGCGCGCCCGCCTCGGCGAGGTGACCCCCGAGGACTTCGCCCGCGTCCACGCCGTCAACGTCACCGGCCCCCTGCTGGGCATCCAGCACCTCGTCCCGCTGATGCCGCCGGGCTCGTCCATCGTCAACGTCGGCTCCACCGCTGCGCTGAGCGGTCACTACCCGGTCGCGTACACGTCCAGCAAGTGGGCGCTGCGCGGCCTGTCGAAGACCGCCGCCACAGAGCTCGGTCCGCGCGGCATCCGTGTGAACACCATTCACCCCGGCTTCATCGAGACGGAGATGACCGCCTCCGCGGCGCCCGCGTTCCGCGAGGCGAACATCCGCGAGACCCCGCTCGGTCGCACCGGCACCGTGGCCGAGGTCGCCCCGCTGGTGGTGTTCTTGCTCTCCGACCATGCCTCCTTCATCACCGGCGCGGAGATACCGGTCGACGGCGGCCTGACCGCGCACGGCGGCGTCAAGTCCATCTCGGACGCACTGCGTCCGGAGGCGACGTGAGGCGGCTCGAGGGCAAGGTCGCTCTCATCTCCGGGACGGCTCGCGGGCAGGGCCGGGCGGCGGCGCTGCGCTTCGCGGCGGAGGGCGCGATCGTCGTCGGCGGCGACCTGCTGCACGAGGCGGCGCTGGAAACCCAGCGGCTCGTCGCAGAGGCGGGCGGCACGGCACTCACGCCCGCCCCGCTGGACGTCACCGACGAGAACTCCGTCCGGGCCTGGGTCGAGGAGGCCGTGGACGCGTTCGGCGGCATCGACGTCCTCTACGCCAACGCCGGCGCCGTCCGCTTCGGAGCCGTCGACACCCAGCCGTACGAGGACTTCACCTTCACCATGCGCGCCGAGCTCGACTCGGTGTGGCTGGCCGCGCAGGTGGCCTGGCCGCACCTGATCCGCAGCCGCGGCTGCGTCCTCACCGTCGGCTCGACGGCCGGCCTCACCGGCTCCCTCACCAACCGGCGCACCGCGCACTCCGCGTCCAAGGGCGCCGTGATCGCCCTGACCCGCCAACTCGCCGCCGAGGGAGCCCCGTACGGCGTCCGCGCCAACTGCGTCAGCCCCGGAATGATCGACACCGAGGCCACCCGCGGCGACCTGCTCGCGGACGACCACCCCATGCGCACCATCGCCCGTCACATCCCGCTCGGCCGTGTCGGTCTCCCCGACGAGGTGGTCAACGCCGCCGTCTTCCTCGCCTCCGACGAGGCGTCGTACATCACCGGCGCCAACCTCGTCGTCGACGGCGGCTGGTCGTCCGTACTCCCCGGCGCAGCCGGCTGAAAGGCAATTCCGCTATGGACAAGGTCAGTTCCGGCGCCGCCCAGGCGGTCGTCGACATTCCCGACGGCGCGGCACTGGCCGTCGGCGGGTTCGGTCTCAGCGGCGTGCCGGAGGTCCTGATCCGGGCGCTGCACGAGCAGGGCGCCTCGGGTCTGGAAGTCGTGTCGAACAACTGCGGCGTCGACGGCCGCGGCCTGGGTGTCCTGCTGGCCGCCGGCCGCATCGCCCGCGTCACGGGATCGTACGTCGGTGAGAACAAGGAGTTCGCCCGCCAGTACCTCTCCGGCGAACTGGAGGTGGAACTGGTCCCGCAGGGCACCCTCGCCGAGCGCCTGCGCGCGGGCGGTGCGGGCATCCCCGCCTTCTACACCCCGGCGGGCGTGGGGACGCAGGTGGCGAAGGGCGGCCTGCCCTGGCGATACGCCCCCGACGGCTCGGTCGTCGTCGCCTCCCCGGCCAAGGAGACCCGCGACTTCCACGGCCGCCCGCACGTCCTGGAGCACGGCATCACCACGGACTTCGCTCTCGTACGGGCCTGGCGCGGCGACCGCCACGGCAACCTGGTCTTCCGCCGCGCCGCCGCCAACTTCAACCCGCTCGCCGCGATGGCCGGGCGGGTCACCGTAGCCGAGGTCGAAGAGCTTGTGGAACCGGGCGAGTTGAACCCCGACGAGATCCACCTGCCAGGAATCTTCGTCCAGCGGATCGTGCGACTGACCCCCGCCCAGGCCGCGGACAAGCAGATAGAGAAGAGGACCGTACGAGCATGAGCTGGACCCGCGACCAGATGGCCGCCCGCGCCGCAGCCGAACTCACCGACGGCTCCTACGTCAACCTCGGCATCGGTCTGCCCACACTCGTCCCCGGCCACCTCCCACCCGGCGTGCACGTCGTCCTGCACTCCGAGAACGGCATCCTCGGCACCGGCCCCTACCCCGCCGAGCACGCTGTCGACCCCGACCTCATCAACGCGGGCAAGGAGACCGTCACCGTCCTGCCCGGCGCCTCCTTCTTCGACTCCGCACTGTCCTTCGGCATGATCCGAGGCGGCCACATCGACACCGCCGTCCTCGGCGCCATGCAAGTCTCCCAGCACGGTGACCTGGCCAACTGGATGATCCCCGGCAAAATGGTCAAGGGCATGGGCGGCGCGATGGACCTCGTGCACGGTGCCCGCCGGGTGATCGTCCTCATGGAGCACATCGCCAAGGACGGCACCCCCAAGATCATCGAGGAGTGCACCTTGCCGCTGACCGGCGAACGGTGCGTCCACCGGATCATCACCGACCTCGGCGTCCTCGATGTCACCCCCGACGGCCTCGCCCTGGTGGAAACCGCCCCCGGCGTCACCACCGAGGACATCATGGCCCGCACCGACGCGCCCCTGCACACCAACGCCGCCGCAGCGGACTGCTGAACCACCGGGGCCGCTCCGGAATCCTCGATCCCTGCCAGGCGGAGGGCAGCACCGTCGCCCGCCGCCCGGTAGGGGCGCTGCGCGAGCGCCGGATCGGTATCGAGAACCCCCCGCGTCCACAGGTAGTCCGCGACGAACCGGCGATGCGCCCGGTCCGGGGCGTGACGGTGGGCCACCACGGCTGACCAGGTCTCGAAGCTGCGGCGCCGGGTGAGGATCCAGCAGATCGTGGACCAGTCCACATGCTCCTCGTCGGGCTGCTTCACAGCGCGGGCGATCAGTTCGTCGACGGGGGTCAGAACGCGGAAGGCCCACTCCAGCGCGGTCAGGATGGCGCCGTGCCCGGCCCGCACGACGAGGCCGCCGAGCGTGACCTGATCGACCCAGTCGTACTCGCCGTCCTGAACCCGGACCGTCGCGGCCGGACCCGGTGCACCCGTCCTGCGCCGCAGCTCCTCGGCCGCGCCCGTTTCGTACCAGCTCCGGGCCAGGGCGAGCAGCCGTTCACGGGCGGCTTCCGGAAGTCGCAGCCGGGGCTCTTTGCCCAGCACCGCCGAGAAAACCGCCGGGGAGCCGCCGTCGACGGCGCGCCCCCGCGGAGTGGTCCCGTCCGGCAGCACCCGGTCAGGGTCCGCGCCGCCCTCCACCAACGCCTCGGCCACCTGCGCGTCGTAAGCCGTCACCGCCACACACAGCACCGGCAGCCCGTTCGCGTCCACCGCATCCGGATCCGCGCCCCTGACCAGCAGATCTCGGACCGCCTCGGCATTGCGCGCCCGAACCGCCGACACGAGCCGACCGTCGAGTCCCTCCTCGCCTATGGTCTCGTCCTCGACCTGGCTCGCAGCACCGGCCCCTCCGTCGGATCGCATCCTCAAACTATCTGGGAGCCTCGCGGAAAAGACCTGCCACCTGCCAACTCGAATGCAAGGGGACACACACGTAACAGGCTCTACGGTCGCGCCGGTCAGCGCGAACCGCTGAGGACACGACACTGTGTTGAGCCTCCAGCGTCCGACACGTCGTGAGACTGCGGGAGAAGACGCATGGTGGGAGGACGGCCTCCGACACGGACTGCGAGACCCGACACGTACGGTCGTACGCGGGCTGGGGATGTCCGCGCCCGGCTCCGTGCCCGTACCGGGGCCAGACGACGGCGCCCTCCAGGCCCTGAGACGCCCAAGGGGCCGGTGAAGACACAGGAGTTGGCTGGTGCCGGCCACCACCGTGCTCTCGCCGGACGCCGCGCCGCTCGCGATCGAGACGGCCCGTGCCGAGCGCCACGGCCAGGGTCCGGGTCCGGCAAGAGCGTGCGGCATGGAAGGCCGGGACATCGGCCGACGTCCCAAAGACGGCCGCGCTGCGTACGTCAGGGTGAGCACGGATCGTCTGTGAGGCCAACAGCCCAGATGGCAGGACGAGTTGGGACGAAGGGCGGGTTTCGTGCGGGGTGACAGGCGGCAGATCCAGACGGCGCTCCTGGGCGGCGCGGACTCGGAGGAGCCGTTGATGCTGCCGCTGGAGGAGATCGAGCTGGACGCCTTCCGCCGCCGTCACGAGCACGACTCGTTCTGGTGCGGGCTGCTGCTCGGAGGATGCGACCCGCGGCTGACCACGAAGCTGTACACCGACCGGGTCTGTTCCCTGTCAAGTTCTACGTGTTGAACCGCGGACGCGTGCATTGCCAGTTAGCCGGATGGCAGGGAGGGCCAGATATCCGTTCGTGTGACTTCACGGTCTGTACCCGCGGGACGGGACGACGAGGGCCAGGCGGAGGTGATCCGCCGGGCTTGCGTGGCCGCCCCGGACGTGGAGCAGGTCGCCGAACAGTAGTTGTACAGCTACATCGTGTCCGCGGTGATGTGCTTACCGGCGAACTTCGACACGTGGGACCTCAGGTATGAGCGGGTCGTGTCCGTGCCGCTGTCATAGGTGCTCGACTTCAACTCCTGCGCGAACCAGCGAGTCGGGGTAGGCCGAGTTCTGAACCCAAGTGCCCGTGGTCACCGCGAGCGTCGAGGTCGGGTCGACCGGCACAGGGCAGGTCGCGGTCGCCAGGGAGTCCTTGTCCGGGGTGAGCCCCAGGGTCTGCGAACCGTCCGCCGCAGTCTCGACCTTCGTGTCCAACCGCTCCTGGTGCGCCGGTGGCGTGACTCGCCGCAGTCAGGATCAGGGCCATGAGCCAGCCGAGGACCACCCGGATGGTCGCCTGGGCCTGAGGCTGGGCCCCGCTTTAGCGAGGCAGCAGGACGTCGACCTGCCTCCGGATGTCCTGCACGATCTCCTCGACGCTCAAGGCGATGTTCACGCTCGCCGCCGTGCTGAGGAACATCACGGCGGACACGATGTGCGCCAGCGTCGCGGCGTCGCCCTCCGTGACCCGCTCGTCTCGGCGCAGCACTGCGGCGATGGCCTCCTCGGCCTGCGCGACGATGGCGAGTGCCGCGCCGTGCCGGGGCTCCTCGGGGTCGCCGAAGACCATCTCTCGCAGGTAGGTACGTCCGTTGTCGATCTGGGTGCGGTTGCACTCCACGATCGGCCGGACGATCGCCAGCACCGCGTCCAGCACGCCCGGGACGGTCTCGGCGTCCGCCCGGCCCTCCTCAAGTGCTTCGGCGTACTTGGCGTTCTGCACGAGCAGGAGGAGTTCGCCCTTGGTCTTGGCATAAAGGAACAGGGTTCCGGTGCCGATGTCGGCCTTGTCGGCGATCTGCTGGGTCGTGACCTCATCGATGCCGTGTTCGGCGAACAGCTCAGTGGCGGCAGCGACGATGCGGTCGAACTTCTCCTGCTTGTTCCGCTCGCGCCGTCCGACCGACCGGGGGGCGACAGGCATGGCGGTGTCCTCCAGGAATAGATTCTGACTGTAGTCAGTTATGATCACAGTCATTGCTGTGTGGGCTCGAATGTGGCTCTGCTCATTCTCCCATGGCAGGGAGAGGAGTCATCGGTCCGTCCGTGCACAGCCGCGCACCTCACATCCCCTTGGAAAGAAGGAACTAATGCCCTCTCTCGATGGAGCAGTCGTCCTCGTCACCGGCGCCAATGGCGGTATCGGTACGCACTTAGTCCACGAGGCCCTGGCTCGCGGCGCCGCCAAGGTCTACGCCACCGCCCGTTCCCCCCGCGCATGGGACGACGAACGCATCGTCCCCCTGACCCTCGACGTCACCGACCGCGCGTCGATCGACGCGGCCGCCACCGCCGCTGCGGACGTCACCGTCCTCGTCAACAACGCGGGCGCCACCCCGCCGAGTGCGAGCCTGCTGGACGTCACCGAGGCGGACATCCGGGCGAACATGGAGACGAACTTCTTCGGACCGGTCTTCCTCGCCCGCGCCTTCGCACCGGTCCTCGCCGCCAAGCAGGGCTCGATCCTCATCGACGTGCACTCCGTTGCCAGCTGGTACGCCTTCGGCGGCGCCTACAGTGCGTCCAAGGCCGCACTGTGGTCGGCCACCAACTCGCTGCGCATCGAGTTCGCACCCAAGGGCGTCCATGTGACGGGTGTGCACATGGGCTACGTCGACACCGACATGGCTGCGCACGCCGACGGACCCAAGATGCTGCCGACGCACCTGGTGACGACGGTCTACGACGCGGTCGAGGCCGGCGAGTACGAGGTCCTGGCCGACGAGTTGACCCAGGGGGTCAAGGCGGCTCTGAGCGGCCCGGTCGAGGCGCTTTACCCGGACCTGCACAGCACGAACGCCTGAGCTTGTTCTTCGGTCCCGACGTGATCTCTTCACGTCGGGACCTGCGCGTTCGAACGGTTGGCCGGCCGGTGTCGAGAAGGGGTGCACCGTCGCGGCCGTCGAGCCGTGGATGACATCGGCGGTCGATCCTGGCAGCAGCCCGATCAGCAGCAGTGCGCCACCGTGGTGACAGACCATCGCTGCTGTCCGGCCACCGGCTCAGACGGTGCCAGGCAGCGCGATTTCGGCCCGGTCGATGTCGGTGAAGCTCGGTCGGCCCACGCTCGGCGCGCACTCGTCCGCGCATCAACCGGTGTAGTTCGTCCAGCGACCGCCAGGGCACTGCCCCGAACGCCACCCGCAGTAGTGTCGGCGGGTACAGGCTGCGCCACTGGGTGGTGAGTCCTGACCAATCGGCCCGTGGCCCGGAGCGGGCGCCGACGCGTTCGAATTCGCCCGTGATGCTGGTGCGCCGGTCGACCACGGCGCCGAAGACGTCGGAAATCACGTGGGCCCTGCGGTGAAAGAGGACGGACGCGGCATCGGCTGCATCCGTCCTCGCTTTCTGATGGGTGTCAGCGTTGCTGATTGGCGACGCCGATGTGGTGCCCGAGACGGTATTCGAAGTCGATGCCGGCCTGTTCGGCGGCGGCCTGCGTGCCGGCGGCGCGGGTGAGGAACCCGGGGAGGGTAAGGGAATGGGTGAACTCGCCGTACGCGGCGATCAGGTGCGCGTCCGGGGGGAGGGATGCCCGGTTGATCTGGGCCTTGGCCGAGGCGAGTGAGGTGTGGTCGAAGGAGGCGAGCCGGGCGGCGACGGTGGTGACGAAGGCGTCGAGTTCGCTGTCGGGGAGGGCGCGGGTGACCCAGCCCCAACGCTCGGCGGTGTCGGCGTCGTAGTCGTCGCTGGTGAGGATGACTTCCAGGGCGCGGTCGCGTCCGATGGCGCGAGGGAGGCGTTCGGTGCCGCCACCGCCGGGCAGCAGTCCGCTGCCGACCTCGGGCTGTCCGAAGATCGCCTTCTCACGACTGGCGTAGCGCAGATCGAGGGCGAGGGCGAGTTCGTTCCCGCCGCCGCGGGTGCGTCCCCGGATGATCGCGATGGTGATGTACGGCGCCCTGGAGAGTTCCAGGACCAGATTCGTCCATGCCGGCACCGCGTCCGGGTCCTCGGGGGCGGGGAAGTCGGCAGCGGCGGCCAGGTCGAAGTGGTTGTAGAAGAAGTCGGGGGTGGCGCTGTCGAACAGCACGACCTGGATGTCCGGGTCGGTGGCCAGTTCGGTGACGATCTTGATGAGGCGCCGGACGGTCTCGCCGACGATGAGGTTGACGGGCGGGTTGGCGAAGGTGATCTTCGCGATCTGCGGTGAGGTGCGCTCGTAGTGGACGGTGCTGGGCTCGCTCATGGCTGGCTCCGGATATGGACAGGGATGGGTGATGGGTGTCGGACGGCGACGGGGCGCGAGGAGGGCCGGGAAGCGTGGCGCGGATGCATTGCCGAGCAGAGCCCGCGCCGCTCACTCCTCGTAGTGCGGGAGGATCTCGCCGTTCTTGACGTAGGTGAGGGCGGCGGTGACGTCGTAGGCGTGGATCGCGGAGACCTGCGGGGCCAGCCGGTCGGACAGGTCCTCGATCGCGTTGCCGGTGAAGAAGGCGTCCCGTGCCGCAATGCCGGTGAACCCGAGGCTGAGGGAGGCGTGGAAGCGCTGGTCGTGGGGGTTGTCGTGGGCGACGTTCGGGGTGTCCCAGAGCTTTTCACTCCAGGGCAGGAACGTCTGCGTGCGCAGTTCCTGCAGCACTCCGGTGCCGGCGAGCGCGGGAGCGAGCTGCTCGTTGACGAACTTCCGGAAGACACCGGCGCCGACCTCGTCCCTGCGGCGCAGGTAGATCAGAGCGCGGGCACCGACCGGCTGTCCGGGGCCTGCGACGTCGTACCAGCGGGACGAGTTCGGCGGGCCGGCGTAGAGCAGGGTGCGGCGGAACACGTTGATCTCGTCGGCGTAGGCCAGCTTCGTCTGCTTGCGCCCTTTCAGGGGTGCGAGCGCCGATTGGAAGGTGACTTCCGCGACGCCGTCGATCTTCCGGTCCGCGGGGATCGCGGTCTGGACCCCGTCGGTGTCCGGCCACCGGCCCGGGTTGTGCTCGGCGAGGTGGATCTGCCGGTACTCCTCCAGGCCCGGGGTGGCGGAGATGATCCCTGAGTGCGGGCCCTTCCAGTGGGCCATGCCCCTCTGGCGGGGCTGGTCGGTCCGCACCCACAGCAGGATCGAGGAGGTGAGAGGCTTCTTCACTGCCAGGGGCGCGGCGGCCGGTGACGTGCTCATGATGGTGCCCATCCCTTCCTGGTCAGGCGGTTGTCACGGGGTGAGGAACTCGACCGCCACGGGGGCGAACCGGTCGTGGTACTGGAAGATGCCGCCGTGCCCGGAGTCGGGGTAGATGATCAGCTCACTGCCCTTGATGCGCTGGTGCAGGTCCTCCGACAGGACCGACGGCACCATGCGGTCGTTGTCGCCGTTGGCGATCAGGGTGGGCTGCGTGATCGACGACAGGTTGTCGGGGGCGGAGCGCCCCCACTTCTTGATGGCCTTCAGCTGTGTCTGGAACGCCTTGGTCTTGATGTCCGCGTCGCGGTCGACGGTGCGCTCCTTGAGCCGGTTGACGAACGCGCGTGCGGCGGGCTTGCCGGTGGCGTTGCGGTTGAAGAACAGGAACTCCTTGGGGTCCGAGCGGGTCAAGGTGGCGCGCAGGATGTCCCAGTAGGTGGTTCTGGCGACCTTGTCCATGTCCTTGCCGCCCTTGGGCCCGGTGCCGGTGAGGACGAGCTTGCGGACGAGCTCGGGGTGCTTGACCACCAGGGCCTGGGCGACCATGCCGCCGAGGGAGAAGGAGAAGACGTCGATCTTTTCGTGCCCGAGCGCCTTGATGAAGGTGTAGGCGTCGTCGGCCATCGCCTCGACACTGTCCGGCACCTGGCCGCTGGACGCCCCGACACCGCGGTTGTCGAAGGTGATGACGTGACGGCCCTTCGCGATGGGATCGACGATGCGGGGGTCCCAGTTGTCCAGGGTCGCGGCGAGGTGGACGAAGAAGACGACGGGAATGCCGCCCTTCGGTCCCAGCTCGCGGTAGGCATAGGTGACGCCGCCGGTACTGACGGTGCGGGCCGGAGCCTTCGCGTAGGAGGTGATGACGGCTTCGTTCGGGGTGTCGGTGCTGCTCATGACGTATTCTCCTTGCGTGTTCTGTGTCGCTGTGTGTTTCGTGTCGCCCGTCGCGGTTGGGGCGGGTCAGCTGTTGCCGATGACGGCCTTGCCGCGGATGCCGCCCTGGGACAGGGACTGCAGCGCCTGCGGGGTCTGGTCGAAGCGGACCACCTTGCCCACGACCGGGCGCACCACGCCCTGATCGATGAGGGTGGTCATCTGGCGGAGCTGATCGCCGCTGGCGCGCATGAGCAGGAACTCGTACGTCACGCCGAGCTTCTTCGCCTGCTTGCGGATCTTGCGGCTCAGGCCTGCGACCGCCAGGCGCAGCAGCGGGTTCAGGCCAGCCTCGCGGGCGAACGCGGGGTCCGGGGGACCGGCGATCCCGATGGCCTTGCCGCCGGGCTTGAGCACCCGCAGGGACTTCTCGAGATTCTTACCACCGATGCCGTCCAACACCAGGTCGTAGCCGGTCAGGAGCTGCTCGAAGTCCTGGGTGCGGTAATCGATCACCGTGTCCGCGCCGAGCGCGCGCACGAAGTGCGCGTTGGAACCGCCGGCGGTCGTGGCGACGCTCGCACCGAGGTGCGCGGCGAGCTGGATCGCGATCGAACCGACCCCGCCAGCGCCGGCGTGGATGAGAACCTTTTGCCCGGGCCGCACCTTCCCGCGCTCCACCAGCGCCTGCCACGCCGTGAGCGCCACCAACGGCAGTGAGCCGGCCTCATCCATGCTGATCGAGGCGGGCTTGAGCGCCACGTCGCCCTCCGCGACGGCGATGCGCTCGGCGAACGTGCCGATACGGTCCTGGGCGGGCCGGGCGTAGACCTCGTCTCCGGGCTTGAATCCGCGAACCGCCGCCCCGACGCCAATGACGGTGCCCGCGACGTCGTTGCCCAGGATCAGCGGCAGCTTGTAGGGCAGGATCTGCTTGAACTCACCGGCGCGGATCTTCTCATCCAGCGGGTTCAGCCCGGCTGCCTCCACCCGCACCAGCACGTCGTGCTCACCGACGGTGGGCTCGGGGACTTCCGCCTCCTGCAGCGGCTCCTTGTACTTGGTGACGACGAACGCTCTCATGGGGCGCCACTCCTAGTCTTCGTCCTATTTATCCGTGTTTGGGATTGGATCGGCAAACTCGGTGCGGCATCCGGAACCTCGCCCACTCGACCAATCTGAGTACACTCAACTATGAGTCCACTCGGAAATAATGTCAAGGGAGGTCCCCATGGGAAGCGGTCACATGCCGATCGGGCGCCGCGAGCTGGCCAAACAGGCCAAGCGCGAGCGCATCATGACCGCAGCCCGCGAGCTGTTCGCCGAACACGGCGTCGGCAGGGTCACAACGCAGCAGGTCGCCCGCCGGGCCGATGTCGCGATCGGCACCCTCTACCTTTACGCGTCCACGAAGGCCGAGTTGCTGATCATGGTGCAGAACGAGAAGTTCGCCGTCGCTATCGACGACGGCCTCGCCGCCGCGAACGCCGCGGTTGGGCAGGGCGTTCTGGAGCCAGTCGTCGCTCTCGTCCGTCCCGTAGTGGAATGCGTGAGGGAGCACATCGAGAACGGCCGCACATACATGCACGAGCTCGTCTTCGGCGACCCGGCCGAGCCCTACCGGCAAGCGGGCCTGGCCCTTGCCGGCCGCCTCGAGGGCGGCGTCACCGGCCTACTCACCCGCGACGAGCACATCGGCGCCGCCGACGCGGCAACGCTGGCGCGGGTGATCACCGCGATCATCCACCTCAGCACCACCGCCACCGTGTACCTGCACCACAGCGACGAAGCCGTCCTCGCCGACATCCGCAAGCAGATCCACGCCACCCTGGCGCCCCACTACCGCGCCGCATGACCACTCACTCCACGAGCCAACCGTCGAACACTCGGGAACGGGAGTACCCCATGAGCACGCATGACGACGACGTCGCCTTCGGCGCCGACTCAGCGGTACATCGCCGCGCCCGGCAGCTCGGCAAGCCGTCCAGCGTTGCTCTAGGCCCGCGTACATAGCGCCGCGTCCACGTCGAGACTCGGCTGCCATCGACTGTCCCTGTCGTGTGACCGCCTCGCGCACCGGTTCGGCAACATGGCGGACGGGCCGGAGTGCTTGCGGTGTCACGCCTGCGACATTACGGAGGCTAAATGGCAGGTCATCCGGCCGTTGCTGTCCATTCCGGCATGGTTGGAGGGGTGGGCGGCCGGAGGGCTACCGCCACCGCGTTCTGCTGGGATTCCGGAGATTGCCTACCTACGTGGCGTCGGGTCCCCGTCGCGCAGCCCCTGTACCCGGGATTCCGGGTCGAGGCCCGTGTGGTGCGGTCAGGGCTGTGTGGGTCGACGCCAGGATCTTCTCCGACAGCTCTGTTCCCGCGGTGGCGCGTGCGAGCAGGATGGCACCGACCAGGGCGGCCACCATGGGAAGGCCGTCGTCGGCGTCGGCGGACATCCACGCGGCGAATTCCCGGACTCCGGCCGCGTACGTTTCGCGCACCTCACCGGCTGTGGGTTCGCGGGCCATGTCCCCTGCGAATCCGGCGATGCGGCAACCTGTGCCGCGTTGGTCGCGGTGCTCGGTCGACAGGTAGAAGTCGACGAGGGCGGCGCGCGCGGTGTCGTGATCGCCGTGGGTCGTGTCGAACTCCGCCAGGAGTAGGGCAAGGTCCCCGAAAGCGGCTTCAGTCGCCTCGGCCACCAGGGCCTCCTGGGAGGGGAACTACTTGTAGAAGCCGCCCGTGGTCAGCCCGATGGACTTCATCAGATCGGCGACGCTGATGGCGTTCACGCCGCGCTCCCGGAAGAGCTGGGAGGCCGCGGCGACCGCGCGCCTGCGGTTCTCGAGCGCTTGTGCTTGCGAAACGCGACTCATCAGTCACGGCTGGGATATGAACTCAGAGTTTGAGCGTTACTCCCCAGTGGGAGGCTCGCATCACATGTACCACGAATCGGCCGGGTGAGTATCTTGGATCTCGAGGCGCGTAGATCGTTGCTGGAAGCGGCGGGTCTTACTGTTCTGGACAGTGCATGGGCCGGGGAAGCCCCAGAGCCTATGAAAGCGTGGCGTCCAATTATTAGAGGTGGGGCTACGCCTGATGTCCGGATTCACGCCCTAGCGGAAAATTTGCATTTCTCCGAAGTGCAGGATCAATGGGTGAGACTTTCCGAGGAGATTGGAATTTTCGGAGACCAAGGTGACTTTCTCATCAGTGTGGCCGGTGCAGGTGCTGCGAATGCTCCTTGGGCTCGCGTCCAGCGCACCAGCTCGATGAGGTTGGCTCAGCAACTCGGTTCTGTGGATGGAGAGCCGGAGTTTGTTGCAATGTCCCTCGATGGTCGCGTTTCGTGCGGAGTGACAACTGAGGAGTACGAGGTCTGGATTTTGACGGCGCTGATCGAGTAGGAGTCGTCAGGTGAAATCGCAGAGGCCCCACCGGATTGTTTCGGCCGGGCCTCTGGGGTGTCTGACGGCAGTAGTTGACGGCAACGTCAGCGGACTGGAACCGCGCAGAGCGGTGGTTCGTCGCCGTCGTCGGGCACGTCGGTGGTCTCGATGGGGTTGCGGAGGGCATTACCGAGGAGGTGGATGGCGTCGCGTTGGAGGCGGAGTCGGACGTGGGCGTACACGGTGGCCGTGACGCCGATGTGGGCGTGACCCAACAGCTCCTTGATGACGACGAGTTCCACCCCTTGCTCCAGGAGGAGGGTGGCCGCCGAGTGGCGGAGGTCGTGGAATCTGAAACACGCGTTTGGTGTTGCGCGGAACAAAGAGGGAAACTATAGCAAGACCGTGGGCCCGACCAACCCGGAATTCGGCGGGGCCAATGGGTTTGCAGAATATAAGCAGGCGGCTGGTGATCTCTTGCGTGGCCCCTATAGGTCCGGACATCCGGATGATCGCCTTTCGTCAGCTGGAACGCTATTCCGGAAAGACCCGGTGACGGGGAATTTTGGAATCCTCAATAGTGGAGGAAGTGTAAGCACCTTCTTCCGTCCGGTAGGCGACTTGGAGTCGCATTTCGGGGAGCAGGTCCAGAGTTTCCCCTAGTGAAATATGGAACCCGGGTGCGGGATGCAAATTCCGTACCCGAGTCTGGTTCGTGATGGTTGAAGAAAAATGAGCCGGGTGGAGGTAGTGTGAAAGGCTTGGAATTCTATAAGCGATACCAGGAGATTGGTCGAACCGTCAAACATAAGGGGCCCGTTGTGTCGGAGGTGGATCTGTGCGAGTGGAAACAATTCGTTGATGGTTGCGTAGCAGGATATGATGACAATCTTGCTGAATATCAAGGCGATTTGTGGATTCGAAGGAATTTTCAGCTCGTGCTTGATGATGAAGAGCTAAGGGGGATGGAAGGGTTTTCTGTATTCCGTGAAGCGGTTGGCCGGGTAGATGAGGTATTCAAGTCGGTTGCTACGGTGGCTCTTCCCGTCAGAGATTTATCGGGATTTGCTTGGTGGAATCTAGTCGTTCCTCGGTATGGCGGGGAAGCATTTGCTTCTGATCTTCGGATGGAATGCGGAGTGGTCATCCCGGTGAAAGAAGGGTAGGAAATATTGGTGAGTCGCGCAGACGCCCGCAAGCCCCTTGCCTCGGCTGTAACGGGGGAGCAGCTCGCAGATGCACCGATAGAACATCCGGGATCGGAACTGCTCCGCAGCCGACGAACTGACGCACGCCGCGACCGAGACCCGATGGCCCGCCCGCTGGAGTTCGCTCCAGGCTCGCCGCCACGGTTCCTGGGGACCTGATCCGGGCATAGCGCAGGGCGGAGCTGGGTCTGCTGGCGGCGGCCCGACTGTAGAGGGCAACGGTGCGACCGGAGCAGTCTGGCAGGCCGCCGTAGTCGGCGCAGGCAAAGCCATTTCGTGCAGTTTCACCCCCACCACCCCGGTCCTGATGGCCGACGGCAAGACCAAGCCCATCGGCGACATCAAGACCGGTGACAAGGTCGAGGCAAGCACCCCTTCTGGGACGACACCCTCCACACCTGGGTCCCCGCCGGCCAACTCCTCGCAGGCCACGCACTCAACAGCGTCGACGACCGCCACGTCCACGTCACCGTCGTCACCCCGCGACCCGGCGACCGCGACATGTACAACCTCACCGTCGAGGAACTGCATACCTACTATGTGCTGGCGGGCGGCACGGCGATCCTCGTTCACAATTGCGGTGGCGGGACAACCGTCTATCGCGGTGTGCCAGAGGGGCACCCTGGTTTCGATGCAGCGGTGGACGGTACGGCACCGTCGCGTACCGGATACCGCGGTGGGTGGCGAAATCATCGACACCGAGGACCCGCGGGGTGCGGTAGAGCGGGTCAGGCATCGCCCGGACGCGGTTCAGCAGCCCCATCCGCCCCGCGGTCACCCCCAGAGCAGGAGCCATCCGGGACCCGGCGCGGCCCGCTAACGCGAGTGCGACCCGGTCCAGCAGCTCGCCGAGCCGGTCAGTGCACCGCGCGTACGGGCTGGTCAGCCCCGATATCTGCTCAGCGAATGTGCGCTGTGAGCAAGCCGGATCGACGCACGCGAAGCGTCGCACGGACAGCAGGATCCGTACGGCGTGCCCGGCCAGCGGAAGATCCTGCAGCTGTCGCTCATAGCGGTCGTGCACCCGCGCCGACGCCTCGCCGCAGGACGGACATACGCCTTCACGACTCCGGCCGGCCAGCCGCACCATCAATCCGCTCACCCCGTGCGCTGCGGCGGTGATCAGCACCTCGACGCCCTCGAACAGCACGTCCTGCCAGGAGATCTCGTCGTGGTCCATGTCCTGGGCATCGACCCGGACGGTACGAAACAGCCCGCACTCATCAAACCTGATGGAGCTTCATATATGGCGATTCGGGCTGAGGTGCACCCCGGCGTGCAGTCCAGAATCGAACAGCCCCTTCACCGACCGTGACGGCTCCCCGTGATCGCTGCCAGAGCCCAACCGTCACCTACGAAGCCAAAGCTCTGGACCTGTTCCGTGTTGATGTCCTCGCGCACCCGGAGGCCGAAGCGTTCGACGGCCTGCTGTACGGCGGCCTCGGCCTGGGTGCTCCCACTGGAGGTAATACGTCCACAGCTCCTACCTGCGGCCGACGGACATTCGTGGCGAGATCCCTGAAGTGGGTGGTTCTGAAATGGAGTTCGGCAGGGGGAGAGGAGTGGGGGCCGCCGGGGTGCCCCGGCTGTGGCCGAGCCGATACTGGACGCGAGGCCATGTGCAACGCGGGGCCGCGTGGGTTCGCGGACATCGAGAGAAGTGGGCACTTCGCCCGATGTCCGCATCAATGCGTCAGGCCCCTGTCAGAGCGGCCGCCCCGCGGCTGATGACCGGTTCACGCGGCACCGATGACCCCGGGGGAGACGAATCGCCTGTGCAGTGGGCAGAACTCGCTCTCCGGCTCGCCGGTGATGCCCGCCTTCTCGACCGCAGGAGCCAGCCGTTCGCTGAAGAATGTCTGGAAGGCCTGTTCCGAGTCCCAGACGTCGGTCACGTTGAGTCCCCGTGGGTCGAACCATGCCACGTGGACCTGACTGCCGGCAGGGGCGGTCTCCTCCCAACCCACGGTGTCCCGGACGATGTTGTACTGCTCGGGGGTGACTCCGGCCCAGCGCATGAACGTCACCACAGCCAATTTCCGCTCCTCGCTCGTGTCGCCTACGACCAGCCCGCACGCCGGCCCACGGCCGATCTCCGGCACACGCGTATCCGCGCTCGCCGCTCGTGGTCGCTTGAGCATCGTCCTGCGCGACAGGCACCCGGCGAAGGGCGCACAGAGGTGCGACGGAGCGGCGGTTCACTCTTCGCGCCCGGTGGTCAACGGCCCGCACGTCCACACAGACATCCGGTGCCACGGTCCACCGTCGGCCCCGGCCGGCCGCTGCGGGGCCCAGGGCGGCGTCATTGGCGGTACATGACGTGCGGCTCGGCGCGACCGAGGATCAGATGGATGCCATGCGAAGATCCATATCATCCCGGTACGGCCGTCCGCGCCTGTGTCTGGCCGTGGTCCTGTCCGGCGTCCTCCTGACCGGGGCCGGAGTGCCCGCGACGACCGCCGCGACCGCAGCGTCGGAACCCGCACCCGTGCGCGGCAGCGCGTACATGGGCATCGGCGTGATGGCCCACGACGGAATCACCGGTACGCCCGATGCGGTCCCCCCGGCCACACGAGCCGGGCAGACCGAGGGCGTCGACGTCTCCAGCCACCAGCGTGACGTGGCCTGGTCCACGTTGTGGAGCAGCGGCACCCGATGGGCCTACACGAAGGCCACCGAAGGCACCTCCTACCGGAACCCCTACTTCGGCGGGCAGTACCAGGCCGCCTACGACATGGGTATGGTCCGCGGGGCCTACCACTTCGCCACGCCGGATTCCGGCAGCGGCACCGCCCAGGCGGACTACTTCGTCGACCACGGCGGTGCCTGGTCCGCTGACGGCCGCACGCTTCCCGGCGCCCTCGACATCGAGTGGAACCCCTACGGGGACTCCTGTTACGGCAAGTCCGCCGTCGGCATGGTCACCTGGATCGGTGACTTCCTCGGCCGCTACCGGGCCCGCACCGGCCGCGACGCGGTCATCTACACGTCCACCAGTTGGTGGACCCTCTGCACGGGCGGCTACCGAGGCTTCGGTTCCACCAATCCCCTGTGGGTCGCCCGGTACGCCACGTCGCCGGGAACGCTCCCGGCGGGCTGGTCGGCGTACACGATGTGGCAGTACACCTCGTCGGGGGCGACGGTCGGCGATCACGACAGGTTCAACGGTTCCCCGGACACGCTGGGGGAGTTCGCCACCGGATGACGAAGCCGTGTGCCGGGCGAGGCCTGAGGAAAGCTCCGTAGGTCCGCCCCGGCCCGTGCCGGCCGGCGGCACGCTCGCCGCCAGTTGACTGGGCGGTCGGTACAGAACTCCGGTGCCTGCGTGGCGTTGTCGAAGCCGGCTCGACACGCTCGCCGATGGAGAAGCGCGAGTACTCGATGCTGACGACGCCGCTGATCATGTCCATGCTCTGACCGTAAGTGGCCGTCACGTCGCCCCCCGCGAGGAGCCCGGCAGGCTTGGGGGCGAGAAAGTCTGGCCGGCGGGGCAGTCGAACCGCCTTCCGCGCCCGTCTTTACAGGGGAACGAGGGAGGGCGCATTGAATGCCGACGAGGAACGCCAGTTCCGCGAGTTCGTGGCGGCACGGTCGAGAGCGCTGCTGCACACGGCCTACTTGCTTACCGGGGACTGGGAGCAGGGCCGGGACCTGCTCCAGACCGCGCTTGCCGCCACCGCTCGGCGCTGGTCGAAGCTGCGCGACCGGGAGCAGCCGGAGATCTATGTGCGCCGGGCGCTTTACCACGCGCAGGTGGACCGCTTCCGGCTGCTCAGCTGGGGACGGGAGACGGTCACCGACACCCTGCCGGACCAGCCGTCCGTGCAGGCCGTCGACTGGGCCGACACCGTGGTCCAGCGGCAGGACATCATGGCCGCGCTGCGGCGGCTGCCCAAGCGCCAGCGTGCGGTGGTCGTGCTGCGCTACTTCGAGGACCGGCCGGACGCGGAGATCGCCGCGATTCTGGGTGTCGCTCAGGGGACGGTCCGCAGCCAGACCCACAAGGCCCTCGCTTCTCTCCGTACCGCCTTGGCCGAGGCGGGACAGTCGGCCGCCTCCTCCACCGCCTCCGGAAGGGGCGTCGTCGCATGAACGACTCGACCGAACACCCGCTGCGCGAAACGTCGTTGCGCGACGCCCTGCACGCCCAGGTCCGGGGGAACGGCGGTGACGCGGCCGGTGCCCATCTGGTCGGCCTGGCCGACGGCGCGTTGCGACTCGCCCTGCGGCGGCAGCGGCTGGCCCGTGCGGGTGTCGGCATCGTCGCCGCCGTCGCGGTCGCCACCGCCTGGGTGGCCGTCGCGGACGGCACGCCCCTGCGTGCCCACGTGGGTCAGCCCGCCGCAGGGGGCGACACCACGGACACCGGGAAGGCGGCCCTGATCTCCTTCCTGCCGGTCACCTCGTCCAACGAGCGCGCCTGCACCCAGGGCAGTGGCGGCTACCCCGTGCCCGCGAGCGCGACCCACCCGGAGTTCTGCGTCCAGGCCGACCGGGCCAGAGGCATGACCGACGTCCAGGTCGCCTCTGCGAAGGCCGACAAGAGCGGTGCCGACGGCACCTGGCGGGTCGAGGTGACCCTCGACTCCGCCGACCGGACCCGTTTCGCCGCCCTCACCGGCTCCATCGCATCGGCCCCGGCCCCACGCAACGAAATCGCCATAGTCATCGACGGCAAGCTCTGGAGCAACCCCTTCGTGACCTCGTCGATCACCGGCGGCCGTATCGAGATCGTCGGGCCCTACGTCGGAGACCTCACCGGCGCCACCGCCCTCGGCCTCGCCCACCGGCTGGACCCGAACTGACAGCCGGTGCCGGTCGCGGAGGCACCCGGAGCGGGTCAACGCGGGCCGGTCTCCGCCCTACGCGGCGGCCTGCCCAGCGCCCAGAACAGGACGCCGAGGAGCATGAATCCGAGCAGTGGGAGTGCCTCGGTCAGGGGGTACTTCGCGCGCTCGTCGTGATGTCGGCCGTACGGCGCGTAGCCCCGGCTGGACCAGGGGTCGCCGAGGCCCGGGGCAACCAGATGAACGCTCGCGAAGAGGACGAGCGAAGTGCGCAGGATGCCGAATCCTCAGCGGTGGTACGAGGGACAGTTCCCCACAGCCAGACCAACGAGCGGACAAGCCCACCCTCATATGATCAACCAGGGGAGCGCCAGGTGGTCGCAACTGGCCCTGAGTCTGTCACTCGACCCGAGGTTCTTCGCGATCCGCACAGAGGACGTAGCCGCCCTCTGTGCGGCCCCGCACTTCCGCTCCTCCGCTCCACCAGTCAGCTGGCCCGAGACCAGGCCTACGCTTACGGCCAGCTCGTCGTGGACATTACGAACAGTCTTGAACGGCACGTCGAGTTCCCGGGGCCTGCCGCTCCCAGCTATCTTGTGCCAGTGGACGACCCAGACGGCGACGGCCTGCAGTGTGCCGCCCAGGCGATGACGTTCCACCCCTGCGCGTGGAAGTAGAGGGCAGTCGCCCGCCCGTATCCGGATGAGGCACCAGTGATCAGAACTGTCTTCATGCTGTGATCCTCGCGATGCGATGGGACCCGCGACGAGCAGGCATTTTCCTACTCGGCGGAAGAACTACTGATCCCAGTAAATCGCTTCTACCAGCAGGAATAGTAGAATCATTCTCTCCCGTACTTGCACGATCCTCTTCTGCGCTCCGGTTCCGCTCAGGGCAGGATGCCCGCGGGAGTGCGCGCGGTGCTCCGCAGGCGGGCCGCGTCCCGGCTCGGGGGTTCACCGAACTGGCGGCGGTACTCGCGGCTGAACTGCGACGGGTTGTCGTAGCCGACGCGGTGGCCGACCCCTGTGACGTCTCCGGGGTGGGTGGCCAGCAGTAGCCGGGCCTCCTGGAGGCGGATCTGTTTCTGGAACTGGATGGGGCTCATCGCGGTCACCGCCTGGAAGTTGCGGTAGAAGGCTGAGACGCTCATGCCGGACACTCGCGCCACGTCCTCGACCCGGAAGGGCTGCGCGTAGTGCTCGCGGATCCAGCGCACGGCCCGGGAGACATGACTGAGGCCGCTGTCGGCCAGACCGAGCTGGCGCACCGTTGCCCCCTGCTCGCCGGTGATCAGCCGCCACAGGATCTCGCGCTTGGCCAGCGGGGCCAGTACCGCCCGGTCGCGGGGCTCATCGAGCAGGCGCAGCAGCCGGACCACCGTGTCGAGCAGGGCGGGCGGGGCGTCGCTGACGGCGATCCCTGACGGCGTGCCTCCACCGGTGCGGGGGAGGTCGCCGGGACCGGCCTGCAACAGGACTTCGGCGACGGCGGACGGTTCCAGGGTCAGGCCGAAACCGAGGGCGGGCCGTTCGGGGTCGGCCTGGGTGAACTGCCCGGTGACAGGCAGGTCGACGGATGCGACCAGGTACTGCCCGGGGCCGTACTCGTAGACCCTCTCGCCCAGCGCGAGGCGTTTGGCGCCCTGGGCGATGACGGCGACCACCGTGCCGGACATGGAGGGCGCCGGCGGATCCGGCCGGTCGACCTTCGAGATCAGAACGCCGTCGATGGCGGTGGTCCAGTCGGGCCGGGCGTGCCGGTCCAGCAGGGTTCGCAACTCTTCCAGAGACATGCGTCCATTGCAGCACCCCGCCGCCATCCTGCTCCCGAAATTGCGAGGATCGTGCAAGTACTCGCAAGCATCGTTCTAACGTTTTCGCAGCTCAGAGACATTGAATGGAATCAGTCCACTCCGCCACTGCGAAGGAAAAACACATGCTTGCCACGTACGGATTCAACGCCACACTGACCGCCAAGCCTGGGATGGGTAGCCGGCTGGTCGACCTGCTGCTGACCGGCCTCGACGAGGGCAGCCCCGGCGCGAGCGAGCACTGCGTCGTCTACCTCGTCTCCCGTTCCGCGTCCGACCCCGACGTCGTCCATGTCACCGAGGGCTGGACCAGCGAGGAGGACCACCACCGGATCTTCGCCGGAGAGGCCGCCCAGGCCATCGTGGCGCAGATCGCCGGGCTGCTGACCAAGGAGTCCCAGTACACCGACTACGTCCCGGTCCTCGGCAAGGCCGCCTTCTGAGCCCTGGACCGATCTGCCGATCCGGCACCTGCCCACCTGCCCAGACGCTCCCGTCTTCGTCCGTCCGGCACCACACCACGAAAGGCCCACGCCATGACCGCGACACGTCCCGCTCTGGACCCCGAACTGCGCGAGCTGCTGAGCGGCATGCCCCTCATGTCCCAGCTCACCCCGGAAGTTCTCGCGCAACTGCGCCAGCTCCCCTCGGCGCCCGTCGACTCGCTCCTGGCACACCGGCAGGTCGACAGGCGCGAGCTCAGAGTGCCGGCCAAGGACGGTGCCCAGGTCCGCCTGTCGGTCTTCAGCCCCGCAAACACCGATCACACCACGGCCGCCCCCTGCGTCTACTGGATCCACGGTGGCGGGATGGTCATGGGAGACCGCTTCTCGCAGATCGACATCCCGCTGGAATGGCTCGACGAGTTCGGCGCGGTCGTGGTCTCCGTGGACTACCGGCTCGCACCGGAAGCCACCGGCACCACCCTCGTCGACGACTGCTACCAAGGTCTGCTCTGGGCCGCCGAACACTCCCAGGAACTGGGCATAGACCCCACCCGGATCATCGTCGCAGGCATCAGCGCCGGCGGCGGCCTCGCTGCCGGCCTCACCCTGCTGGCACGCGACCTCGGCACCCCCGCCATCGCCGCCCAGATGCTGATCTGCCCCATGCTCGACCACCGCAACACCACCACCTCCAGCCGCCAGTACACCGGCGTGCCCGGTGTCTGGACCGGCGAGATGAACGAGTTCGGCTGGCGAGCCGTTCTCGGCAACCTCACCGCCGACGAGGTGTCCGCGTATGTCTCGCCCGCCCGGGCCGAGGACCTCTCGGGCCTGCCGACCACCTACATCGACACCGGCTCCGCCGAAGTCTTCCGCGACGAGGACACCGACTACGCCACCCGCATCTGGGCGGCCGGCGGCCAGGCCGAACTCCACGTCTGGGCAGGCGGCTTCCACGGCTTCGACGCCCTGTACCCGCAGGCAGACATCTCGGCCACAGCCCGCCGAACCCGCACCGACTGGCTCACCCGGCTCCTGCACCCGAACGGCTCCGCATAACGCACAGTACGTAGACCCGCGTCATGACGGCCGATGTGACAGAACAGGCGGTGAGGACGGTGATACACGTGCACTGTCCCCGGCTGCCGGAGGACATGTACCGGCAGCTTCTGGAGCAGTTCGCGGACCTCTCGCCGGTCACGCAGGTGCTGCCGCCCACCGCGGCTGTCCTGTCGCATTAAGGCTGTTGGATTCTCACCCCGTTCTCGTTTGTGCTGCAGGGCGAGACCGGAGGCGGCCTCCAGACGCACGAGTTGGTTCGCCTCGCTGAGTGACGCGGACAGAAACGGGCCTTGTCAGAAGGACTGCCGTGCTGTGAGGTGGTCCTACCAGTGTTCATTGCGCCGTAGATGGCAGACGCCGTCTCTCCGGTCTCCCGGCATGAGCATCACCGCCCGCAGCCTCATCCGGTGCGCCTGGACCACTTGCTGCCGAAACATCCGAGCGTGGCACCGACCACGTGCCGCGCTCTCGGAACTCGGCTTCAGCGGTCGGTGACCTCGGATTGTTCCTCGGATGTGGGCGCAACTACTGGCGCGGGTGCGGCGGGGGCGGTGTAGAAGACGGAGGCGCCCTGCTTGGTGCGCTGGGCCTGGCTCTTGGCCACCAGGCCCTCGGTGGTGACGCGGACGACCTTGGTCTTGATGCTGCGTTCGGGGTGGGCCTTGCTGAGTGCGGTGGAGATTTCCGCGGCGGAGCGGGGCTCGCTCTGTTCGACGAGGTAGCGGCGGATGAGCTCCACCAGGGTGGGCTGGGCCTTGGTGGTACCGGTCTTGGACGTGGGCTTGTCGGCGGCTGGCTTCCCGGCCGTCGTGCTTTCCCGCGGGGCTGTGGTCTTCCGTGTCCTTCGCCTGCTGGGGGGTGCGGCCTCGGCCTTCTGCGGGAGAGTCGGTGCGGTGGCGCTCTCGGCGGTGGCCGGCGGGCCGTCCGGTTCGTGTGTGACGCCGAGTGCCTGCTGGATGTTGACCAGCACGCTGTGGTCGTGCTGCAGGGCGGTCAGCTGTTGTTGCAGGGCGGCAATTTCCGCGCCGATGCGGTCCTGTTCCTTGAGGTTGCTCTCGAGGTCTCCGGCCACCTGGGCGGTGTACTGGGATGTCAGTCCCGTGGCGGCAGTTGTGCTCTCGGACATGAAGCTGGCCTTTCCTCGGTGTGCGGCGGTGATCCATGCGCGCGGTCTTGAACAGAGGCAGGCTCCCTCTGCGCTGTACCGGCGGTGCAGCCACTGTGACTGCCGCAGGATGCCTTGGTGTAGAGATACTACGGACAGGCGGAACCAGTTGTTCCTCTCGAGTGGCATCCGGGGTCCGGCACGGACGTCAGCGCCACGCCGTCTGGCTCCTTTGGGGACCTGCTACAGGGCGGGTCCGTGTGCAGGGGCTGGGGCAGTTCCGGACTGGCTCGGCGGTCTCCTGATGGTGGTGCCAAATTGTCAGGGCGCCTGTTGTCACCAGCCGGTCGAGGAACTCTCCGGTCCGCTGCGGAGAGTGCCCACACATTCGGGCTGCGGGCGCCGAGTTGCCCATTCCAGACGAGGCCGACCAAGCGCGTACCCGCAAGAAACGCGGCTCCCGTGGCGGCTGGCTGCCGAGGCTCGACCTGGAGGACTAGCCACCGCTCGGGCAGCTCCGGCCCGTCAGTGGCCTGGCGGACACCGCGTCCGGCTGGGCGCACGCGCAGGGCGACGAACCGCGAGTGCATGCGTTGAAGCCGCTTCGGCTCTTGCCCGGCCGGGAGCCTTCCCGCCAGGACACCGGCCTCGCAGCCACCCGCCCGGCCGCAATGACAAGGTTTTTCATGGTCTGAGCAGGCTCGGGATACTGCACTTTCGGTGGTCGGCCGGTGCCCGAGTAGACGGGCTGGACGGGCCGGGAGCCGGCCGGATGAGCGGTGTGACGAGACGAAATGCCCACCGCATAGGGCAGCTTGCGTTCTTCCAGGCCGTGGCGGAAGGCGCCGGCATCCCCGTATCCGGCGTCCGCGACGACCAAGGGGATGTCGATGCCCCACGACCGGGTCTCGTCGATCATGTCCAGGGCCAGCTGCCACTTCTCCACATGCCCCGCCTGGGCGGGAATGCCGCAGCGGCCCCGGCGGGCGACCTTGTCCGAGTCTGCCTCCGGGGAGGCAGGATCCCAGGACGCGGGCACGAACAGCCGCCAGTTCACCGCGGCCGAGGCATGATCCCGGGCCAGATGCAGCGACACCCCGACCTGGCATTTGGTGACCTTGCCCGCGGTCCCGGTGTACTGCCGCGACACACACGCCGAGGCGTCCCCGTCCTTCAGAAAGCCGGTGTCATCAATGATCAGCGCCTCGGCCCCGATCACGTCCTGCATCCTCCAGGCCAGACGGGCCCGTACATGCGAGGGATCCCACGGGCTGGAGGTGATGAAGTGCGCCAGCGCCTGCCGGTTGCCGTCCTCACCGAGGTGGGCCGCCATCGGCTCCACCGACTTGCGCCGCCCCTCCAGCAACAGCCCGCGCCTATACGCCTGCCCCCACCGCCGCTGATCCGCACGGAAGAACCCGTCGAACAACTCAGCCGCGAACGCCTCCAAGTCCTCGCGGACCAAGGCCATCTCCTCAGGTGTCACACCACCCCAACGACCCCAAAACACCAACGGACACGCCACTCACGAACACACCTGACCAAGCCCTACTAGGCTCGGCACGTGGTGGAGTGCGAAGTTATCCACTTCAAAAGGCGCCGCGCGGTGGCCACGGGATACGACAAACTTGCAGTCCGCTACGAGGCGGCTCTCCTGATAGCGGCCATCAACGAGTGGCTGTGACCAGGCGACTCAAGAGGGGAAGCACGCCTCGCAGGTCGCTGTCGTCCACGGCGGCGGTCGCCGCCGCCCGCGCTCCTGCCGAGGCATTGAATGCCACGCTCAGCCCGACGGATGCGAACAGTGGCAGGTCGGAGCGGCTGTCCCCGACGGCTCCGCACGAGCGGAGAGTCAACCCCAACTCTCGCGCCTGGGCGAGGGCGAAATCTCGTTTGTCGTACTCGTCGAAGTGGCGGGCGACCCGGCCTGTGAACCGGCCGTCCGTGGTCTCTAGTCGAGGTCCGCTGAACGCGTGGAAGCCGAATCGGTCGGTCAGGTAGCTGCCGACCGGTGACCAGGCGAGGGTTGCCAGCACGGGCACCAATTGGTTCCGCCGGCACCAGGCCACGGTCTCCGTGATGCCCGAGACCAAGGGAAGCCCGTCGAGCCAGCCGGCGACTTGTTCTTCGGGCATGCCCGCCCAACCCGCAGCATCCAGCTCGGAAACTTGCCGATTGTCCAGGGCGCCGGAGGCATAGGCGTCCTCGGCCTTGGCCAACTCGTCCCGATGGCCAAGGAAGCCGGCCAGGAAAACCGACGAACTCGTACCTGGAACGAGGGTGCCGTCGACATCGAAGAACACGGCGCCCACATGATCGGATGAGAACACCGACCAAGGATGCCACCAGCACGCGAGACGACGGATCATGGGCGTCCCCGCGTCCTTCCGATGCACGCTCTAAGGTCCCCACCCAGCAATCCGGCGGCACGCCGATCGAAGCGCTGTTTGCTGCCGCTGGGTCTCAGCCGCTGTCCTTGCGGTAATGCTGGAACAGTGCCAGGGCCGCTACTGACGGACCGTCCTTGAATCGGCCTTCGGCGATCAGCTGCCACACTTCCGCCTCAGAAAACCAGCGGCTGATCAAGCCGGCTTCTTCGTCGTCCAGGTGAGGTTCGCCACGGGTGAGATCCGTGGCAAGAATGACGTGAAACCCCTGGTCACAGTATCCGTAGGCTTCGAAGAGGTGCCCCAGGGGCGTCATCGTCCGAGCGGCCAGGCCCGTCTCCTCCGCAAGTTCACCGCGTGCCAAGTCCAACGGGACTGCGTCCGGTCTGTCTTCCCACGTGCCCTGAGGGAACTCCCAATAGCGGGCCTTCACCGGATACCGGTACTGCTCAACGAGGTGGAAGCCCCCGTTTTCATGCGGAATGATCAACGAAAAGTCAGGTTTGTGCACCACGCCGTACAAGCCCTCTGCGCCGTCGTGGCGCACCGTTTTGTCCTCGCGGACGGTCATCCAGCGGTTCTGGTAGTCCACGGTAGAGCTGGCGGCTGTGAGCTCATGCTCGGGTAACGATGCGTCGGAGATCATGCCGCGACGTTAGCCGAGACTCGGTGACGACCTGTTCGACGAGATCGCCCCCGCCCAAGTCCTCAGGATCCGTCCCATATCCCCAGGCGCTTGAGCCTGCGCTGCCGGCGCCGCTCCGAGACGGCCGTGAGGCTGAAGACAAGTCCGATGAGCAGGCCGAAGATCACAGCGAACAGGGGATCGTCGGGCTCCTCCTCGCGCGACACCATCAAAAGGAAGAGCGTGAAGGGACCGGCCACGCAGAGACCGGAGACGATCGGATGCCGGGCCACCCATTTCTGCAGCCGAGTCGGACGCCGCTGCCCGCCCATGGCCCGATCCAGGGCCCAGAACGTCTCGCCCAGGGACCGCCACCTGTTCGCCGCGGCAGAAGAATACGGCAGCCAATCAGCTTCTCCCGGCCGAGGGTTCATGACCGAGAACCGCCCGAGAGCCGGGTTCACAGCCCGCAGCCGCCCGGCTGGAGGTACGGGCCTCCAGGTAGGCGGTCCAGTCGGTAACCGCGCGGGAACGCCATCGCGTGACGGTGTTGAGGTGGAGGCCGAGCAGGGCTGCGAGGACGGCGGGAGGCATGTCCTGGGCGAGCTGGACCAGGGCGGTGGCGCGGGCGGGGCGGCTGGGGATTCCTTAGTCGATGAGGCGGCGGGCCAGTGTGCTGCCGGTGATGTGACGGCCCGGCTCGGCTGCGGGGAAGAGCCAGCGGTTGGGGTAGTTCGTTGCCCAGCCCGGTGGCTGTGGCTGGTCGGCGAACTCGCTCAGGAGCCGGGCCAGGGGGGCGGGCAGGCGGATGGGGACGCGGTCCAGGGGGAGGACTGTTTCCTGATTCCGGACGGTCACGGCGTCGGTGGGCAGCGCGGCGATCCGGGTGACTTCCTGTCCGAAGAGGAAAAGGACAGCGCCGGAGCAGCGGACGTCGAGCGGCAGGGCTGTGTCGGTCAGACACTGGTGGAGGATCTCCCAGTGGGAGTCCTCGTCCAGCGAGACGGGATCCGGCCTTGGACGCAGGGGTACCACGAGGTACCGGCCGCGGCGAGCGGGTCCCGGTGGCAGCGGGGCTGCTACCGCAGGAGATTCACCGCGCGACCGCCCGCGCCGTTGTTCTGGGGGCCTCGCCGGTGACGGTGAGCAACGTCGTCCAGCGGTTCGGCCTTCTCCTCGCGACCGCACCGGTCTCGTGTCCGGTCGATGCCACCGACCGGCTGCGGCGCAGCCGTGCGGAGCGGCGCGTGATGGCACCGCCGCAGCCCCGGCGGTGGGCAGCCGCGGGTGAGGCCGGCGATGCCTGCGCACCGGGGTCCTGCCGAGCCGGTCGGCGGTGAATGCTTCGGCTGCGGAACGAGCTGGAGCAGCTTGTCCGGTGAACCGGTGCCGATGCCGGTGAGTACGTTGCTGGTCGCTCCGTTCACCAGCGCCGCGTCCGCGGTGGCTGGGAGGACGCCAGGGTGGGCGGTCAGGCAGAGCGCCGCCGCGTCGGAGGCGTGCGGGGCGGCGAAGGAGCAGGCGGATGGCCATGGGTCCGGGACTGCGGTGTCATTCCTCCGCCTTGGCCTGGTGAGCCCTTTTCGGGTTCCAACTCGACCACGGCATGCGCTCCGGCCGCCGGACCACCACCTCGGCGCCCTCTTCATCAGGAGACACCGTCGGCCCCAGCCGGCGAGCGGGGGCTGCCGTAGTGGTGATCGGGGCGGATCCCTACGGGCCGTACGGGTGATGGGCAGTCGGCGGCATGCGATGGCCATCTGGATGTTCCTGCCCTCTGAGGTCCACGTCAGGGACCGGGTCCGCGGCCCGGCCGGATCAGGCCTGTCTCATACGCGAAAATGGTCGCCTGGACCCTGTCGCGCAGCATCAACTTGGCGAGCAGGGAGCTGACATGGGTCTTCACGGTTCCAGTACTGACACCCAGGGCCGCCGCGATCTCCGAGTTGGCCAAGCCCGAGGCGATACGGAACAGCACGTCCCTTTCACGCGGGGTGAGGCCGGCCAGAGCACCTGTCACCGCGGGAGGTGGAGGCGCGCCCTGGGCGTAGGTGTCGATCAGGCGGCGGGTGACGGCCGGGGCGAGGATGCCCTCGCCGGAGGCGACCACACGCAGCGCGTTCAGGAGTTCCTCGGGCTGGGCGTCCTTGAGTAGGAAGCCGGAGGCGCCGGCTCGCAAAGCCTCGTACACATGGGCGTCGAGGTCGAAGGTGGTGAGCACCAGGACGCGGGGTGGGGACTCCAGCGCCGTGATGAAACGGGTCGCGGTGAGGCCGTCCATGCCCGGCATGCCGATATCCATCAGGACCAGCTCGGGCGCCTCACGGGCGGCAAGCTCGACCGCGCTCGCACCGTCCCATGCCTCGCCGACGACGGTCATGTCGGGCTCGGCGTCGATGATGGCGGCGAACCCGGCGCGGACCACCGCCTGGTCGTCGACGACGATCACGCGCGTGGCGATGAGGACACCTCCGGACTATCCGCGACCTCTCGGGCCGAGGCCGGGGTCCTGCGCGCACGGGTCGGCAACGGCAGCAGCACCCGTACCGTACCGCTCTGTTCAAAACTGATGCGGGCTTCCGCGGCGGCGGCCTGTGCCCGGAGCCGCTCCGCGACCGGGCCGTGCACGGCCAGGCGCACGCCGGTCACCGTGAGGAGCAGTGCCCTCCTGCGGCGCCGCAGCCGGACCCGGGCGCGTCCCCGGTCTCCGGCGCCGAGCGCCGCTTCCGTCAGGCGGTAGGCCGCCACGTTCACCGCCTCCGGCAGTCCCGCGGCAGCGACCTCCGCGGCACCGTGCACGCTCACCTCGCGACGGACCGTTCGGCACAGGGTGTGCAGGTCGGCCACGGTAGCCCGAGGTCCGGTGTCATCCGGGCCGACTTCCTCCACGGAGTTCGTCTCGTCGGTCCTGTCGGTCGTGTCCAGCCCATGGAGCAACTCCCGCATCGCGGCGAGCGTCACGCGCGCCTCGGCGCTTGCCTCGTCCAGCCTTCCCTGGCGAGCGAGTCGAACCAGTGAGGTCGTGTGATGCAGCACCGCGTCATGCAGGCGCTCCGCCAGCCGGTGCCGTTCGGACGCCGCGGCGAGGTGTGCTTCCCAGCGGGAGGAGCCGAGCGCGAATTCGTCGCGGGCCACGGCGCGCAGCCTTCGACGCCGCACGAACAGTCCAGAGCCCCAGGCCGAGGCGTATACCGGGCACAGCAGCACGGTCAGGGATAAGGCGATCACCGCGACGGTGAGCACAGAGGGCGTCTCCCCGGCCAGCGAGCCGTCGGCGGCGGCCGTCATGGTAAGCACGGCACCGCTCGCGGCGGCGGCCACGAACGGCGCGGGCCAGCCGATCGAGGCGCTGCGGCCATAGGCGCCCAAGCTGTATACGGCCACCGTCTCGGCCAGCAGTCCGCCTGCGAGGAACGGTGCCACCCTTCCCAGGAGCGGGGCCACGAGGCAGGCCACCGGCCACAGCCACGATGCGGCCACCACACCGGCGAGTGACGTCCAGGGGCTACGGCGCCGCCGTAGCAGGGACAGCGCGTGCAGGGCGAGCAGCGCGGCCACGAGCGCCACGGCTCGAGGGGTGTCCTGGCCCTCGTAGTGTCGCCATCCCTCCAAGCCTGTCAGTAGGAAGACCAGGGGGAGTGCGGCCGCGCCGAAGAGGAGGGCACCATCCGTCAGCCACTCGTCGTGAGGAAGGCCCCGTGGACGCATGACTGTCCCCCGAGGTCCTGTGGCGTCCGGCAGCCGGGCACGAACACGCCATCCACCGTCAGGCGCGGGACCGGCGGTGAGTTCCCCGCCCACGGCCGCGGCGCGCTCTCGCATGCCCGCGAGCCCCCGGCCGGAGCCCATTCCCACGTGAGCGGTCGTGCCGTCGCGCACGGTGGCCTCGGTGTTGTCCACGGTCAGCTCGAGCGTTCCCTCCAGCCGACGTACGAGCACGGTCACGGTCGCGCCGGGCGCATACCGCAGGGTGTTGGTGAGTGCCTCGCGGACTATGGCGTGCACGGCCTCGGCGGCGGGCCCGGCGAGGTCGTCGGGTAAGTCGAGGCTGATGGGGCCGGCCAGCCGGCCGAACCCGGCGACGAGTTCCTGGACGCGTCCGGTCAACGGCCGGGCGTCGGGGTGGCCCGCGTCCCGCATCACGGTGACGAGTCGATGCAGCGCCGTAAGAGTTTCGTGTCCGGTCCGCTCGGTGAACTCCATGGCCTGGCGGACAAGTTCCGGTCTGCTCTGGCCAAGCCGCTTAGCTGCGTCGACGGTTACCACGACCGAGGTGAGATGGTGCGCGCTGACGTCGTGCAACTCTTGTGCCAGTCTGCCGCGTTCGTCCAGCGCCGCCTGACGCCGCGTCTCCTCTGCCGCGGCCAGGAGCCGGGTCGCCGTCAGTCTTCGGGCCAGCCCCTGCCGCCGTGCCAGTCCGATCCCCACGCAGACCACGTACGTGCTCGCCGCGATTGTCAGCTGAGTGGCGAGAGCGGGGCGAAGGCCGAACCGTACCCCCGCCAACACCCAGGACGAACCCACGGCCGCGACCAGACCCCGTGATGTGACGGAGGCGGGGCAGCGGACCGCGACGGAGTAGAGGGCGACCAGCAGACCGAGGTCGGCGTAGGCGTCGTAGGCTGCCACCTGGCCGAGCACGGACGTCCCCAGCGTCCACACCAACGTGCGCACGGGCGTATGCCTGCGTCGGCTCAGTGCGACGGTCTCCACGACGACGGCGATGAGCAGCCCTGCGGCACCCAGCGGTCCCGGTGTCCGGGTGTCCAGGAACGAGGCGCCGGGCCCCAGCTCCACCAACTGTACGGCGACGAGCAACCCGGGAAGCGCCCAGTCTCGTGTGGTCTCCATGTCGGCCACGAGCCTGCCACGGTGCGGAGGGTGAGTTCCACCCCGAGACCGCTGCTTTCGTCGCGACTTCTCCTCCCTCGCTTCTGCCTTTCGGCAGAGGCCCCTTTCCTCCGTTAAGCCGACGACCGGCGTCCCCCGCGACGGAATGCTGAGGCCATGGACATCGTCTCGCTCACCGTCGTGCTCAGCGTGATCGTAGCCTTGGCGGCCTCGGTCCTCATCGTCTCCAACGAACCCCCGTGGTGGGTCTACGCATTGAGCGCTCTCGGCGCTCTGACCCTGAGCCGGGCTCTGCTCGACGGCCCCGACCTGACCTCCGCCGTCCGCGCCAACTCCCTCGCAGCCTGGGCCGTGCGGCTCGCGCTGACCTCGACGATCACGGCGGTGTCGAGCTTCTTCGTCGGGCGGGGGAGTGGTAGCCGGGTCGATACGGAGGATGATGTCAGGGAGACCCCGCAGCACTGCGACTGAGACTGCCATCGCTCAGGTGGGCCTGTTCCACCCTCACGATCGGCATAGGTTTCTGGCTGTCGGCTGGTCGCGCCGTGCGGAGTGTCGTGAGGCGCGTGCCGCCTGGTTCCATCAGCCGGCCCAGCCAGGACTCTCCAGCCCTACTAGGGCCCGTCTTCAAACTGAT
>NZ_JAENRY010000429.1 GCF_016612545.1 Streptomyces sp. MBT65 | reverse complement strand
CCCCCGAACTCTTCACCTGGGAGTTCGCCACCAACCCCTACCCCGCCTATGCCTGGCTCCGCGAGCACGCCCCCGTGCACAGAACGCGTCTCCCCAGCGGCGTGGAGGCCTGGCTGGTCACCCGGTACGCCGATGCCAAGCAGGCGCTCGCCGACCCGCGGCTCTCCAAGAACCCCGCGCATCACGACGAACCGGCGCACGCCAAGGGCAAGACCGGTATCCCGGGTGAGCGCAAGGCCGAGTTGATGACGCATCTGCTCAACATCGACCCGCCGGACCACACCCGCCTGCGCCGACTGGTCAGCAAGGCCTTCACCCCCCGGCGCGTGGCCGAATTCGCGCCCCGGGTGCAGGAGTTGACGAACGATCTGATCGACCGGTTCGCGGCCGAAGGCTCCGCCGACCTCATCCACGACTTCGCCTTCCCGCTCCCCATCCACGCCATCTGCGATCTGCTCGGCGTCCCCCGCGAGGACCAGGACGACTTCCGGGACTGGGCGGGCATGATGATCCGTCACGGGGGAGGGCCGCGCGGCGGAGTCGCCCGGTCGGTCAAGAAGATGCGCGGCTATCTCGCCGAACTCATCCACCGCAAGCGCGAGGCCCTCCCCGACAGCCCGGACCCGCTCCCCGGCGAGGACCTCATCTCCGGCCTCATCCGCGCCTCCGACCACGGCGAGCACCTCACCGAGAACGAGGCCGCGGCGATGGCCTTCATCCTGCTCTTCGCCGGCTTCGAGACGACCGTCAACCTCATCGGCAACGGCACCTACGCCCTCCTCACCCACCCCGAGCAGCGCGCCCGCCTGGAGAAGTCCCTGGCCGCGGGGGAGCACGGCCTCCTGGAGACCGGCGTGGAGGAACTCCTGCGCTACGACGGCCCGGTGGAGCTCGCGACCTGGCGCTTCGCGACCCGCCCGCTCACCCTCGGCGGGCAGGACATCGCGGCCGGCGACCCCGTGCTCGTCGTGCTGGCCGCCGCCGACCGCGATCCGGAGCGGTTCGCCGACCCCGACGTCCTCGATCTCGGACGGCGTGACAATCAACACCTCGGCTACGGCCACGGCATCCACTACTGCCTCGGCGCCCCACTCGCCCGCCTGGAGGGCCAGACCGCGCTCGCCACCCTCCTCACCCGCCTCCCCGACCTCCAACTCGCCGCGGACCCGGCCGACTTGCGCTGGCGCGGCGGCCTCATCATGCGCGGACTGCGCACCCTCCCTGTGGAGTTCACCCCCCGGGCGGCCTCTTCAACCCCGTAGCGCCGGAACCGAGTTGGCACTCCAACCCCATGAACCCGGCCCCAAACGGGTCATCTCGCCCCGTAAACCCAAACATGACAGTTCTTCAACTCTGTGATCTTCACGTGATCTGCGTGGCACTAACTTGTGACAAGTGATCGACTGCGGCTACGTTCACGTACCAGCGCGGCGCCCCGCACCACCCGCCGCGCGCTCCCCCCGCCGTCACGCGAAAGGCCTCCGCATGCTCTCCGGGAACGGTCGTCACCGTCGCCCCCGTCAGGCTCCGGCTCTCCTCGTCGCGGCCGGGGTGACCGGCTCCGCCATCGCCATTCCACTCCTCGGCGCCGCCGCCGCGAACGCGGCCGACGGCACCACCTGGGACAAGGTCGCCGAGTGCGAGAGCGGCGGCTCCTGGAGCGAGAACAGCGGCAACGGCTACTACGGCGGGCTCCAGATGTCCCAGGACGAGTGGGACAAGTACGGCGGCTCCGACTACGCCCCGAGCGCCGACCTGGCCAGTCGCTCCCAGCAGATAGCCGTCGCCGAGAAGGTCCTCGACGACAAGGGCACCTCCGCCTGGACCACCTGCGCGCTGATCGCCGGTCTCACCACGGACTCGGGTTCGACCAACGTCGACACCGGCCTCGCGAGCGACTCGCCGTCGGCCGGCGCGACGGACCCCTCCGACTCCGGCTCCGACTCGGGTTCGTCCGACTCATCCGTTTCCTCCGGGTTGTCCGACTCCGGCACCACGGACTCGAGTTCGTCCGACGCGTCCGGCGACTCCGGCGACGACTCGTCGAGCAGTCCCTCGCCCACCGCGACGGACAACCCCGCCAAGTCCGACAAGTCCACCACTCCTTCGACCGGCAACGGCTCGGTCGCCGCCTCCCCGAAGCTCGACGAATCGGACAACTCGGCCCAGGCGGTGGGCAAGTCGAGCCTCGTCGACACCGGCGCGCTCGACGATTCCACGAGCGGCACGAGCGGGACGAGCGGCGGCAAGCACCGCGGGGCGAGCGCCGAGGAGAGCGTGACGCCGCAGACGTACACCGTCCGCGCCGGCGACTCCCTCGCGTCGATCGCGAACTCCCTTGGCTTCGACGGCGGATGGCGCGCGCTCTACGCCGAGAACAAAAAGGTGATAGGCGCCGATCCGACCCAGATCGCCGCCGGTCAGACCTTGGACGTCGGTACGGAAGCGGACGAAAAGTAGCAAGAGAACAGCGGGAGTTCACGTCATGCTTCGCGTTGAATGTCCGGTTTGATCAAAGTGTGGGATGAGTCTCAGAAGCCCTGATCGTCTTTGAAATTCCGCCGAATCCGTGTCTACGGTCAAGGCCGCTCGTCACCACGAGCCCCGGCTGCCGCACACGCCGAGTCCTGCCAGCGGCCTCCGGGAACAGTCGTCGCGTCAAGCGCCGTAGGCAGGAGCGGGGGACCCAAGGTAAGTGCCGGGCCCGGGAGTCGAGAGACGACCGGAACCGGCTTGGGGTGAAGTCGCGCACCGAGAGGTGTGCGGCCGGGCAACTCACACGGCCCGAACCCGACAGCTCACCTCGTAGGCGTCGGTGAGGGGATTGGGATCTTCCATGCTGTTTTCCAGCAAGGGCAAGCACCGCCGTCCGTCCAAGGCCACCCGTGTCGCCACGCTCGCCGGCGTGACCGGTGTCGCCATCGCCGCTCCGCTCATGGCGACCGGCAGTGCCTCCGCCGCCACCGCGTCCGAGTGGGACACGGTCGCCAGCTGCGAGTCCGGCGGCAACTGGTCCATCAACACCGGTAACGGCTACTACGGCGGTCTGCAGTTCTCCGCCTCGACGTGGGCCGCGTACGGCGGCACCGCCTACGCCTCCACCGCGAACCAGGCCTCCAAGTCCCAGCAGATAGCCGTGGCCGAGAAGGTCCTCGCGGCCCAGGGCAAGGGCGCCTGGCCCACCTGTGGCACCGGCCTGTCGGGCGCCGCCTACTCCGGCGGCAGCTCCTCCAGCTCCTCGAACAACAGCGGCTCGTCGAGCAGCGGCAGCACGAGCACCCGCTCGACCGACACGACCGCCTCCCGCTCCGCCGAGCGCCCGGCCGCCAAGAAGACCGTCACCACCCCGACCGGCAAGAAGGTCAAGAAGGGCGACGGCGAGTACAAGGTCGTCAAGGGCGACACCCTCAGCTCCATCGCCGAGAAGCACAAGGTGAAGGGCGGCTGGCAGCAGCTGTTCAAGCTGAACAAGGACATCATCGACGACGCCGACGTCATCTTCCCGGGCCAGCAGCTCCACCTGAAGTGACATACAGGCCTCTCAGCTGAACCACAGCGCCCTCACATCCGTGGACTCCACCATGGAGACCTCGTGAGGGTCACCCCCGTCCCCCACGGGCTCCCCGCTCCGGTGCGTGTTCCCCCGTACGCACCGGGGCGGGGCTTTTTGTGTCCCCGTGTTCTTTGACGGGACTCTTTGTTCCGTTCGGAAACAATTTACTCTCGGTTCTGTCCATCAGGCGGCCGACCGGATGGCCAATCGCCCCGAGCCGGTTAGGCTCGTCTCGCAGAGCCGCTGCGGTGTTGCCGCAGCCGCGTCAGACCCCAAGAAGGAGATGCTCGTGCCGTCCATCGACGTCGTCGTAGCCCGGGAAATCCTGGACTCCCGAGGCAACCCCACGGTCGAGGTCGAGGTCGGCCTCGACGACGGCAGCACGGGTCGTGCCGCCGTTCCCTCCGGCGCCTCCACGGGTGCCTTCGAAGCTGTCGAACTGCGTGACGGCGACCCCAACCGCTACGGCGGCAAGGGCGTCGAGAAGGCCGTCCTCGCCGTCATCGAGCAGATCGGCCCGGAGCTCGTCGGCTACGACGCCACCGAGCAGCGCCTGATCGACCAGGCGATGTTCGACCTGGACGCCACCGACAACAAGGGCTCGCTCGGCGCCAACGCCATCCTCGGCGTCTCCCTCGCCGTCGCGCACGCCGCGTCCGAGGCCAGCGACCTCCCCCTCTTCCGCTACCTGGGCGGCCCGAACGCGCACCTGCTGCCCGTTCCGATGATGAACATCCTGAACGGCGGCTCGCACGCCGACTCGAACGTGGACATCCAGGAGTTCATGATCGCCCCGATCGGCGCGGAGTCCTTCTCCGAGGCGCTGCGCTGGGGCGCCGAGGTCTACCACACCCTCAAGAAGGTGCTGAAGACCAAGGGCCTGTCCACCGGCCTCGGCGACGAGGGCGGCTTCGCCCCGAACCTGGAGTCCAACCGCGCCGCGCTCGACCTCATCATCGAGGCCATCAAGCAGGCCGGTTACATCCCCGGCGAGCAGATCGGGCTCGCGCTCGACGTCGCCGCGTCCGAGTTCTACAAGGACGGCAAGTACGAGTTCGAGGGCAAGTCCCGCTCGGCCGCCGAGATGACCGAGTACTACGAGGAGCTCGTGGCGGCCTACCCGCTCGTCTCCATCGAGGACCCGCTGTACGAGGACGACTGGGCCGGCTGGAAGGTCATCACCGACCGCATCGGCGACAAGGTCCAGATCGTCGGCGACGACCTCTTCGTCACCAACCCCGAGCGCCTCGCCCGCGGCATCGAGGAGGGCACCGCCAACGCCCTGCTCGTCAAGGTGAACCAGATCGGCTCGCTGACCGAGACCCTGGACGCCGTCGAGATGGCCCAGCGCAACGGCTTCAAGTGCATGATGTCCCACCGCTCCGGCGAGACCGAGGACGTCACCATCGCCGACCTCGCGGTCGCGGTGAACTGCGGCCAGATCAAGACCGGCGCCCCGGCCCGCTCGGACCGCGTCGCCAAGTACAACCAGCTGCTCCGCATCGAGGAGATCCTGGACGACGCGGCGGAGTACGCGGGCCGCAGCGCCTTCCCGCGCTTCAAGGGCTGAGCCTTCCCGCTCGTCCGCTCTGCGGACCATGGGCACAGCAAGGGCTGAGCCGTACAGGGCTAAGCCTTAGCCAGTCGTACGTACGTCCCCGCACCCGGTCCCGTACCGTGTGCGGGGACGTACGCACGTGTGAAGGGGAGGCGGGACATGGCCGTGAAGGACCGGGACCGGTTCTCCACCGCGACCAGGCTCAAGCTGCTCGGCGAGCAGACGGCGGCCCGTGTCTACCGCTCCCAGACCAAGCGGCAGGCGCGCCGCTCCCGGCTCACCGGCCGGGCGGCCCTCCTCGCCCTGGTGCTGTGCTCGCTGATCGTGGCGCTGGCGTACCCGATAAGGCAGTACGTCTCCCAGCGCGCCGAGATCTCCGACCTGGAGCGGCAGCAGGACCAGGCCCGGCAGCGCGTCGAGCAGCTCCGCGACCTCAAGGCACGCTGGCAGGACGACGCGTACGCGGAACAGCAGATCCGGCAGCGGCTGCACTATGTGATGCCCGGGGAGACGGGCTACATCGTGATCGACCCGGACGCGGCGAAGCAGTCACGCGCCGAACTGGGCGCCGCCGACCGCCCCTGGTACGCGAACGTGTGGGACGGCGTCGACAAGTCCGACGCCTCCGACCGCTGAGCACCACCGGCGAGAACCACCAGCGAGAACTGACCCAGAGAAAGACAACCTGAAGACAGTCATGCAGACGCCCCCGCCGCCCACCCCGCGCACCGTTGCCCGTGCGGACA
>NZ_JAENRY010000428.1 GCF_016612545.1 Streptomyces sp. MBT65 | reverse complement strand
CCGCCCGCCGCGCCGGTCGTCCCCCCGGCTCCGGTGGCGCCCTCGCGGCCGCCCGTCGCGCCGGTTCCCTCGTGGCCCGGGAGGTCCGTCACGCCGTCCTGGTCACCGTGCGCGTGCGTCACACCGTCCCCGCCTCCGTGCTCGCCCTCGTACTCGCCACCGTGCTCCGCACCCGCGACCCGGCCCGCCCTCACAGGACCGCTCCGGCGGTGATCGCGGCCTCGACCTCGGTGACCGTGGGCATCGCGGACGAGCACTCCAGGCGGGAGGCGACGATCGCGCCGGCCGCGTTGGCGTGCCGCATGATCTTCTCCAGGTCCCAGCCGGACAGCAGGCCGTGGCACAGGGAGCCGCCGAAGGCGTCACCGGCGCCGAGTCCGTTGAGGACGTTCACCGGCAGCGGGGGCACCTCGGCCGACTCGCCGGCCCGGTTGACCGCGAGGACGCCCTTCGGGCCCTGCTTGACCACGGCGAGTTCGACACCGGCGTCCAGCAGCGCGCGGGCGGCGGCGTGCGGCTCGCGCACTCCGGTGGCGACCTCCACCTCGTCGAGGTTGCCGACGGCGACGGTCGTGTGGCGCAGGGCCTCCTCGTAGAAGGGGCGGGCCTCGCTCGGGTCCTTCCAGAACATGGGGCGCCAGTCGAGGTCGAAGACCGTCGTACCGGACTTGGCGCGATGCGCGAGGGCCGCGAGCGTGGCCGTACGGCTGGGCTCCTCGCTCAGGCCCGTGCCGGTGATCCAGAAGATCCGGGCCGCGTGGATCGCGTCCAGGTCCAGCTCGTGGGCGTCGATCTCCAGGTCAGGGGCCTTGGGCTGCCGGTAGAAGTAGAGCGGGAAGTCGTCCGGCGGGAAGATCTCGCAGAAGGTGACCGGGGTCGGATGGTCCGCGACGGGCGTGACCCAGCGGTCGTCGACGCCGAAGTCGCGCAGCGCCTCGTGCAGATAGGCGCCGAAGGGGTCGTCGCCGGTGCGCGAGACCAGGGCGACCTCACGACCCAGCCGGGCGGCGGCGACCGCGACGTTCGCCGCCGAGCCGCCGAGGAACTTCCCGAAGGTCGTCACCTGGGGCAGCGGCACGCCCGTCTGCAGCGGATAGAGGTCCACCCCTAGCCGCCCCATGGTGATCAGGTCGTACGCCATCGACTTCCCTTCGCGCCCGCGCGGGCGGCTTTGTTTCGGCTCTCCAGGGTTTGTAGTCCCGTGGCCCGAGCCCTGTCAATGTTTTGTCCAGACATTCGGACGAGACGAGGGGTGGGACCGGTTTTCCATAGGCCGCGGGCTCGTCGTGGTTGCTCGCGCCCACACGGCGGAGCCGCACATCGATACAGCCCGCGCCCCTTCCGGGGCGCTTTGGTCCCGTAGGACCATCGGTGGATGTCTGTCGCTGCTGTGCGCATCCGTTCCGGGCACGGGCCCGGCGGGTCCTGGGAGACCGTGCTCGGGGCACCGCATGCTCGGCTCCGCCCCGGAGTGATCAGTTATCGCGGGATACGGCTGGAACTGGCGCGGCCCCGGGCCCGGCTGGAGGCGCCGATCGGGGCGGCCACGCTGCTGCTCGGGTTCGAGGGGTCGGTACGGATCTCACGGGCCGGGCGCGCCACGGCCACGCTGGGATCCGTGTTCTGCGGGCCTACGACCACTGCCGCGCTCGGCGAACACAGCGGGCGGCTCGCGGCAGTCGAGGTGCTGCTGATGCCGTGGGCCGCGTTCACGCTGTTCGGCACGGCTCAGCACGAACTCGCCGACCGGGTGGTCGATCCGGACGAACTCCCGCACGGACTCGGCCCCCGCGGGACCGGCATCGCCGAACTGGTCGCCGCGCTCGGCGCGTTGCCGACCTGGACCGCCCGGTTCGGGCTGCTGGACGACGTGTTCACCCGCTGGTCGGCGGCCGGTACGCCGAGTTCGGAACGGGTCGTACGGGCCTGGTCCGAGCTGGTGCGGACCCGGGGCGCGCTGCCGGTGCCCCGGCTCGCCGACGAAGTGGGCTGGAGCGTAAGGCAGTTGGAGAAACGGTTCCGGGAACAGATCGGACTCGGCCCCAAGGCGGCGGCGCGCGTCCTGCGTCTGCAGCGCGCCCGGCGCCTCCTCGCGTCCGGCCGCAGCCAGGCGGAGACGGCGGCGGTCTGCGGTTTCTACGACCAGGCGCATCTGAGCGGCGAGTTCAGGGCGATGACGGGGTGCACGCCGGGTCAGTTCACGGTGGCCCGGGTGAGTCCGCCGGCGGAGCGGACGGGCGCGCCTGCCGGGGACCGGATGCCGGGCGAGGCGACGAGCCTGCTGCTCGATCCGGGTCGTGGTGCGGATTTCTCCAAGACCGGCCGGGCGCGTTGATGCAGGCTGAGCGCCTGGCCGGTTGATCCCTGGGGATGCGCAGGCCTCCAGCGATCCAACGGGCCCGGGGGATGCGGGGAGCCGGTGGGCCGGGCCCGGCGCAGCGGGTCCGGCCCACCTTGCTGTGCCCTCGCCCGTGCCCTTCTCCCCCTGGTGTCAACGCGCCGCGCCTCTGCGCCCGCGTGCGCCTTTGCGTCACCTCTGCCACAAAAGCCCCCCTCGTGTCACACATATCGCGTGTACGCGGGTTTTGCGTCACACCCGGTCGACAGGCGCTTCCCGTCCCTCACTCTGTGTCGTTCACCGGGCACAGGCTTTGTGATCGCCAGCGCAGCGCACGGCTCCCCCGACGGCCGCCCCCGGCCGCCGCCGCGGCGCGCGCAGGGAGGTGCCCCCATGACCGACCGACGGCTCTGGTCGTACAAGGAAATCGCGGCCCACATCCGCGTCCAGCCCGACACCGTCCGTTCCTACCGCAAGCACGGCCTGCTGCCCCCGCCCGACCACGTGGAGAGCGGCAAGCCGTTCTGGTACGCCGACACGGTCCGCGCCTGGGTCGCCTCCCGCCCCGGCAACCGGGGTCGTAGAGACGACTGATCCGAGGGGGTCGATGGGCGACCGGGTGCCCGTGCTGCCCCTGCTGTGCCGCGTCGTGCCGTGATGCGGTGCGGTGCGTGCGGTGCGGTACGGGCGGTACGGGTGCCCGGCGCCCGTTGTCGGCACGGGAAGCGCGTGTCGTAGTGATACGACAATCCGCTTAGGGGTGGCGCGATCCCGTCGCCCTTCCCCCGCCCCGCATCGTGCCCTGTAGGGCTGCTCGTCCCGGCGTGACCATTTTGCCGAACGGCGCTCCCGCGACCTCAAGAGGCACGCATGTCCCGCTATCTGTTCGACAACGCGGCCGTCCAGGCGGCAGGGCGTTTCTCCGTCCTCGAATCCCGCTACGACGCCGCGTCCAGAACGGCGTTGGCGCGCACCGGGCTCGGGCCGGGGTGGCGGTGTCTCGAAGTCGGCGGTGGCGGTGGGTCGTTGGGGGACTGGCTGGGCGAACGGGTCGGGCCGAGGGAGAGGTGGCGGTCACCGACATCGATGCCGCCCGCGCCGCGGCCCGGCCGATCCAGGGCCTGTTCGGGGTCTGCTCCGGGTCTGGTCCTTGGCCTGTTCTGCCGGTGTGCCGGTCTCAGCTCCACGGTTCGATGACCGTCACCCCCGCTCCCGGCGCCGTCCCCATCGCGGCCAGCGCCGCCGGTGTCTCCTCCAGGGTGATCGTCGCGGTGGCCAGGAGGTCGGGGCGGAGCACTCCCGCTCGGACCAGTTCCAGCATGGGCGGGTAGGTGTGGGCCGCCATGCCGTGGCTGCCGAGGAGTTCGAGTTCCAGGGCGAGCGCCCGGGCCATGGGGACCGGGGTCGTACCGGAGGCGGAGGGCAGGAGGCCCACCTGGATGTGGCGGCCTCGGCGGCGCAGACCGTTCACCGAGTTGGCGCAGGTCGCCGGGGAACCCAGGGCGTCCAGGGACAAGTGGGCACCACCGCCCGTCAGTTCGCGTACCGCCTGCGCCGGGTCCGGCGTCCGCGTGCCGTCCACGCATTCCGTCGCCCCGAACTTCCTTGCCAGCGCCAGTGCTTCGGGTGAGATGTCGACGGCGACGACCCGGGCGCCGGACGCCGCCGCGATCATCACCGCCGACAGGCCGACCCCGCCGCAGCCGTGCACCGCGACCCACTCCCCCGCCGCGACCCGGCCGCGCTGCACCACCGCGCGGAACGCCGTCGCGAACCGGCAGCCCAGGGAGGCCGCCGTCGCGAAGGACATCTCGTCCGGGATCGCCACCAGGTTCACGTCCGCGTGGTCCAAGGCTACGTACTGGGCGAAGGAGCCCCAGTGGGTGAAGCCCGGTTGGGTCTGGCGTACGCAGATCTGCTGGTCGCCCGCCGCGCACGCCGCACAGGTCCCGCAGGCGCATACGAACGGGACGGTGACTCGGTCTCCGGGGTGCCAATGGGTGACCCGGGTGCCCACCGACTCGATGACACCGGCCAGTTCATGGCCCGGTACGTGGGGCAGGGTGATGTCCGGGTCGTGGCCCTGCCAGCCGTGCCAGTCGCTTCGGCAGAGGCCGGTGGCTTCCACCCGGACGACCACTCCGTGTTCCGCGGGGTGGGGCTCGGGTACGTCGCGTACCTCGGCGGGGTCACCGTATTGCTCGAACACCACCGCTTTCATTCGGGCTCCCATCGCCGTCGTGGTCTGCAGGGCCATCGTGGCCGGTCGCGCCCTGCGGCGGAGCCGCAGATCGATGCAGCCCCGCGCCCTCAAGAGGGCGCTTGTCCTCAGCCTCGCTCAGACCGAACCGTTCATGGAAGCGGCGCAACGGACCCGGCGCCCACCAAGTCGCCCTCCCCGTCAGCTTCATCACCGCCGGGACCAGCAGGCTCCGGACGATCATCGCGTCCATCAACACCGCGAGCGCGATGCCCAGGCCCAGCATCTTGGTGTTGGTGACCCGGGACGTGCCGATCGCGACCATCACCACCGCCAGGATCACGGCCGCCGCCGTGATGAGGCCGCCCGTGCGTTGCAGTCCGTGGCGGACCGCCTCGTTGTGGTCGCCCGTGCGGTCGTACTCCTCCTTGATGCGGGAGAGGAGGAACACGCCGTAGTCCATGGAGAGGCCGAAGGCCACGCAGAACATGAGGACGGGGAGGGTCGTCTCTATGGAGCCGGTGCTGGTGAAGCCGAGGAGGCCGGAGAGGTGGCCGTCCTGGAAGACCCAGACGACCGCGCCGAACATCGCCGTGAGGCTGAGCGCGTTCAGCAGTACCGCCTGGATCGGGATCACCACGCTGCCGGTCAGGAGGAAGACCAGGAGCAGAGTGACCACGGCGATGAGGCCGACCGCCCAGGGCAGGCGGGTGGCTATCGCGTGCTTGGAGTCGACCAGGACGGCCGCCGTGCCGGTCACCTTGGTCGTGAAGGGGGCGTCCGTCGCGCGCAGGTCGCCGACCAGGCGCTGGGCCGCGGTGTCGACCGCCTCGCCCTTGGGCAGCACCGTGAAGTACGCCGAGTCGCCCTGCACCAGGGGGCCCTCCACGCCTGCCACCTCGGGCAGTCGGGCGATCCGGGTCCTGTACGCGGTGTACTGCGCCGGTGTCGCCCGTCCCTCGGCGAGCACTTCGAGGGCGCCGCCCGGGTTGCCCGGGAAGCCGTCGCGGATGTGCTGCTGCACGACGTGCGACTCAGCGCCCGAGGGCAGTTGGCGGTCGTCCGCGGTGCCGAACCTGACGCCCAGGAACGGCAGTCCGAGCAGGACCAGGACGGCTGTGGTGGCCAGGGCGAAGAAGGGGGCCCTGCGCATCACCAGGCCGGCCGCGCGGGCCCAGCCCGTGCCTTCCTCGCCGGAGACCTTCGCCGGGCGGCCGCGGCGGAACAGGCGCCGTAGATCGAGGGAGTTGACCCGGTGGCCGAGCAGCAGGAGGGCTGCCGGGAGCAGGATCAGGGCGGCTGCCGCGGCCAGGAGCACCACGGCGATGCCCGCGTAGGCGAAGGAGCGCAGGAAGTACATCGGGAAGACCAGCATCGCGGCCAGGGACACCGCGACCGTGAGGGACGAGAAGAGCACCGTGCGGCCGGCCGTGCGCAGGGTGGTGGCGATGGCGGTCAACGGCTCGGCGCCGGTGGACAGTTCCTCGCGGAAGCGGCGGACGATGAACAGGGCGTAGTCGATGGCCAGTCCGAGGCCCAGGGCCGTGGTGAGGTTCATGGCGAAGACCGAGACGTCGGTGAACTCCGTGAGACCGCGCAGCACCGCGTTCGTCCCGAGGATCGCGACGATGCCGATGCCGAGCGGAAGCAGGGCCGCTGTCGCGGAGCCGAAGACCATCACCAGCAGGAGCAGGGTCAGCGGCAGGGCGATCATCTCGGCGCGGGCCAGGTCCTCCTTGATGGTCGTCTGCATCTCGTGGCGGACGGCGACGATGCCGCCGACCTTGACCTTCACCGGGCCGTGGGTGCCGCGGAAGGTGGGCGCGATGCGGTCCAGGGTGTCGCCCATCGTCTTCTCGTCGCCCGTGATGTGGGCGGCGATCAGCGCCTCGTGTCCGTCCTTCGCGCGCAGGGACGGGGACTTGGTCTGCCAGTAGGAGCCGACGCCGATGACGCCCCGCTCACCGGTCAGCCGGGCGGTGAGGCGGTCGGCCTCGGCGGTGACCGCCGGGTCG
>NZ_JAENRY010000427.1 GCF_016612545.1 Streptomyces sp. MBT65 | reverse complement strand
GTCCCCGCCCCTTGCCCGACATCGTTTCCCTCCCCGTGCGGCACTTCCGCGGGCGCGAGGCTAGCCGGTCTCCATGAACAGCCTGTGCGGACCCGCGACCCACGACAGCCGCAGCCCCACACAGACCGAACCGACCCCCTCCACCGACCGCGAGAACCCGACGACCGGCGCACGTATGTCACTGGTCTGTCCCTGGTCGCCGCCGTCGGATCCCCTGTCTCCACCACTCGCGGGCACCCCGTCGCAGCTCCCCCGGAAACCCGGTCCGACACCGAACACCCGCCGGACTTCGGCTGGATCCGTCCTGAGGTGGGCTGGGGGCTGCCGGGTCCACCGGTGTAGCTTGGGTGGGAGCCAGACGTCGCTGCTGATGGCGGTCGGGCGGTCCCACCGCGGACCGACCGAGGGAGAGAGGGCCTCCGACGGACTGCGCTGCGCGTACGCGGGTATTCCTGTGCCCTCCTTCGGGCACCCCTGTGTCCGTCGCCGCGCAGACCAGCCGTGTCCACCAGGCCCCAACCCCGAGGAGCTCCTCGTAATGACGACTGTCGACAACCGACAGGACTTCAAGGTCGCCGATCTCTCCCTGGCCGAGTTCGGCCGCAAGGAGATCACCCTCGCCGAGCACGAGATGCCCGGCCTGATGTCGATCCGCCGTGAGTTCGCCGCCAGCCAGCCGCTGGCCGGCGCCCGCATCATGGGCTCGCTGCACATGACCGTGCAGACCGCCGTCCTGATCGAGACCCTGGTCGCCCTGGGCGCCGAGGTCCGCTGGGTGTCCTGCAACATCTTCTCCACCCAGGACCACGCGGCCGCCGCCATCGCCGTCGGCCCGAACGGCACGCCCGAGAACCCCCAGGGCATCCCGGTCTTCGCCTGGAAGGGCGAGACCCTGGAGGAGTACTGGTGGTGCACGGAGCAGGCGCTGACCTGGCCGAACACCCCCACCGGTGGCCCGAACATGATCCTGGACGACGGCGGCGACGCCACCATGCTCGTCCACAAGGGCGTCGAGTACGAGAAGGACGGCAAGGTCCCCTCCCTCGACACCGCCGAGTCCGACGAGCACCGCGTCGTCCTCCAGGTCCTCCAGCGCACCATCACCGACGGCTCGCAGAAGTGGACCCAGCTCGCCTCGGAGATCCGCGGCGTGACCGAGGAGACCACGACCGGCGTGCACCGTCTCTACGAGATGCACCGCGACGGCACCCTCCTGTTCCCGGCGATCAACGTGAACGACGCCGTCACCAAGTCGAAGTTCGACAACAAGTACGGCTGCCGCCACTCCCTGATCGACGGCATCAACCGCGCCACCGACGTCCTCATCGGCGGCAAGACCGCGGTCGTCCTCGGCTACGGCGACGTGGGCAAGGGCTGCGCGGAGTCCCTGCGCGGACAGGGCGCCCGCGTGATCGTCACCGAGATCGACCCGATCTGCGCTCTGCAGGCGGCGATGGACGGCTACCAGGTCACGACGCTGGACGAGGTCGTCGACAAGGGCGACATCTTCATCACCACGACCGGCAACAAGGACATCATCATGGCCGCGGACATGGCCAAGATGAAGCACCAGGCGATCGTCGGCAACATCGGTCACTTCGACAACGAGATCGACATGGCCGGCCTGGCGAAGATCCCGGGCATCGTCAAGGACGAGGTCAAGCCCCAGGTCCACACCTGGAAGTTCCCCGACGGCAAGGTCCTCATCGTGCTTTCCGAGGGCCGCCTGCTGAACCTGGGCAACGCCACCGGCCACCCCTCGTTCGTGATGTCCAACTCCTTCGCGGACCAGACCCTGGCCCAGATCGAGCTGTTCACCAAGCCCGAGGAGTACCCGACCGACGTCTACGTGCTGCCCAAGCACCTCGACGAGAAGGTCGCCCGCCTCCACCTGGACGCGCTCGGCGTGAAGCTGACCACGCTCCGCCCCGAGCAGGCGTCGTACATCGGCGTCGAGGTCGAGGGCCCGTACAAGTCGGACCACTACCGCTACTGATCCGGCGACCCCGCCCGCTGCGACCGCGTCCGTGCACTGACGCGGCCACAGCGGCAGGTACTCACCAGCAGATCCTCCGAGGCAGGCCCCCGCACCCCCGTGCCGGGGGCCTGCCCCTTTGGCTCCCTTGGCCGGACCGGCCCGTCAAGACCCAGGACCCCGATGCCCCGCGGCCGTTATTCGCTCCACGATCCGCACGATCACACCCCCCTCGCTGCAGAACACTTCCAGTGCGCCCCCGGTCCCTCCGGCTGGCGTTATGTCTCCCAACTCACCACCCCCTCAGGCGATCACAACGGCTCCGTCGACCTCACGCTCGACGAACTCGGCCGCCCCATCCGCCTCGAACTCCACGCGGCGAGCTGGCAGGTGCGCGGCGCCGCTCTCGACGGCGTCACCTGGGTCCGCACCGACCCCACCGGCACCGATGCCACCGAAGGCAATGTCCGCGCCCACGCCTTCACCGGCACCTCCCCCGCGTTCCTCATCGCCACCACCCGTCTCCTGCGCCTCACCCCCTCATCCGCCGCGACCCGCGTCCGCCTGGTCAGCCTCACGGAACCGGTCCTCGCCCCCCGCACCGTGGACCAGTCCTGGGCCTTGCTGAAAAGAGAAACACACGGCACTGACAACGGCCCCCTGACCGTGGACGAATACCAGGTCACAGCCCTGGACACGGGCGAACAGCACGCCGTACACATCGCCGGCGACGTGGTGCTCGCAGCACCCGGCATCGAGCTGGAGGAGTTGGAGTCGCCGCCGTCCGTCTTCGGCTGAACGACGGTTGTCGAGGGCGCGTTCGGGAGACTCAGGCGGGCGGTGCGAACCCGGTGGAGGGCCGAGGGGCGGCGGCAGGCGTGCTCTGCGGAGCCGAGGGCTGGGCACCGGGCACGACCGGATCGACTCCCGCGCCACCTGCGCCGGGAACAGGGGGAGCGGCAGCGGCCGGCCAAGAAGCAGGAGCAGCCGCCGGAACGGCACCAAAAGGCTGTTGTGGAGCCGACGACGGTTGAAGCGCCGAATTGCCGAACGCCCCCGGCACACCCGCTCTCGGCCCAGGCCCGAACGCGCCGGCCGGTACGCCCCCCACCGCGCCGTTTCCGAAAGCCCGCCGCACATCCCGCGCCTGCCGCTCCTGCACCACCGCCGCCAGATACGCGGCCGGCGGAACACCCTGCGGCGCCGGCGTGCCCGTACGAGCCACGAGGTCCGCGGCAAGCCGCTGGGCCATGGCCCAGCCGACCTGCGGATCCAACTGCTGCATCCGCGTCAGGTACTGCCGGATGGCCAGCCACAGCCCGTCGGGAACGGCCGACAGATCAAGCTCCGCGAACCGCCCCGTCAGCCACGGCGGCGGCGGAGGCACAAAGGCCGTCGGCCCGGCGGACACCCTTTCCCGTACGACCAGAGTGCCCGCGAACACATCCCCGAGCCGCCGCCCGCGTGCCGAGACGAGCGAGGCGATACAGGCGACGACCCCGAAGGTCATCAGGATCTCGATCACGCCGATCGCACCCCGCACCAGCGCGTGCCGGAACCGGATCGGTCCACCGTCGTCCCGCACCACGCGCAGTCCGAACGCCAGCTTCCCGAGCGAACGCCCGTGACTCAACGTCTCCACCGCTATGGGCCCGCCCACCAGCAGCAGCACAAAGGCCGCGATCGACACCGCGACCTGCGCCGCGACGTCCAATGACGCCGTGGAGAGCATCAGCACCACGGTCACACCGGTGTAGGCGGCTATGGCCACGATCAGATCGAGCAACACCGCCAGCGCCCTGCTGGGCAGCCTCGCGGGGCGCAACTCCAGCGCCACCGCCTCGCCCGTCACCAGCTCACTCACGCCTGCCGCCCTTCCCCTGCCCTGCCCCTGGAACAGCCAGTCTGCCAAGCTGAGGGCACATCGCGCCCCAGTACGACAAGCTGATCCCCGACCAGCAGTCGACGAGCAGCCGAGGAGCAGGCAACCAGATGGACCTCGACGTCTTCGTCTCGGCCCACCGAGCCGAGTGGGACCGCCTCGACGCGCTGCTCCGCCGCCGGCGTCGCCTCAACGGTGCCGAGGCCGACGAACTCGTCGCGCTGTATCAGCGCACGGCCACTCATCTCTCCCTGATCCAGTCCAGTGCCCCGGACCCCCAGCTCACCGGTCGGCTCAGCCAACTCGTGGCACGCGCGCGTAGTGCCGTGACAGGAACCCGTCGTGCCTCCTGGCGCGATGTCACACACTTCCTGGGGCACAGTTTTCCGGCCGCGGTGTACAGAGCACGCCACTGGTGGGTCCCCACCGCACTGCTGTCGACCGTCGTCGCGATCCTTCTGGGCTGGTGGATAGGTACCCACCCCGAAGTGCAGTCCTCCATCGCGGCCCCGAGCCAACTGCGCGACCTCACCCGCCCCGGTGGCGAGTACGAGACCTACTACTCGAGCCACCCGGCGGCGGCCTTCGCTGCGCAGGTCTGGACGAACAACGCCCAGGCCGCCGCGATGTGCCTGGTCCTGGGCGTCTTCCTGGGCCTGCCGGTCCTCTGGATCCTCTTCGAGAACATGCTCAACCTGGGCGTCGGCATCGGGCTGATGTCGTCTGCGGGCCGCCTCGACACGTTCCTGGGCCTGGTCCTCCCGCACGGCCTGCTCGAACTCACGGCGGTCTTCGTCGCCGCCGGCACGGGGATGCGCCTCGGCTGGACCGTCATCGACCCCGGCCCACGCTCGCGCCGCACGGCCCTGGCCGAGGAAGGCCGAGCAGCCGTGGGCATGGCGATCGGCCTCGCCCTGGTCCTGTTCGTCTCCGGCGCCATCGAAGGCTTCGTCACCCCGTCGGGCCTCCCCACCTGGGCCCGCATCGGCATCGGCATCGTTGCCGAAGGGGCCTTCCTGACGTACGTCTATGTCCTGGGCGGTCGTGCCGTACGCGCCGGTGAGACGGGCGACGTCGAGGCGGCCGAACGCAGCTCGTCCGTCCCGACAGCCGCCTGATGTGCGGGCACTCCTGCTGAGCTGCTAGTCTCCTCTTCGCCCCACAGGAGCCGTTGACACGGACCGGTCGGGGAGGTAGATTCGAACAGTTGCCTAGAACTGGATCTGGTCCGGTCGGCGACAGTGAGTGTCTGTCTGCTTCTAGAAATATCGATTTCAAAGAAGCCACACTCCCGATGAATCGGAAAAGAGCGGCCGGTCAGTCCGGCCCGGAACTTCTGATAAAGTCGGAACCGCCGGAAAGGGAAACGCGGAAGCGGAAACCTGGAAAGCACCGAGGAAATCGGAACCGGAAACGGTCTGATAGAGTCGGAAACGCAAGACCGAAGGGAAGCCCGGAGAAAAGCCCGAGAGGGTGAGTACAAA
>NZ_JAENRY010000426.1 GCF_016612545.1 Streptomyces sp. MBT65 | reverse complement strand
GATGGGAGGGGGTGGGGACGATCGGGCGGGGGCGGGGGTCAGACTCCGCCGGCCCCCGGCACCGGAAACGCCCCGGTCGCGCGCCGCGTGATCTCGCCGTACACCTCGGGATCGGTCGTGTACTCGCCGAGCCGCACGCTCTTGCGGCTCCCGTGGTAGTCGCTGGACCCGGTCACCAGCAGCCCGAGGTCCTTGGCGAGCCCACGCAGCCGTACGCGCGTCTCGTCGTCGTGGTCCATGTGGTCGACCTCGATGCCGTCGAGCCCGGCGGCGGCCATCTCGGCGATAACGGCCTCGGGCACGGTGTGCCCGCGCTTGCTGGCGCCGGGGTGCGCGAACACGGTCACGCCCCCCGCACCCTTCACCAGTCGGATCGCCTCGAACGGATCGGTCTCGTGCTTGGCCACATGGGCCCGCCCACCGTCGGCCAGCCACTCCACGGTGAAAGCGTCGTTCACCGTCGGCACGACACCCGACTCGACCAGCGCGGTGGCGACATGAGGCCGCCCGACGGACCCCTCCCCGGCGATCCGGGCCACCTGCTCCCAGGTCACCGGCACACCCAGCTCCTGCAAGCGCGCGACCATGGCCCGGGCCCGGGGCACCCGGTCGTCGCGCACCAGCTCCCGCTCGGCGAGCAGCGCCGGCTCCTCGGGATCGAACAGGTAGGCCAGCATGTGCAGGGAGATCCCGTCGACACGACAGGACATCTCGGCGCCGGTGACCAGCGTGAGCCCCGAGGGCAACGCGTCGATCGCCTCGCCGTACCCACGACTCGTGTCGTGATCGGTCAGCGCGACGACGTCCAGCCCGGCAGCGGCGGCGTTCCGCACCAGCTCGGCGGGCGAGTCCGTCCCGTCGGAGGCCGTGGAGTGGGTGTGCAGGTCAATACGCACGCGCGGACTCCAGACGACAACGACACAACAGGGGACCGCTCAAGGGTAACGGCAACCCCGGAGCCCTCATGAACACCGCGTAGGGCAGCCGCCCCAGGACGGCGCGACCAGCCCCGCCGAGCCCGCACCAGGCACCCCCTGGGCGCTACGGCTCCAGCAACCGGGGCGACAACGCCCCGCACGGCACGAGATCGACCTCCGCGCCCGCGTCCCGCAGATCCGTCAGCACCAGCTCGTCGTACATCAACAACCCCGACTGCTCGGGCCACACGACCGCCCACAGCCACAGCCCCAATGCCTCACCGGCGAAGACGGCCCGATCGTCCGGCGCCGTGGCGACATGCCACAACGGCGTGGGCCGCCCCGCGGCCAGCAACTTCGCCTGGGCGGGCTTCTCGACGTTCATGTACGGCCCGGGATCCGGCCCGTCGATCCCCGCGTACCGAGCGCCGAGCCCGACCCCCAGCTCCTCGGCGACAAGGATCAGCTCCCCGATCCCGCCGAGCGGCCCGGGGCCGGTGCACGCGACGGCCGTCGCCCGCCCCCCGCTGCGGTCGTCCCCCGCGCACGCCACCCCCGTGAACAGCCATCCGACCGGCAGCGGCCACGGCATCCACACGGGCACCTGCGTGCGGTGCACGACCACGCTGAGGGCCTCGACGCTGGGCGGGATCACGGGCTGCACCGGATGCACGGTGCCGTGGACATCGCACTGCCAGGAATCGGAGAAGAGTCCGGGAGCCCTGACCCGGCCACCACACTTCGGGCAACTGGGTTCGCCCCTCATAGGGCCCCACGGTCCTACCCTCGCCCGCGCACGTCAAGGACGATCACCCGTCCGGCCCGGACCCGTACGGAGCGAAACTAGATGCAGCTTGCATTCATTACCTTGCCTAACTTACTATGTGCATATACCAACTACTTGGGAGGATGCATGGACGGCGTGGACGGCACAGACGACATGGACGACCCCTTCGACAAGGGAGCCGACACCGGCACGGGCAGCCTCCTGCGGCAGCCCAAGGCGGTCTGGGCCACCGCCGGCGCCTCGGTCGTCGCCTTCATGGGCATCGGACTCGTCGACCCGATCCTGCCGTCGATCGCCAAGGGCCTGGACGCCACGGCCGGCCAGGTCTCCCTGCTCTTCACCTCGTACTTCCTGATCACCGCCATCGCGATGCTGGTGACCGGCTTCGTCTCCAGCCGGATCGGCGGCAAGAAGACCCTGCTGCTCGGCCTCGCCCTCGTCGTGGTCTTCGCGGGTCTCGCCGGCACCTCGGGATCGGTCGGCGAACTCGTCGGCTTCCGGGCCGGCTGGGGCCTCGGCAACGCGCTGTTCGTGTCCACGGCCCTCGCCGTCATCGTCGGCGCGGCGGCCGGCGGCAGCGCCGCGGCGATCCTGCTCTACGAGTCCGCCCTGGGCCTCGGCATGGCCTGCGGCCCGCTGCTCGGCGCCCTGCTGGGCAACCAGAGCTGGCGCTACCCCTTCTTCGGCACCGCGTTCCTGATGGCGATCGGCTTCCTGTGCATCACGGTCTTCCTCAAGGAACAGCCGAAGCCGGCCCGGAAGACCTCGCTGCTCGACCCGCTCAAGGCCCTCGGCCACGGTGGACTGGCGTCCGCCGCGATCTCGTCCTTCTTCTACAACTACACGTTCTTCACCGTGCTGGCCTTCACCCCGTTCGTGCTGAACATGACCCCGTACAAGTCCGGTGCCGTGTTCTTCGCCTGGGGCGTGCTGCTCGCCGTCTTCTCGGTCTTCGTCGCCCCGCGCCTCCAGGCCCGGTTCGGCTCGCTGAAGGTGCTCGGCGGTTCGCTGGTGCTCCTCGCCGCCGACGTCCTGATCCTCGGCTACGGCAGCCACACCACCGCCGTCGTCTGCACGATCCTGTCGGGCGCCTTCATCGGCGTGAACAACACCGTCTACACCGAACTGGCCCTGGGTGTCTCGGACGCACCGCGCCCGGTGGCGAGCGCGGGCTACAACTTCGTCCGCTGGTTCGCCGCCGCGGCGGCGCCGTTCTTCGCGCCGAAGATCGAGGGGTGGAGCAACATCCACATCCCGTTCGTGGTCGCGGCGGTCACCGCGGCGCTGGGCGCGCTGGTGGTGCTCGTACGACGGAACGCGCTCACGCACGAAGCCGAGGAGCTGGAGCCGAGGCACGCGGTGGAGGACAGTGTGGCGGTGTTCGCCAACTAGCCGATTACCGGCCGACGTTGGTGAGCTTGCTCACTCGGGTCTCAGTCGAGCGGGACGGATTTCCGGGACGGATCCCGGAGGTCCGTCCCGTTCGTCAGCCAGCGCTCCTGGAGTGCCTGCGCGCCGTGGACGCGTTTCCAGGCGGCCTCGTTCGGGGTCATGGGGAGCAGCGGCAGGAAGCGGACCGGGTCGAGGGGCTCGTCGAGTTCCAGATCCTCGACCAGGCCGCCCGGCTCGGCGACCAGCACCGAGGTGAACGGGGCGCCGGGCCACAGCGGTTCGCCCACGTCGAGCGAGGCGCCGGGGGCCACGATCACGCCCTCGACCTGCGGGGACGCGGCCAGCACGGCGAGCGGGCGGAGCACCTTGTCGGTGTCGGCGAGGCCGCCGCGCACAGAGAGGACCAGCTCGGCGCGGGGGCCCGCGACCGGGTCGGCGAGCATCGCCGTGGGGTCGCTCATCGGCTGCGCGGACATGCCGAGCGTGGCGTAGCGGACGACGGTCCCGTCCTGGTTGTCGTCCTGGAACCGCAGGACCTCGACGCGGTCCGTGCCCAGAAAAGTGACCGCGGCGCGGGCGTCCGGATCGCCCAGCGCGGTGCGCAACCGTGCCTCGACCAGAGCAAGAACATCAACCATGCGGCGAGCATAGAACTCGTCAGTACCGGGCAAAGCAGCGCCTTGACACTTCGGCCTGCTGATAGTCTGGGCCGGTCGTTCGGGCAGCACGCAGAAGCGTCGCGATCACGTCCCGACGCCGTTGAGACTCCCCCACGGGGGACCGGCCGGAGGAGGTGGGGCTGCAATGGACCGAAGTCGGCCTGGCAGTACCACCCGCTCTTCCGGCCGCTGATGTCGTCGCTCTGGCTCTTGTCCTAGCCTCCGACCGGCTGTCGCCTCTCGCACTTCTTCACTGTCGCGGAAGAGCACTTCGTTTCTTTTTCCTGATCTGCCTGATCTGTCCGGTGTTTCCGATCCGACCGATCCGTCTGTTCCGAAGTCAGTGCCTGTATCAGTAGCGAAACTCGCCACCGCGACGGTGCGGTGCTCCCCGCTTTGTGGACGTGCCAAACATCCCCACACAGGACGTCCCCATTCCGGGCAGTTCCAACCGTCGTAGGCGCCTTTCGTTGCTCTTCGCGAAGGAGCCCGCCATGTCGATGATCCGCGACCTGCGTGCCGTGGTCCGCCCGTCCCGTCCCTCCCTGCGCAAGGACGGCGGCGCGTACGACACCACCCGGGACCCCGGCACCCCCTCGGCCGTCGTCGACTGCGCCGTCTACCGCGACGGCGCCCGCGTCGACGCCGGCAAGCCGCTGACCCCGCACGAGGCGATGCGGCTGGTGCGCCGCGACGGCGGCTTCGTGTGGATCGGCCTGCACGAGCCGACCGAGGCCGAATTCAGCGGTATCGCCGGGGAGTTCGGGCTCCACCCGCTGGCCGTCGAGGACGCCGTACAGGCCCATCAGCGGCCCAAGCTGGAGCGCTACGACGACTCGCTGTTCACCGTCTTCAAGACCATCCACTACGTCGAGCACGACCAACTCACCGCGAACAGCGAAGTGGTCGAGACCGGCGAGGTCATGTGCTTCACCGGGCGGGACTTCTTCATCACCGTGCGGCACGGCGGCCAGGGCTCGCTGCGGGCGCTGCGGCACCGCCTCCAGGACGACCCCGAGCTGCTCGCCCGCGGTCCCTCGGCGGTGCTGCACGCGATCGCCGACCATGTCGTCGACGGCTATGTCGCGGTCGCGGACGCGGTGCAGGACGACATCGACGAGGTCGAGACCGAGGTGTTCACACCGGGCCGCAAGGGCGGGGTCTCGCGCGGTGTCGACTCGGCGCGGATCTACCAACTCAAGCGCGAGGTACTGGAGTTCAAGCGCGCGGTGTCGCCGCTGCTGCGTCCCATGCAGCTGCTGAGCGAGCGGCCCATGCGGCTGATCGACCCCGACATCCAGAAGTACTTCCGCGATGTCGCCGACCACCTCGCCCGCGTCCACGAGCAGGTCGTCGGCTTCGACGAGCTGCTCAACTCGATCCTCCAGGCCAACCTCGCGCAGGCGTCCGTCGCGCAGAACGAGGACATGCGGAAGATCACCGCATGGGCCGCGATCATCGCCGTACCGACGATGGTGACCGGTGTGTACGGCATGAACTTCGAGCACATGCCCGAACTGCACGCGAAGTACGGGTATCCGTCGGTGCTCGCCTTCACGGTGACGGTCTGTCTGGCGATCCACCGCACGCTGAAGCGCAACGGCTGGCTGTGAGCGGCCTGGATAGGCTGGGCGCCATGACTAGCGCTGAGCTGCTCGACCAGGCCCTCGTCGAGGAGGCCACGAAGAAGTCCGGCCTCGTCTGGGTGGCCGGCCCGGGCGTCCCGGCCCGCGCGCTGTGGCACGTCTGGCACGAGGGCGCGGCCTGTCTGATCGGCGACGGTCCCGGCGAGCAGCCGCTGCCGGGGCTGGTCGACGGCGGCCCCGCCGAGGTCACGGTCCGCAGCAAGGACAAGGGCGGCCGACTGGTCGTATGGACGGCGAAGGTCGTGGAACTGGCCCCGGACTCCGAGGCCTGGACGGCGGCCGTCGCCGAGCTGAAGGGCAAGCGTCTCAACGCCCCCGACGGCGAGGCGATGCCCGCCCGCTGGGCCCGCGAGTGCCGGGTGCTGCGCCTGGAACCGACGGGAGCGACGGCCGACCTGCCGGAGGGTTCGCTGGCACGGCCTCCGCTCCCGACACCGGCGACGACCCGTCGGGCGATGCCCGCCGGGCTGCCGCGCCTGCTGCTCAAGAAGAAACGCAAGCAGCGGTAAGTACCGCTAGGAAGACGGCAGTTGCTTGCCGTAGTCGACGGTGTCGTCGTCCGCGGGCTGGGTCACCGTGAAGCTCTTGCCCCAGTCCGAGAAGGTCAGGGTGCCCGCGCCGCCCGCACGGACCAGCCGGAGGGGATACGGCTTGCCCTCCAGCGAGACGTCGAGGGTGCCGCCGGATCCGTCGTCACCGGTGATGCGGATCGTCCGGACACCGTTCTGCGCGTGGTGTCCGTCCGTCGCGAGTGAACCGTGCAGGGTCAGCAGACTGGAGAGGAGGACGTCCTTGTCCGTGAAACCACTGAACTTCTTGTACGAGGGGTCGCCCTGCGGCACCTTCACGTACTTGCCGTGCAGCGCGCCGCCGGCGCCGGAGTCCCCGTTGCTGTTCCAGAAGTCCGCGTCGGCCTTCAGATACAGCTCCTCGCCGATCCGCAGCAGCCCGAAGGTCGACCCCTTCGAGGTGACCGACCCGCTGCCGCCGTCGGACTTCAGCCGCATGTCGAGCGTGTACGTCAGCCCGCTGGTGACGACGGTCCCGGAGAGCCGTACGGCGTCGGCGGCGTCCGCGGCCGTCACCGACGTCGACTGGATCTTGTCGGCGGCCAGCTTGCCGACCCCGTTCGTCCCCGCGTCCGGGTCACCGTCGCCGCACCCCGCGAGGGCCAGCACACAGACCGCGCCGAGCAGCGCGGCACGACGGTTTCGGGCCTGGGGGAACGCAGTCACAGGTGGGGTGCCTTCCGTGCGGGGGGCGATGGCGTACGGCAGCGTACCGGGGCCGCCGGGCACCGGCGGAGCCAGTCCGTCCGGACCGCCCACCAGCGCGGATCACATCCGGACGGGCTAGCCTGAAGCCCGTCCGAGCAGGCAATTCGGCACATCCCGGCACCAGAGAATCCCTCGGCACATCAGCAAAGAAAGAAGGAGGTGCGGCCATGGCAGCGGGCGCTCCCCGGGTCTTCGTCTCGCACCTCGCCGGTGTGGCCGTCTTCGACCCGAACGGCGACCAGGTGGGCCGCGTCCGCGACCTCGTCGCGATGCTGCGCGTCGGCCAGCGGCCCCCCAGGCTGCTCGGCCTGGTCGTCGAACTCTCCACCCGGCGCCGCATCTTCCTCCCGATGACCCGGGTGACCGGCATCGAGTCCGGCCAGGTCATCACCACCGGCGTGCTGAACGTCCGCCGCTTCGAGCAACGGCCCACCGAGCGGCTGGTGTTCGGCGAACTGCTGGACCGGCGCGTGACCCTCACGGAGACGGATGAGGAGGTCTCCGTCCTCGATCTGTCGGTGCAGCATCTGCCGGCCCGCCGGGACTGGGAGATCGACCGGGTCTTCGTACGGAAGGGCAGGGCCGGCGGAGCCTTCAGAAGGGCCAAGGGCGAGACGCTGACCGTGGACTGGTCCGCCGTCACCGGTTTCTCCCTGGAGGAGCAGGGACAGGGCGCGGAGAGCCTCCTGGCCACCTTCGAGCAGCTGCGCCCCGCCGACCTCGCCAACGTCCTGCACCATCTCTCCCCCAAGCGCCGGGCCGAGGTCGCCGCCGCCCTCGACGACGACCGCCTCGCCGACGTCCTCGAGGAGCTCCCGGAGGACGACCAGATCGAGATCCTCGGCAAGCTGAAGGAGGAGCGCGCGGCGGACGTCCTGGAGGCGATGGACCCGGACGACGCGGCCGACCTGCTCGGCGAGTTGCCGGAGGAGGACCAGGAGCGGCTGCTGAACCTGATGGAGCCCTCCGAGGCGGCCGACGTCCGCCGCCTGATGTCGTACGAGGAGCACACCGCCGGCGGCCTGATGACGACCGAACCGATCGTCCTACGGCCGGACGCGACCGTCGCCGACGCGCTGGCCCGCGTGCGCAGCGCCGACCTATCCCCAGCCCTCGCCGCCCAGGTCTACGTGTGCCGCCCGCCCGACGACACCCCGACCGGCAAGTACCTCGGCACGGTCCACTTCCAACGGCTGCTGCGCGACCCGCCGTACACCCTGGTCAGCGCGATCATCGACGACGATCTGCAACCGCTCGACCCGGACGCGACGCTCCAGCTCATCGCCGGGTTCTTCGCGACGTACGACATGGTCGCGGCGCCCGTGGTCGACGAGACCGGGTCGCTGCTGGGCGCGGTGACGGTGGACGACGTCCTGGACCACATGCTGCCGCAGGACTGGCGGGAGACGGAGTTCCATCTGGACGAGGGCGAGAACGAGCCCGACGCAGAGACAGAGGAGGTTGCGGCTCATGACTCCTGAGCGCGAGACCACGCGCGAGCGGACACCGGCGGGCGCGACCGCCACCACCCGCTCGCGGACCCGGCTCGACCAGCCGCGCCCGCCCCGGCGCCGGCTGCTGCCCGAGTACGACCCGGAGGCCTTCGGGCGGCTGTCGGAGCGGATCGCCCGCTTCCTCGGCACCGGGCGGTTCATCGTCTGGATGACGATCGTCATCGTCGCCTGGGTGCTGTGGAACATCTTCGCCCCGAGCGATGTCCGCTTCGACAACTACCCGTTCATCTTCCTGACGTTGATGCTGTCGTTGCAGGCCTCGTACGCGGCCCCGCTGATCCTGCTCGCGCAGAACCGGCAGGACGACCGCGACAAGGTCAACCTCGAACAGGACCGCAAGCAGAACGAGCGGTCGATCGCCGACACCGAGTACCTCACCCGCGAGATCGCCGCCCTGCGCATCGGCCTGGGCGAGGTGGCGACCCGGGACTGGATCCGCTCCGAACTCCAGGACCTGGTGAAAGAGCTGGAGGAGCGCGAGAACGGTCACCGCAAACACGTCGTATTCCCGGCAGAACGGTCGCGTGGACGTGACGTAGACGACCGGTGACCGACTTACCTGCGGCCGCGCGCGGCGCCGTACCATCGACCCTATGGCTACGGAAGACGCGGTGCGTGAAGCGCTGTCGACGGTGAACGACCCCGAGATCCACCGACCCATCACCGAACTGGGGATGGTCAAGTCCGTGGAGATCGGTGCGGACGGAGCGGTCGCGGTCGCCGTGTACCTGACGGTCTCCGGCTGCCCCATGCGCGAGACGATCACGCAGCGCGTGACGGAGGCGGTCCTGGGTGTCGAGGGTGTCACCGGTGTCGACGTGACCCTCGACGTGATGAGCGACGAGCAGCGCAAGGAACTCGCGACCGCCCTGCGCGGTGGCAAGGCCGAGCGCGAGGTCCCCTTCGCACAGCCCGGCTCCCTCACCCGCGTGTACGCGGTCGCCTCCGGCAAGGGCGGCGTCGGCAAGTCCTCGGTGACGGTGAACCTCGCGGCCGCGATGGCCGCCGACGGCCTCAAGGTCGGTGTCGTCGACGCCGACATCTACGGCCACTCCGTGCCCCGCATGCTGGGCGCCGACGGCCGTCCCACCCAGGTCGAGAACATGATCATGCCGCCGTCGGCGCACGGCGTGAAGGTCATCTCCATCGGCATGTTCACGCCGGGCAACGCCCCGGTGGTGTGGCGCGGCCCGATGCTGCACCGCGCGCTCCAGCAGTTCCTGGCGGACGTGTACTGGGGCGACCTGGACGTGCTGCTGCTGGACCTCCCGCCGGGCACGGGCGACATCGCGATCTCCGTCGCCCAGCTCGTCCCGAACGCCGAGATCCTGGTCGTGACGACCCCTCAGCAGGCGGCGGCCGAGGTCGCCGAGCGCGCGGGCTCCATCGCCGTGCAGACCCACCAGAAGATCGTCGGTGTCGTCGAGAACATGGCGGGCCTGCCGTGCCCGCACTGCGGCGAGATGGTCGACGTCTTCGGCACGGGCGGCGGCCAGTCGGTGGCCGACGGCCTGACCCGCACGACGGGTGCGTCGGTCCCCGTCCTCGGCTCCATCCCGATCGACGTCCGCCTCCGCGAGGGCGGCGACGAGGGCAAACCGGTCGTCCTCACTGACCCCGACTCCCCGGCGGGCGCGGCCCTGCGCGCGATCGCGGGCAAGCTCGGAGGACGTCAGCGGGGTCTTTCGGGCATGTCGCTGGGGATCACCCCGAGGAACAAGTTCTAGGGATCTTCTTACGACGATGGGGGGCGCCGTCCGGCCGGACGGCGCCCCCCATCGTCGTGGACCCCTACTGGGCGTAGGTGGCGATGTCCTTGATCATGGCGAAGCCGAGCCCGTACGCGCTCATGCCCCTGCCGTACGCCCCCACGTGCACGCCCGCCTGCGTCGACCCGGCGAGGACCCAGCCGAACTCGGACTCGCGGTAGTGGAACGGCGTCGGTACTCCGTCCACCGGCAGGGACAGCGTCGACCAGTCGTCGCCGGCGAGGTCGTCGGCCAGCACCCACGCCGTCTCCGTCTGCTGCTCCAGCCAGTCGTCGCGCAGGGTGTGGTCCATCTGGCCGGGCCAGGTGAAGGACAGCAGTCCGACACCGGCGAGCCAGGCCGCCGAGGACACCGAGGTGGCCTCCAGGAGGCCCGTGCCGTCGGCCGTGCGTCGTGCGGGGTTGCCCGCGACGGTGACGACCACCGCGAACTTCTCCTTGTCCTCCGTGCCTTCGTTGCGTACGGAGGGCTCGTCGCCGTGCCCGATCGAACCGTGCTCGACCGCTCCGTCCGCCGCCATACCCACCTGCATCAGCCAGCGCGGTCCCGTGAAGGCCTCGTCGAGGCCGTACCACGGGAAGGGCGCCAGCAGGTAGCCGTCGACCGTGCGGCGGGCGGAGGGGACCTGTTGTCCACCCTCCGCGGCCGGCGCCTGCGCGCCTACCCGACTCGTCGTCTCCATGCTCCGGACGCCTCCTCGTTCTCGTCGGACCGGGCGGCCCGCCCCCCTTCGGGCGACTCACCCGGTCCGCACAACAACTCGGCAGCATAGCCACCTCGTGCGAGGCAGCCCGGAAAGCGCCCGGCGCGCGAGGCGCGAAGAGGCCGTGTTCAGGCCGTACGAGGGCATGACGGAGGTAGTTGGAGATATGAGACGCGTCACGTGAGAGGCCGCTCGGGGAGGTTCCCGCGAGGCACCCGGGAGGGTCAGGTGGCGTCCGCGTCGAAGGGCGGGCGCTCGTCCTTCTCCGGGTCCTCGGGCTTCTTGGTCATGTCGAGACGACCACCGGACGACGCGGAGGAGGAAGAGGACGACGAGGGGGTGTCGGCGCTCTGCACCGCCTCCGTGACCTCGGCCATCTCCTTCTTCAGGTCGAAGCCGTTGCGGATCTCCTTGAGCCCCAGTTCGTCGTTGTCCAACTGCTTGCGCAGGAACGTCTTGGGGTTGAGGTCCTCGAACTCGAAGTCCTTGAACTCCGGGCCCAGCTCCTCGCGGATGTCCGCCTTGGCGCTCTCCGAGAACTCTCGGATCTTCCGGATCGTCCGCATGACGTCCTGGATGACCTTCGGGAGCTTGTCCGGACCGAAGACGAGCACGGCGAGGACGATGATCGTCACCAGCTCTAGCGGTCCTATGTCATTGAACACCTGAAGCTCCTAGCGATGTCCTCGGTCCTCGGCCCTCGGTGGTCAGTGCGGTCTTCCGTGGTCCGGGCCGGGTCCACGGTACCCGTCGATCCCACCGGACCGGTACTGTCCCGGGGGCTACGAGTGGGTGTACAGGGACGGTTTTCCGGGTTGTTTGCCTAGTGGGACGGTGCGCGGGGCTCTCACCTGTGACGTTTCTGTCAATCCACGGCTCGTCCACTGCTCACCCCCGGCTCATTCGCCCGTAGAGGAGCCGAGGACGAGCGACACGGTCAGGTCCTTGCCGTTCCGCCGCAGCGTCAGGCGCAGGTGGTCGCCGGGGCGGTGGGCGCGGGTCCTGACGATCAGTTCGTCGCCGGAGTGCACGCGCTCGCCGTCCACCTCGGTGATGACGTCGCCCGCCTTGAGGCCGGCCCGGGCACCGGGTCCGCCCGCGGTCACGGCGGGGCCGTCGCCGCTGCCCTTCGTGGCGACGCGGGCTCCGTCTCCGCTGTAGTCCAGGTCGAGGGTGACGCCGATGACCGGGTGGGTCGCCCTGCCGGTGTTGATCAGTTCCTCGGCGACCCGCTTGGCCTGGTTGACCGGAATGGCGAACCCGAGCCCGATGGACCCGGCCTGTCCGTCGTCCACCCCGGACCCGTCGTCGGCGGACCGGATCGCCGAGTTGACCCCGACCAGCCGACCCTGCGCGTCGAGCAACGGTCCGCCGGAGTTGCCGGGGTTGATGGGCGCGTCGGTCTGGAGGGCGTCGACGTACGACACGTCGCTGCCGTCCGAGGCCTCACCACCGGCCGTGATGGGCCGCTCCTTGGCGCTGATGATCCCGGAGGTCACGGTGTTGTCGAGGTCGAAGGGCGCGCCGATCGCCACGACGGGGTCACCCACCCGCACGTTGTCGGAGTTCCCGAGCGGCATCGGCTTGAGCCCGCGCACCCCGGTCACCCGCACGACAGCGAGGTCGTACCCGGTGTCGTGCCCGACGACCTTGGCCCTGACGGTCTGCCCTCCACTGAAACTGACGGATATCGAACCGTCACCGCCGGCGGGCTGCACCACATGGTTGTTGGTGAGGATGTGCCCCCGGGTGTCCAGCACGATCCCGGTACCGGTCCCCGACTCCTCGTCGCCGGTCACATGCAACGTCACCACACTGGGCAGCGCCCGAGCGGCGATCCCGGCAGTGTCGCCGGGATCGCCGCTCGGGCGCTG
>NZ_JAENRY010000425.1 GCF_016612545.1 Streptomyces sp. MBT65 | reverse complement strand
CCGGTCCACGGCGCGCAGATGATGCCGTGGGGCGTTCGGGGTGGGGGTGTCGAGCGGGGCGGAGGGGAGAGCGGGGAGAGAACGGATGATCGCCATGAGAGGTCAGCTCTTTCGCGCGAGAGGTTCGTCGAGGGACGTACGTCGAGTCGCGCAGGCCAAAGGCCGAAGGTGGTACGGCTTTAGAGGGCCGGCGCGTTCATCGCGCGACAACACACCCGGTCGAAGTCATGGTGCTGACGGGAAGGCCAGAAGGGCTCCAGGTCACGGCGACCCGTCGCTCCGCACTTCTGGTAGTTGCCCATGCGCCCATTGAACCAGACACACGCCCGCAACAGGACCCTCCTCTCACAGCTTGGACGCCCCCTTGGCGGGAAATTGACGTCCGGCCCCTCAGCCCACCAGCCGTCTGTGCCAGGTCAGCGGCTTGACGTCGATCGCCCTGTCCGGATCGCCGTTCCAGTCGGCGGACAGCCCGGCGGCCCGGAGCGCGGCCAGGACCTCGTGCCCGACGGCCGTGGTGGTGTCGGCCGAGCCGTCGAACCCGCCGTAGTGCAGAGCGAGCCCGTGTCCCTCGACGGCGTGCTCGGTGACCTGCTGGTGGAAGAAGACGAAGCCACGCGCGCCCTCCCGCTCCGCGCCTATCTCCGCGAGGCCGCAGCCCCGGCAGCAGGCGAAGTCCTCCCGGGCGGTGATGCCGCTCGCGTCCAAGGCCTCGAAGGCGCCGGTGAGCCGGTCCGGGTCGGTGACGCCCTCCCAGACCGCCTGCTCGGCCACGCGCTCCAGCCACAGCCGGTCCACCAGCCGGGAGGCCTGCGCCCGCGACACCGGCCGCTCGTCGCCGTCGACCAGCCACTCCTCGGCGATCTCGGTCAGCACCTTCCGGTCGTCGTAGCCGCAGCGCAGCCGCGTCCGCACCCGCTCCTCGACCTTCTCCCGCACCGCGTCCGGCAGCTCGGGCACCTCCTCCCGGGGCCCCAGGTCGACCGGCTCCCACACGACGCCCGCGTCCCAGTCGGCGCCCTCCGCCTGCCGCGCCCAGCCGGTCAGCAGCTCCGCCACGCGCACCGCGTCCGTGAGATTCGTACCGTAGAACTCGTCCTCGCTCAGCCGGTGTTCGAGGCGGTAGTCCCCGCCCTCCTCGTGCCACACCTGGGCGAACACATCGGGGAGGTCCGGTATCCGCTGCACGACCAGGAAGCGGTCGCCGGCGCCCCCGATCCGCGCCACCAGCTCCCGCAGTCGTACGGCCGAAATACGGCTGTGCGCCTGCCCGTTCTCCGTCTCGACCTTGATGTCGAGACCCGTGTCGATGCCCCCGTGGATGTCCATGGACCAAGACTTGCACGCGCCACTGACAACGCGGACGGCAACGCGAAGGGGCGCCCACCACGACGGTGGACGCCCCTCCGGGAAAGCGGGGGTGCGGATCAGACCTGGCCGGCCTTCTCCAGGGCGGTGCAGCACGTGTCGACGATGAGGCGCGTCACCAGGTACGGGTCGACGTTGGCGTTCGGACGGCGGTCCTCGATGTAGCCCTTGCCGTCCTTCTCGACCTGCCACGGGATACGCACCGAGGCGCCGCGGTTGGAGACGCCGTAGGAGTACTCGTTCCACGGGGCGGTCTCGTGCAGGCCGGTGAGGCGGTCGTCGATGCCGGCGCCGTAGTGCTTGACGTGGTCGAGGGGCTTGGAGCCCTCGCCGAGGGACTCGCACGCGGTGATGATCGCGTCGTAGCCCTCACGCATGGCCTTGGTGGAGAAGTTGGTGTGCGCGCCCGCGCCGTTCCAGTCGCCCTTGACCGGCTTGGGGTCGAGGGTCGCGGAGATGCCGAAGTCCTCGGCGGTGCGGTAGAGCAGCCAGCGGGCGATCCACAGGTGGTCGGAGACCTCCAGCGGGGAGACCGGGCCGACCTGGAACTCCCACTGGCCGGGCATGACCTCGGCGTTGATGCCGGAGATCGCGAGACCGGCCTTCAGGCAGTTCTCCAGGTGGGCCTCGACGATCTCGCGGCCGAAGATCTCGTCGGCGCCGACACCGCAGTAGTAACCGCCCTGGGGGGCCGGGAAGCCGCCCTCGGGGAAGCCCAGCGGGCGCGCGCCGTCGAAGAAGGTGTACTCCTGCTCGATGCCGAAGATCGGCTCCTGAGCGGCGAACTTGGTGGCGACCTCGACGAGCGCGGCACGCGTGTTGGACTCGTGCGGCGTCATGTCGATCTCGAGGACCTCGCACATGACGAGGATGTCGTCGCCGCCGCGGATCGGGTCCGGGAAGCTGGCGACCGGCTTGAGCACGCGGTCCGAGGAGTGCCCCTCGGCCTGGTTCGTGGACGACCCGTCGAAGCCCCAGATCGGGAGCTCGGCACCCTTGGCGTCGTCCGCCAGAATCTTCGTCTTCGAACGGAGCTTGGCCGTCGGCTGGGTGCCGTCGATCCAGATGTACTCAGCCTTGAAGGTCACGGGCCACATCCTTCGGGGTGGGTCATTCGTCGCACTCGCGGGTGCTGCGGCGCAGCGGCACTGGAGCGCCGCGATTCATGCCGGGCAGCCTGTCAATATGCGATTTCCCGATCATTGCTCAAGTGTGAACCCCGTGTTACCTGGTGGTGCTGTGGCGCGATTCACGTGACCTTCGCCGAGCGCACTGTTCGCAGTCGCGGACGGGGGTGGCCGGACGGCTCGTATGCGATGGGGTTGGCCGCGGCGCGGGGGTAACAACAGGGGTGACAAGGGGAGGGAGAGGCGAGTGGGCATGACCATGAGTATTCGCGGCACGTACGACCCCGACCGCTTCGGGTTCGCCTACGACAAGGTCATGGCGAAGTGGCCCGGGGAGCGCGAGGCGGTGACCGTCCCGACGCCGTTCGGGGAGACGTACGTGAACGTGTGCGGGCCCGCCGACGGGCGTCCGCTCGTGCTGCTGCCGGGCGGCGGGGGAGCGACCTCGGCGTCCTGGTACGCGCAGGCCGGCGAGCTGGCGCGGGCCGGTCACCGTGTCCACGCCGTCGACCTGATCGGCTTCCCAGGCCGCAGCGTCCCGGCCCCCGGCCGGCGCCCGCGCACGGTGGCCGACCTGATGACCTGGCTGGACGCGGTCCTCGACGGGCTCGGCCCGACGTCCACCGACCTCGGTGGTCATTCCTACGGCGGCTGGATCGCCCTGCACTACGCCCTGCACGCGCCCGACCGCGTACGCCGTCTGTTCCTCCTCGACCCGACCCAGTGCTTCGCCGGGTTCGAGACGGCGTATCTGCTGCACGCGCTGCCGATGCTGCTATGGCCCACCGCGCGCCGGGTCCGCGCGTTCCTGGAGTGGGAGACCGGGGGAGCGGTGCTGGACCCCGACTGGCTGCGCCTCCAGGAGGCGGGCGCGGGGTTCCCGTCCGCGAAACCGGTGACCGGTCCCCGCCCGGCGCCGGACGCGCTGCGCGGGCTGAACGCGTCGGTCCTGCTGCTTCTGGCCGGAAGCAGCAGGACCTGTGACACGCACCTGGTGAAGACCCGGGCGGCGGGTCTGCTGCCGCACGTGGAGATCGACATCCTCGCGGACGTCTCTCATCACGCGCTGCCGCAGGCCGCGCCGGAGCGACTGGGCCGTCACCTCACCGGTTTTCTCGGACCCTGAGCGTCACCCCACCTTCTGGATCAGAGCACGGCGGATGAGGAACTTGCCGGGCTCACGGACCTGTTCGAAAGCCGCGTTGTTCAGCAGGACGCAGCTGCCGGAGACCGAAGTGACCTTCACCGTCGTGGACTTGTTGTTGTCCAGGTTGGTGACCTTCAGCGTCGTCCCCGCCGGGAACTGGTTGCTGGACGCGGCGGGCGCACCGGCCTCGCCGGAGAGCGTGACGGTCGAGCCGTTGCACACCTGGCTGCCCGCGGCGGCGCCGGCACCCGTGTTGCCGGTGTTGCCCGCGGGCGGGGTCGCCTTGGAGGTGGCCGGGGCCGCGGGTGCCGACTGCGCCGGCTGCGTGGTCTGGGAGCCCTGAGCCGACTCCCCAACCGCACAACCGGACGCCTTCTGCTGCACCTTGATCTGCGCGATGACCGCCTCGCGGTTGGCGATCCGCGCCGCCGACTGTGCGTCGGGGTTGGCCTTCTGGCCTGCGATAAAGGTCTGGTTGTTGCCGAGGGCGGTGGCGAGCCCCTGGCAGACCGTCGAGTTCGTCGCGGACAGCGTCTTGGCGTTCTGGGCCGTGGACTGCGACGCGTTCGACGTGGTGGCCAGGGCGAAGGCCCCGCCGCCGGCGACCGCGGCTGCGGTGACCAGCAGCGCCAGCTTCTTCTTCGTGCTGGCAGTTCTCCTGCGCGACATGCGCGTCTCCTGTGGGGTAGGGGACCGTACGCCGCTATGTACGGGATACCGAACGATGTAACTCACCCGACACATGAGTCACTGAAGTGACGTACGCCACACGGAAGTTGTGGATCAGCTGTGGCGTGCCTGCTATCGGGACAGTGCCTCCCGTACGGCCTCGTCGCTGCGGGCGACCACCGCCGTGCCGTCGTCCGCGGTGATGATCGGGCGCTGGATCAGCTTCGGGTGCTCGGCCAGCGCGGTCACCCACCGCGCCCGCGAACTCCCGTCCCGCGCCCACTCCTTGAGCCCCAGCTCCTTCGCCACGGGCTCCTGGGTGCGGGTGATGTCCCACGGTTCGACCCCGAGGCGTTCCAGTACGGCCCTGATCTCGGCCTCGCTCGGCACGTCCTCCAGATAGCGGCGGACGGTGTACTCGGCGCCCTCCGCGTCGAGCAGGCTCACGGCGCTGCGGCACTTGGAACAGGCCGGGTTGATCCAGATCTCCATGGGATTCACGGTACGCGAAACCCGTCTTCCACCCACGTCACAGTGCCCTCAACAGCCTTTGTGGCCAGGGCGTTTGTCAGTGGCGGGTAGTAAAATAGAAGCAGTGTTCGAGGGTGTCGCCGGGGGGTCCGGACGGCGCCCTGACCGCGACAGGAGGATGTCCGTGCCCGCTGCCGCACTGAAGCCGAAGTCGTTGCCGACCCAGTCCACCGCGAAGCGTCCCGTCCAACTCGACCTGCCCTACGTGCCCGTGGAGAAGCGCCCGCTGCCGCCCGGGCGCCCGCGGGAGTGGTACGTCACGCACAACCGCCGCCTCAAGGCGATGCGGCTGGCCATCGCCCTGCTCGACTCGGGCGTGTACGTCCCGAACCAGGCCCGCAACGAGACGATCCGCAGCGCCGCGGAACTGATCGGGGTCCATGCGCCGTCGGACACGACGTGTCACATGGTGCGGGCGTTGATGCGGTACTCGCGTTGATCGTGACGCCGGGTGCGTTGTGCCCTTGGCGTGCTCGGCGTTGAGGGTTGGCCGGGGTTGAAAGTGCGGGACGGGCGACT
>NZ_JAENRY010000424.1 GCF_016612545.1 Streptomyces sp. MBT65 | reverse complement strand
TACCCACCCCAACAACCCCGCCCCCTTACCCCGAACCTACTTCCGTTACACAACCGACGGACAGCCGAGCGCTCCCCGCAGGCTGCTCCGCACAGCTCCGTGACAACCCCTCCGTAGCTTCGTTCCTGTGCCGCAGACCGGCGGGACGCAGCAAAGAACAACCGGCAGCAGGCGGGTCGGAAACGGGGATGGAGGCGGTTGATCATGGCGCAGGGCGAGGTGCTCGAATTCGAGGAGTACGTCCGCACCCGACAGGACGCGCTGCTGCGCAGTGCCCGCCGGCTGGTGCCGGACCCGGTCGACGCACAGGACCTGCTCCAGACGGCGCTGGTACGGACGTACGGCCGCTGGGAGACCATCGAGGACAAGCGCCTCGCGGACGCGTATCTGCGCCGCGTCATGATCAACACCCGGACCGAGTGGTGGCGGGCCCGCAAGCTCGAAGAGGTCCCCACCGAGCAGCTGCCGGACGCGAGCGTCGACGACGCGACCGAACAGCACGCGGATCGGGCGCTTCTTATGGACATCATGAAAGTTCTCGCTCCGAAACAGCGCAGTGTTGTGGTCCTGCGACACTGGGAGCAGATGTCCACCGAAGAGACGGCCGCCGCCCTGGGCATGTCGGCCGGTACGGTCAAGAGCACGCTGCACCGGGCGCTCGCCCGGCTCCGGGAGGAGCTGGAGGCCCGCGACCTGGACGCACGCGCGCTGGAGCGTGAGGAGCGGGAGCGTTGCGCGGCCTGAGCGACGACACCTCTGGGCCCGGTCCGAGCCACGGCACGCTCGGACCCGGGCCCGGCAGGGTGCGCGGAAGCCTGGAGGCGGCGTTCACGGCGATGGCCGTGCTCGCCGCCCTCGCCCTTTTGGTGTCCGGCTGCGCCACGGGCGGCACCGGCGCGCGTGACGAGGGCCCGGCGCACTCCGACTCGGTGGCGGGCGTCGCGGAGGCCAAGTCCCCCTCGCCCTCCGCGACCGTCGACGACCACGTGGACGCGGTCAAGCTCGTCATGGACGACCCGCAGGTCTCCCCGGCGGTCAAGCACGAGCTGAAGCCGTGCGTCGCCGACGAGTACGCGGTCGACGTGTCGTACGGCGTACTGACCGGAGGCCCGGCGAACGACGTCGTCGTCAACGTGATGACCTGCGGCGATGCGGTGGGGATCGGCTCGTACGTGTATCGCGAGACGGGTGGGACGTACGAGAATGTGTTCAAGGCCGAGGAACCCCCGGTCTACGCGGAGATAGACCGCGGCGATCTGGTCGTCACCAAGCAGGTGTACGAGAAGGGCGACCCGGTGTCGAGTCCCTCCGGTGAGAACGTGATCACGTACCGCTGGACCACGGGCCGTTTCGTCCAGGAGTACAGCACCCACAACGAGTACAGCAACGCGGTCGGGGGCGACGCCACGCCCGCCCCGAGCAGTAACTGAATCGCCCGGACCGTCGCGCCCGTGAACCGATCGGGCGGCCGGATCCGATCCTTCGGTGAACGCGGACGCCCCTTCCGGCGTCCCATGCTTGAGAACGACCCACACGAGGACTGAGAGCACCCGGGATGGCAGACCAGACCCACGTCCTGTTCGTCGAGGACGACGACGTCATCCGCGAGGCCACCCAACTCGCCCTGGAGCGGGACGGCTTCGCGGTCACGGCGATGCCCGACGGGCTGTCGGGCCTGGAGGCGTTCCGCGCGAACCGCCCCGACATCGCGCTCCTCGACGTGATGGTCCCCGGCCTGGACGGCGTGAGCCTGTGCCGCCGTATCCGCGACGACTCGACCGTCCCGGTGATCATGCTGTCGGCGCGCGCCGACTCGATCGACGTCGTGCTCGGCCTGGAGGCGGGCGCCGACGACTACGTCACGAAGCCCTTCGACGGCGCCGTCCTGGTCGCCCGGATCCGCGCGGTGCTGCGCCGCTTCGGCCACGCGAGCGGCGGCGACCGTACGACGGACGCGGAGGCGGACCCGGTCGGCGGCGGGGTGCTGACCTTCGGCGATCTGGAGATCGACACCGAGGGCATGGAGGTGCGCAGGGCCGGACAGCCGGTCGCGCTGACGCCGACGGAGATGCGCCTCCTCCTGGAGTTCTCCTCGGCGCCGGGCACGGTCCTGTCCCGCGACAAGCTGCTGGAGCGGGTGTGGGACTACGGCTGGGGCGGTGACACCCGGGTCGTGGACGTCCATGTGCAGCGGCTGCGGACGAAGATCGGCCAGGACCGGATCGAGACGGTCCGCGGCTTCGGCTACAAGTTGAAGGCCTGAGCAGGGGTATGCGGGGGAATTCACAGGGCAGGGTCCCGTCGTTCATGGACAGAGCGGGCATCCGTACGGGCCTGAGATGGAAGCTCAGCGCGGCCATCGCACTGGTCGGCACGCTGGTCGCGATCGCGCTCAGCCTGGTGGTGCACAACGCGGCCCGGGTCTCGATGCTGGACAACGCGCGCGACCTCGCCGACGAGCGGGTCCAGATCGCCCAGCGCAACTACGAGCTGTCCGGGCGGCCGAACTTCCCCAGCATCAAGATCGACGACCCGAGCCTGCCGCCGGCGCTGCGCGAGAAGGTCACGGAGGGCCGGCGGGCCACCTACGTCACCGACCGGCCGCACGGCGTGCCGGACATCTGGGCGGCCGTACCGCTCAAGGACGGCCATGTGATGTCCCTGCACACCGGGTTCACCGACCGCAGCACGGACATCCTCAAGGATCTCGACCAGGCCCTGGTCATCGGCTCGATCGCGGCCGTGCTCGGCGGCAGCGCGCTCGGCGTCCTGATCGGCGGCCAGCTCTCGCGCCGACTGCGCAAGGCGGCGGCCGCGGCGAACCAGGTCGCCAAGGGCGAGACGGACGTACGGGTACGGGACGCGATCGGCGGTGTCGTACGGGACGAGACCGACGACCTCGCGCGCGCGGTGGACGCGATGACGGACGCGCTGCAGCAGCGACTCGAGGCGGAGCGAAGGGTTACGGCGGACATCGCGCACGAGTTGCGCACGCCGGTGACGGGGCTGCTGACCGCGGCCGAACTCCTCCCCCCGGGCCGCCCCACCGAACTGGTCCTGGACCGAGCGAAGGCGATGCGCACGCTGGTCGAGGACGTTCTGGAGGTGGCCCGTCTCGACGGCGCCTCGGAGCGGGCCGAGTTGCAGGACCTCATGCTGGGCGACTTCGTGAGCCGCCGGGTGATCGCGAAGGACCCGGACGCGGTGGTGCACGTGGTCCACGAGTCCGAGGTCACGACCGACCCGCGCCGCCTGGAACGCGTCCTGTTCAACCTCCTCGCCAACGCGGCCCGGCACGGCAAGCCGCCGATCGAGGTCTCCGTCGAGGGCCGGGTCATCCGGGTCCGCGACCACGGCCCCGGCTTCCCGGAGGAACTCCTCGCGGAGGGCCCGAGCCGCTTCCGCACCGGCAGCGAGGACCGCGCGGGCCACGGCCACGGCCTCGGCCTGACCATCGCAGCCGGCCAGGCCCGCGTCCTCGGCGCCCGTCTGACCTTCCGCAACGTACGCCCCGCGGGCGCACCGGACCACGTACCGGCGGAGGGCGCGGTGGCGGTGCTGTGGCTGCCGGAGCATGCGCCTACGAGTACGGGGAGTTATCCGATGTTGCCGTAGCCTCCGGCGGTTGGGCGGGAGGGGTGGTGGCTGGGGTTGTTGTGGCTCGCGGTGGTTGTTCGGTGAGTGGTGGCCGGGGTGTTGTGGCTTTCGGCGGCCGGGCGGTGATCGGTGGCCGCGGTGTTGTAGCTACCGGCGGCTCTTCGGTGATCGGTGGCCGTGGTGTTGTAGCTCCCGGCGGTAGTTCGGTGGATGGTGGCCGGGGGTGTTGTGACTCTCGGCGAGCGGCGGTTGGTGGCCGATGCGGGCGTAACTCGCCGTGCCCGGGCGGTGGTTGGCGGCCGGTGACGTTGCAACTCCCGGCGGGCGGGTGGTGGTTGATGGCTGGTTCCGTTGCAACCCCGGCGCCTGGGCGGTGGTTGGTGCCCCGTGCCGCAGTTGCTCTCGGCGGCTGCCCGGTGAGTGGTGACCGGCGCTGTTGCAACTCCCGTCGCCCGGACGGTGAATGGTGGCCAGTGCCGTGTAGCTCTCGACGCCCGTCCCATGGGTGGTGACCGGCGCTGTTGCAACTCCCGGCGTCCGGACGGCGGTTAATGGCAGGTGCCCTTGCAACTCACGGCGCCCGCGCTGTGGTTGGTGCCAGGTGCCGCTGCAACTCTCGGCGACTGCCCGGTGAGTGGTGACCGGTGCCGTTGCAACTCCCTGCGGCCGGGCGGTGGATGGTGGCGCCGATTCCGTTGCAACTCGCTTTGCCCGCGCCGGGGTTGAGGGCCGGTGCCGCTGTAACTCCCGGCGCCCGCAGAAACCTCACACCCCCGCCACCATCACCTCCTCACCCCGGGACGGCGCCGCCCCGTCCGACCGGCCCGTGAAGTACCGCTCGGTGAGTTCTGAGGCCGGGACATGGCATACCTCTCGGAATCCGCACTCGCGTCCCAGTGCCAGGATCTGTTCCGGGGTGAAGAAGCTCAGGAACGGGGTGCCCGCGGCGCGAGCTCCCCGTACCGCCACCTCCAACTGCGCGCGCTGCTCCGGCTCCACGTCCTCCACGGGTCGTAGGAACGTGGTGACCAGGGTGGAGCCCGGGGCGAGGGTGGCGACCCGGCGGAACATGGTGGTGATCGCGTCCAGGGTGAGGTACATGGTCACGCCGGTCGCGGCGACCACGGCGGGGCGCCCGGAGTCGAGGCCCGCGGCGGCGAGTTGCCCCCACCAGTCGCCCTCGAAGTCCACCGGCACGAACCGCAGCCAGTCCGGGGTGCCGTACCCGAGTTCTGTCAGCCGGCGCCGCTTCCACGCCTGGGTGCCGGGCCGCTCGACCTCGAACACCCGCAGTTTCGCGCCGAGTTCGGGCCGCCGCTGGGCGAAGGTGTCGAGGCCGGCGCCGAGGACGACGTACTGCTCCACTCCCCGCCCGGCCTGTTCCTCCACCACGTCCTCGACGAAGCGGGCCCGCGCCACGATCGACGCCCGGATCCGGCGCGTGGCCTCGACGTCCATGTCGGGACGCTCCCGCCAGTCGTCCCCGGGGTCCGCGAGCCGCAGCCCGACCTCGTCATCGAGCACATGCGGCGCCGGATCGGCCTGGACATGCAGGGCTCGCCACAGGGCGACCCGCACGGCGGTGTGATCCGGCTCGACCTCCGCGACCGGCGGCTCCGGGCTCATCCGAAGTCCTTCGAGAAGTCCAGTTCCTCGCTGCGCTCGGTCAGCGAGTACCAGTTGCCGCTGTCGTCACGGAAGATCGCCTCGATGCCGTACGGCCGCTCCGTCGGTTCCTGGAGGAACTCGACCCCGCGGGCCTTGAAGGTGGCGTGGTCCCCGCGGCAGTCGTCTGTACGGAACGCCCCGGCCCCCAACACCCCCTTGCCGACCAGTTTCTTCAGCGCCTCGGCGGACTCGGGGTCGAGGCCGGGACCGTCGAGGCTCATCAGCGCGAGCTCGACGCCCGGCTGGTTCTTGGCGCCCACGGTGACCCACTTCATGTCGCCCATGGAGATGTCGTCACGGACCTCGAAGTCCAGCTTCTCGGTGAAGAAGGCCTTGGTGCGCTGCTGGTCGAAGGTCCACACGGTGGTGATGCCCAGCCCTTGGATCATGGCTCCGCGCTCCTGTCGGACGAGGTCGAAAACGGATCGGCTCCCGCTTCCTGTTCCTGTTCCTGTTCCTGTTCCTCACCGTAGGCAGCGCGGGCAGCGACCCGCTTCTTCAAAGTTGCGGTGGGGAAACCGCCGGCCCACAGCATCGCGTAGCACCCGGGGATGAGCGCGGCCCCACGTCCCACATGCTTGGTCCGGTACTCGCTGGGCGTCAGCCCGGTCCGCGCCTTGAAGCGGGTCGAGAAGGTACCGAGACTGCTGAAGCCGACCAGATGGCAGATCTCGGTCACCGAGAGATCGGCGCTACGGAGCATCTCCTCGGCCCGCTCGATCCGCCGATGCGTCAGATACTGCCCGGGCGTCTCGCCGTACGCCTCCTTGAAGGCCCGGATGAAGTGGTACCGCGAATACCCGGCATGCGCGGCCACCACGCCCAGATCGAGCTCCGGCTCGGCCCAGTCACGGTCCATGGCGTCCTTGCCGAGCCGCAACTGCCGCATTTTGTCCATACACCCGATGGTGACACGCCCCACTGACAACACCCCCGACCAGCACGGATCAGCCGTTCCGGCCCTTGTCGACCCCGGTCACCGGCATCAGCCTGTCCTGCGGTTGTCGTCACCGACCGGCCCGCCCATCCCGGCCTTCCGGCCCTTGCCGGCACCGGCCCGATCAACCCAGGCCTGCGGCCCTTGCCGACACCGCCCGCTCACTTCAGCCCGTCCGGCGTTTGAG
>NZ_JAENRY010000423.1 GCF_016612545.1 Streptomyces sp. MBT65 | reverse complement strand
CCCCCACGCCCACCCCGACCACCATCAACGGCCGGCAGCTCCTGGACGTGAACCCGCCCCAGCCGAAGAGCGTCAGCGACTACATCCAGACTCCCGGAGCCTGGCTCACCTCCCGCACCTACGCCACCGGCGCCCAGGAGGCCGTCACCGGCTACGACCTGACCACCGGCAGGCGCGCCTGGACCGTCCCGCTCTCCGGCGGGCTCTGCGGGGCCTCCCGCACCGTGACCTCCGCCGGTCTCGTCGCCGTCGTGTTCCACGCGACCAAGGACACCGTCAAGAGTCTCTGCACGCGGTTCGCGGTGATCGACGTGAACAAGGGCGTCAAGGTGTGGGAGAAGCCGATCACCGACGAGAGCGTCGGTCTCGGGCTCGGGCTGAACGTCGCGATCAGCGACACCGTCGCGGCGGCCGGCTGGCCCGGCGGGTCCGCCGCCTACGGCACCTCCACCGGCGCCTTCGTGTGGGTCGCCCCGGCCGACGGCTGTACCCAGGAGGAGCACCTCGGCGGTGAGAAACTCCTCACCCTGTCCTACTGCAAGACCTCCGCCGGCATGAAGTTCCGCATCGGCGAGCGCGATCCGGGCACCGGCAAAGCGACGTGGCGGTACGAGGTGCCGAAGGCCAGGGGCGCCTGGCTGGTGTCCAGTGAGCCGCTCGTGCTCGGCCTGCTCCAGAGCGACGACGGCCTGGACGCCGACCAGTTGGTCACCGTCTCCGACGAGGGCAAGGTGCAGTCCACCATCCAACTCGGCGACGACTACGTCGCGGGGTGCGGTGAGGCCGGCGGCTGCGGCGCCACGGTCGTGAGCGGCGACACCGCCTACCTCGGCAGCGACCCCCACAACTACTCCGCGGGCAACCGGATCACCGCTTTCGACCTGACCACCGGCAAGGCCATCCGCAGCTTCCCGGCCCCGGACGACTCGACCCTCGTTCCGGTGCGCGCCGACGGCAAGACCCTCGTCGCCGCGCAGAAGGCCGAACCCACCAGCCCCGCCCGGGTCCTGCGCCTGGACCCCGCCACCGGCAAGAGCGCCACGCTGATGGAGATGCCCGACGAGCTGTCGCTCAACAGCACGCTGCACTCGTTGATCAGCGCCGATGTCAAGGTGCCCATGCTGTACGACGACGGGCGGTTCTTCCTGCACACGGGCAGCGGCTACTACGTGAACCAGACGAGCCCCGATCCGATGACGCTCGCTTTCACGACCTGGTAGGCATCCGTGCGGTCGCGGCGCGCCGGGGCGTGGAACAGGGGCCGGAGGGCAAGACGGTGTGGTGCTAACTGCCACCGCCCGAGCCTGCCCCGGCCCCTGTTTCGACTCCCGCTGGAACTCCCGCCGATGTCAGTGGAAGAAGTGCCGCGTCCCTGTGAAGTACATCGTGACGCCCGCCTTCTTCGCCGCCTCGATCGTCAGCTCGTCGCGGAGCGAACCGCCGGGCTGGACCACGGCCTTGACGCCCGCGTCGGTGAGGACCTCCAGGCCGTCCGGGAACGGGAAGAACGCGTCCGAGGCCGCGAACGAACCGCGTGCCCGCTCCTCCCCCGCCCGCTCGACGGCCAGCTTCGCGGAGTCGACCCGGTTGACCTGGCCCATGCCGACGCCGACCGACGCGCCGTCCTTGGCGAGCAGGATCGCGTTGGACTTCACCGCGCGGCAGGCCTTCCACGCGAAGGCGAGGTCGGCCAGGTCGGACTCGGAGAGCGCCTCGCCCGTCGCCAGCGTCCAGTTGGCCGGGTCGTCGCCGTCGGCCTGGAGCCGGTCGGTGACCTGGAGCAGGACGCCCCCGTCGATCGGCTTGACCTCGACCGCGTTCGACGGACCGCCCGCGGCCTTCAGCACCCGGATGTTCTTCTTCTTGGCGAGGATCTCCAGCGCGCCGTCCTCGTAGCCGGGCGCGACGATGACCTCGGTGAAGATCTCGGCGACCTGCTCGGCCAGCTCCTTCGACACCGGCCGGTTGACCGCGATCACCCCGCCGAACGCGGAGAGCGGGTCGCACGCGTGCGCCTTGCGGTGCGCCTCGGCGACATCCGAACCGATCGCGATACCGCACGGGTTGGCGTGCTTGATGATCGCGACACAGGGCTCGGCGTAGTCGTACGCGGCCCGGCGCGCGGCGTCCGTGTCCGTGTAGTTGTTGTACGACATCTCCTTGCCGTGCAACTGCTCGGCCTGCGCCAGACCGCCGCCACTGCCGTCGACGTAGAGCGCGGCCGGCTGGTGCGGGTTCTCGCCGTAGCGCAGGGTGTTCTCGCGCTCCCAGGTGGCGCCCAGGAAGTCCGGGAACCTCGACTCGTCGACCGGCGCGTACGACGACGCGAACCAGCTCGCCACCGCCACGTCGTACGACGCCGTGTGCTGGAAGGCCTCCGCGGCCAGCCGCTTACGGGTGTTGAGGTCGAAACCGCCGGTCTGTACGGCGTTCAGGACATCGGCGTAGCGGGCCGGGCTGGTGACGACCGCGACCGACGGGTGGTTCTTGGCGGCGGCGCGGACCATCGACGGGCCGCCGATGTCGATCTGCTCGACGCACTCGTCGGGGGACGCGCCCGAGGCGACCGTCTCCCGGAACGGGTAGAGGTTGACGACCACGAGGTCGAAGGGGGCCACGCCCAGCTCGTCGAGCTGCCGGCGGTGGCTCTCCAGGCGCAGGTCGGCGAGGATGCCGGCGTGCACCTTGGGGTGCAGGGTCTTGACCCGGCCGTCCAGGCACTCGGGGAAGCCGGTCAGCTCCTCGACCTTGGTGACGGGGACACCGGCGGCGGCGATACGGGCGGCGGTGGAGCCCGTGGAGACGAGCTCCACGCCCGCCTCGTGCAGGCCGCGGGCCAGCTCCTCCAGGCCGGTCTTGTCGTAGACGCTGACGAGCGCGCGACGGATGGCCCGCTTGCCGCTCTCGATGTTCTCGGCGGTCACTGGATAACTACCTTTCGTCCCTCAATGCGATAGCCGTTGCGGGCGAGCCGCCCCACGACATCGACGAGCAGCGTGCGCTCGACTTCCTTGATGCGCTCGTGCAGAGCGCTCTCGTCGTCCTCGTCCCGGATCTCGACCACGCCCTGAGCGATGATCGGCCCGGTGTCGACGCCGTCGTCGACGAAGTGGACGGTGCAGCCGGTGACCCGGGCGCCGTACGCGAGCGCGTCGCGTACGCCGTGGGCTCCGGGAAAACTGGGCAGCAGGGCGGGGTGCGTGTTCACGACCCGGCCGCCGAAGAGGGCGAGGAACTCCTTGCCCACGATCTTCATGAACCCGGCCGACACGATCAGGTCGGGCTCGTACGCGGCGGTCGCCGCCGCCAGGGCCGCGTCCCACTCCTCGCGGGTCGCGAAGTCCTTCACCTTGCACACGTAGGTGGGCAGCCCGGCGCGCTCGGCGCGGGCCAGGCCCTCGATGCCCTCGCGGTCCGCGCCCACGGCCACGATCTCGGCTCCGTACGACTCGCTGCCGACGGTCTCGACGGCGTCGAGGAGCGCCTGCAGATTCGTACCGGATCCGGAGACCAGCACGACGAGGCGCTTGGCCACGGGCTTGGCGGCCACGGCGGGGCCCTTTCTCGGGGGGGCGACTTCTCGTTCTACGGCCGACTCGTGCGTCCACTCGTACGTCCGCTCGTGCGTTCATACGAATGCTTCGCGCCCCGGGATACGGGGAAGTCTACGAAGCGGCCGACCGTCAGCAACGATACCGGCACACCGGACAGCCCCCACGGGACGGGGGCGTGGCCGGAAGGTAGCGTCTGGGGAGAGCGGGTTCGGGAACGCCGTTGTCGTGCGAGGCGTTCACGAAGTACAGCTCATGTTCGGAGAGACGTATCCATCCAGCACATCCGCCAAGAACATCCACCAAGGGGAAGACGCTCATTTGATGCCGGACCGCAGTCTGCGACTTCTCACGTTCCCGCCGCAGTCGGTGCTGCTCCGGGAGCGGCCCTCGTCGCCGCCCGACGCGCCCGCGGAGGAAAAGAGCGGTGCGGGGCAGGACGACAACCCGTTCGCGCCGCCCCCCGAGGGCACCCCGGACCGCCCGTGGCAGCCGCGGCGCCCGGAGGGTCGCGACGGCGGCGGCGACGCCCCTCAGGGTGACGGCGGTCGTTCGCCCTGGGGCAGTCAGTGGAGCGACCAGCAGCCCGGGCGTTCCCAGGGCGGCTTCGGTGACCGGCCCGGTGGCACCGGCGGGCCCGGCGGACAGGGCGGCCCCGAGGGTCCTGGCGGCGGCCCCGGCCAGGGCGGCATGCGCTGGGACCCGACGGACCCGGCCCAGCGCCGCGCCCGTTACGCCCTGCTGAGCGGCATGTGGGCCTTCTTCTTCGCCCTCTTCAGCTGGCCGTACGTGGCCCTGCTGCTGGGCGCGCTGGCCCTCTACTGGGGCGGCAGCGCCCTGCGCGCCAAGCCCCGCCCCGGCGACCCGGACACCCCGGCCACGCCCGAGACCCAGGCCCGCCCCCAGACGACGGCGGCGGTGAGCGGCCTGGTCACCGCGTCCCTGGCCATCGCCCTGGTCGCCGCGATGTTCGTCTCCCAGCTCGCCTACAGCGACTTCTACACCTGCACGAACGACGCCCTCACCAACGAGGCCAAGCAGTCCTGCAACCAGCTGTTGCCGAAGGATCTGCGGGGCATCCTCGGCACCGCCAACTGACGGACGCCGTCGATCAGTTCAGCTCCGGCTCACCGGGTTCCTCCGGTTGCTCCGGCGGCGTGGACGCCTCCCGCAGGGCCGCCCAACGGGCCTCGCGGGAGGCGTCGTCGTACCAGGGGGTGAGTGAGGGCGGGTCGAACGTCGGGTCGTGGTCGTAGGCGATGTACGGCTGGTCGACGGGGGCCTGGACCGGTACGGGTACGGGCGCAGGCACAGGCACAGGCACAGGCACCGGTTGCTCGGCCTTCGGTTTGCGGGTGAACCAACTCCGGCCGACCGTGAACGACTTCCGGAACCAGGATCCCGTCACCTCGGGCAGTGCCTCCCCCTCCCGCGGCTTCCCGATCGTCGGCGCCGGCACCCGCCGCTCCCGCAGCCGCCACGCCCGCAGCCCCACCGCCGTGGGCACCGCGACCACCGCGATCCACCCCAGCGCCGCTCCCCCGGTCTGCCACCACACCGGCCCGAACCGCGCGAGCGCGGCACCCCCGAGGGGCCCGCCGGACAACTCCGCGAACAGGGCCAGCGCTACGGCACACAGGGCGGCGGCGAGCAACGCGGTGGCGGCGGTGCGGCCTTGCGCCCAAGGAGCCTGGGCCGCGGGGGCCGACGTCGACTGTTGACGGAGCCCGGCGCCGACCGCCCTCCGCCTCCGCTCCTCCGTCAACTCGCCCCCGCCGTCGCCCCGTTGACCCACCGCGACCCGCGCCACGAACCACCCCGCCGTCACCCCGGCCGTCACCGGCACCAGCACGGCGAACCAGTTCAGCGGGGTCCCGGCGCCCGCGTCCGGGAC
>NZ_JAENRY010000422.1 GCF_016612545.1 Streptomyces sp. MBT65 | reverse complement strand
GCACGATCACCGCGGTCATCGGCAACGCCCCGAGCACCCCGCACACCGCGTTCCCCGCGCCCTGCGCGATCAACTCCCGGTCGTAGTCCGTCCGCGGCCCCCGGTGCAGCCGGTCCACCGCCGCCGCGCTGAACAACGACTCCGCCGACGCCATCAACGCGAACGCGACGACCGTCCCGATCACCCCCACTTCCGTCAGCCGCCCGAAATCCCCCCACTCCGGCACCCGCACGGCACCGACCAGCCCCCGCACCTCCACCCGCCGCACCGACAGGTCGAACACCCCGGTCACCGCGGCAGCCAGCCCCACCGCCACCAACGGCGCCGGCACCAACCGAGCCCCCCGCCGCCACCGAGGCCACAGCAGCAGTACGGCAATGGTGGCACCGCCCACTGACAACGCCACCGGATCCACCAGCCCCGGCAACGACACCAGCCCGGCGAGCTTCCCGAGCCCGTCCGCCGGCGCGGCCACATCACCGAGCGCATACACCTGCCCGGCGACCAGCACCAGCCCGATCCCGGCGAGCATCCCCTGCACCACGGCCGCCGACACGGCCCGGAACCACCGCCCCAGCCGCAGCACCCCGAGCCCCAACTGCACCACCCCGGCCGCGAACACCAGCACCCCGAGCGCCTCGATCCCGTACGCCCGCACCGCCTCGTACACGAGCACGCTCAGCCCGGCGGCCGGCCCGCTCACCTGAAGGCCGCTACCGGGCAACGCCCCGACGACGAGCCCGCCGACGATCCCGGTGACCAGCCCCAACTCGGCCGGCACCCCGGACGCGATCGCCACGCCCACACACAACGGAAGCGCGACGAGAAAGACGACCAGAGAAGCGAACAGATCGGCCTTGCTCACACCACGACGCACGACACACACGACTCGCATGACACTCATGACAACGGCACCTCCGAAGACAGGACAGAGCCAGACAGGAGATGCGTGGGCGCCACACCGGGGGAGGGCACGGCGAACTGAAATCCATTGTCGGGAAAGGGAGTTGGCCGCGCACCCGATTGATGTGCCCACCCCGTGAACACGGAGGCGTCCATACCGGAGCCCCCCACTCCGATCACGCCGCCACGCGCCTGCGCCGTCCCGCACACCGACCGGCCGCCACCGCCCGCACACCGACCGGCCGCCACCGCCGAACCCACCCGCACACCGACCGGGCGACACCGCCGAACCCGCCCGAACGCGTCCGACGGCACCACCGAACCCGCGCGAACCCGCCCGAACATGCCCAACGGCACCGCCGCCCCCACTCGACGACATCACCCCCGAACCCGCTTGACGACCCCGCCCCGCGGGAGCATTATTCATCACATGATGAATTACCTTCCCGGTCCATCCGGATCGCCGGACACCTCACCCGGCACGGACCCCGCCCCCGCCGTCCAGGCCGAAGCCCTCACCGTCGCCCGCGGCCCCCGAACCGTCCTGCACGCCCTCGACTTCACCGTCCCGCGAGGCCAGATCACCGGCCTCCTCGGCCCCTCCGGCTGCGGCAAGTCGACCCTCATGCGCTCGATCGTCGGCACCCAGGCCAAGGTCACCGGCACCCTCAACGTCCTCGGCCGCCCCGCAGGCCACCCCACCCTCCGCACCCGCATCGGCTACGTCACCCAAGCCCCCTCCGTCTACGACGACTTGACGGTCCGTCAGAACCTCGACTACTTCGCCGCGATCCTCGACCCGGGCCGCGCCGCCACCACCCGCCGCCACGACGACGTCACCCGCGCGATCACGGACGTGGACCTCACCACCCACGCCGACGCCCTCGCCGGCAACCTCTCCGGCGGCCAACGCAGCCGCGTCTCCCTGGCCGTGGCACTCCTCGGCACCCCCGAACTCCTCGTCCTGGACGAACCCACCGTCGGCCTGGACCCCGTCCTCCGCCGCGACCTGTGGGCCCTCTTCCACGACATCGCCGCCGCCCGCGGCGCCACCCTCCTCATCTCCTCCCACGTCATGGACGAGGCCGAGCGCTGCCACCGCCTCCTCCTGATGCGCGAGGGCGAGATCCTCGCCGACGACACCCCTGACGCCCTCCGCGCCGACACCGGCTCCGACACGGTCGAGGAGGCCTTCCTCCACCTGGTCGACGAGGCCGTAGCCACCGCCCGCCAGAAGGAGACGACCCGATGAGCACGACACCCCCCACCACCGCGGTCGACACGACACGCAGCGCGCCCGCACCCACCAGCGCCCTCAGCGCCGCCCGCACCACCGCGACCGCCGCCCGGGTCCTGCGCCAGCTCCGCCACGACCCCCGCACGATCGCGCTGCTGATCCTCATCCCGTGCGTGATGCTCGTCCTGCTGCGCTACGTCTTCGACGGCAGCCCGCGCACCTTCGACAGCATCGGCGCCTCACTCCTCGGCATCTTCCCCCTCATCACGATGTTCCTGGTCACGTCCATCGCCACCCTGCGCGAACGCACCTCGGGCACCCTCGAACGCCTCCTCGCCATGCCGCTCGGCAAGGGCGACCTGATCGCCGGCTACGCCCTCGCCTTCGGCTTCCTCGCGATCATCCAGTCCGCCCTGGCGACCGGCCTCGCCGTCTGGTTCCTCGGCCTCGACGTCACCGGCAGCCCCTGGCTCCTGCTCCTGGTCGCCCTCCTCGACGCCCTGCTCGGCACGGCCCTCGGCCTCTTCGTCTCGGCCTTCGCGGCCTCCGAATTCCAGGCCGTCCAGTTCATGCCGGCGGTGATCTTCCCCCAACTCCTCCTCTGCGGCCTCTTCACTCCCCGCTCCGAGATGCACCCCGCTCTGGAGGCCCTCTCCGACGTGCTGCCCATGTCGTACGCCGTCGACGGCATGAACGAGGTCCTCAAGCACACCGACATGACCGCCACCTTCGTACGCGACGCCCTGATCGTGGCCGGCTGCGCCCTGCTGGTGCTGTGCCTGGGCGCGGCCACCCTCAGGAGGCGCACGGCATAGAGGTGGTCACCCGGAGGTGTTGTTCCGCCAGCCGGACAGCCGTCTCAAGGGCGCACCACCGGTGCGAGGATGACCCCATGACCCAGAAAGTCGCAGTCCTCGGCACCGGCAAGATCGGCGAAGCCCTGCTCAGCGGAATGATCCGAGCGGGCTGGGCCCCGGCCGACCTCCTGGTCACCGCCCGCCGCCCCGAGCGTGCCGAGGAACTCCGCGCCCGCCACGGAGTCACCCCGGTCACCAACTCCGAGGCCGCGAAGAGTGCCGACACCCTGATCCTCACGGTCAAGCCGCAGGACATGGGCACCCTCCTCGACGAACTCGCCCCGCACGTCCCCGCCGACCGCCTGATCATCAGCGGCGCGGCGGGCATCCCCACCTCGTTCTTCGAGGAGCGCCTGGCCACCGGCACCCCGGTGGTCCGGGTCATGACGAACACCCCCGCCCTCGTCGACGAGGCCATGTCCGTCATCTCCGCCGGCAGCCATGCCACCGAGGCCCACCTCGCGCACGCCGACGAGATCTTCGGCGCCGTCGGCAAGACACTCCGCGTCCCCGAGTCCCAGCAGGACGCCTGCACCGCCCTCTCCGGCTCCGGCCCGGCGTACTTCTTCTACCTGGTCGAAGCCATGACGGACGCGGGCATCCTGCTGGGCCTCCCGCGCGACAAGGCCCACGACCTCATCGTCCAGTCCGCGATCGGCGCCGCCGTCATGCTCCGCGACAGCGGCGAACACCCGGTCAAGCTCCGCGAGAACGTCACCTCGCCCGCCGGCACGACGATCAACGCCATCCGCGAACTCGAGAACCACGGCGTACGCGCCGCACTCATCGCCGCCCTGGAGGCAGCCCGCGACCGCAGCCGCGAACTGGCCTCCGGAAACAGCTAGAACGGCCGGAAGGCCGTAGGACTACGCAGGCAGAAGCCCGATGGCCCGATACGCGGTATCGACCATCGGCTTCGCCATCGCTCTCGCCTTCTCCGCCCCATCCCGCAACACCCCCTCCACATAAGCGGGATCCGCGCACAACGCCTTGTGCCGCTCCTGCACCGGCCTGAGCAGTTCGACCACAGCGTCCGCGGTGTCCTTCTTCAACGCTCCGTACGACTCATATACACCGCTCAAGTCCTCGGGGTTCCCACCTGCGCAAGCGGCCAGGATCTCCAGCAGATTGGCCACCCCCGGCCGAGCCTCCCGGTCGTAGACGACCTCTGCCCCACTGTCGGTCACGGCCCGCATGACCTTCTTCCGTACGACGTCCGGCTCGTCCAGCAGATAGACGATCCCCGGCCCGGAGTCGTCGGACTTCCCCATCTTCGAAGTCGGCTCCTGCAGATTCATCACTCGCGCCGCCACCCCCGGCCGCGTGGCCCGAGGCACCACGAACGTATGTCCGTACCGCTGGTTGAACCGCACCGCCAGATCCCGCGCCAGCTCCACATGCTGCGTCTGGTCGTCCCCGACCGGCACCTCGTCGGTCCCGTACGCCAGGATGTCCGCTGCCATCAGCACGGGATACGTCAGCAACGACAGCCGCACACTCCCACCGCGCTCCCGCTCACGCGCGGCCTTCTCCTTGTACTGGACCATCCGCCGCATTTCACCGTCAGTGGCCACACACTCCATGACGTACGACAGCCGCGTGTGTTCGTCCACATGACTCTGTACGAACACGGTGCACAGCCCGGGATCCAGCCCGGCCGCCAGCAACAATGTCGCCGCCTGCCGAGTGAGCCTGCGCACCCGTGCCGGATCGTGGTCCACGGTCAGCGCATGCAGGTCGACCACGCAGAACAGGGCGTCGCTCTGCCGCTGATCCACGTCGACCCACCGACGGATGGCGCCCAGATAGTTCCCCAGCGTCAGGTGCCCGGTCGGCTTGACCCCACTGAAGACCCGTGTCATCTCTCCACCTCCTGATAGAGACCGCCGCACCCCGGCCGACCCTCTGGAGGGAGAAACACGAACGGCCGCCGATGCGGCGGCCGTTGAGTACATACGTGTGTACGGCCGCCGTCAGGCGGCCCACCACTGTTGGGTGCACGTATGTGTGGTCACATGACAGAGCGTACGCCTCCGCAGTGCTCTCCGGAGTGGAGTTGACACGCCTCGACCACGTACGTAGTGTTCTCCGAGTTGTCCGACGTGAGCGCCGACCCCGGTCGGTCCCCGGACAGCCATTCCGCAGGTACCTACAAAGAATCGACGATCCGTCGTCGCGTTTTTTGGCATGCGTATTTGCGAAATGAGGAATCCGCGTTCGAAAGGACGCACCCCCCGATTCGCTCGGGACTCAGGAATCCGCTAAAGTCTCACTCGTCGGAACGGCCCAAGGGCCGGGAAGGCAGCCCACTCTGACTGGGAATCAGGCCCGAAAGGATCTGGTAGAGTCGGAACCGCCGGAAAGGGAAACGCGGAAGCGGAAACCTGGAAAGCACCGAGGAAATCGGGACCGGAAACGGTCTGATAGAGTCGGAAACGCAAGACCGAAGGGAAAAGCCCGGAGGAAAGCCCGAGAGG
>NZ_JAENRY010000421.1 GCF_016612545.1 Streptomyces sp. MBT65 | reverse complement strand
GCCCTGCTCCTGGAGGTGCTCGCCGGGGAGGCCGACCGGGCGCGGTACGAGGAGGTCGACGCCGCCGAGGCGAGCACCTCCAGGAGCAGGGCCAGCCCGTACTGTCCGGCCAGCGGAAACGGCGCGGGCCGCACGGTGTCCTCGGCGGCCGCCCGCGCGAGGTCCGCCCGGGCCCGGTCCCGGTCCTCCTCCAGCAGCGCGCACACCGCCCCGGCCAGGCCGTGGGTGAGCGGTCCCCAGGGGGAGGCTCCCCGGTTCCCGGACCCGTCCGGCGACGGTTCCGGTGCCGTACGTCTGCCCTGGTGCGCGGCGCAGACGGCCCGGACCGCCGCCAGGCACCCCGCCTCACCCCCGGCCAGCCCGGGGTGGCGGGCCCGGTCCGTGTACGCCGTGATCAGGTCCTCGGCCGCCGCGTACTCGCCGCGCAGCACATGGTCCAGCGCGAGCAGCAGGTCCGCCGTGGTGCGGACGGCCGTGGTGCCCAGGTGCCGGGCCTGGCGGCGCACCCGGGTCAGCGCCGTCCGTTCGCCGCTCGCCAGCCACTCCTGCCCGGCGAGGTGCAGTCGCGCGTGCATCCGCCACAAAGGCAGTTCGTGCGCGTCGGCCAGCGCCTGCATACGGGCGAAGTACGCGGCCGCCTCGCGGGAGCCGCGCTGCTGGGCCAGCAGACCGCGCACCCGCCAGGCCCGGCCGGCGGTCGCGGGCAGCCCCGCCCGCTCGGCCTTGCGCACCGCGCGTACGGCGAGCCGCTCGGCCCGCTCCGGCTCGTCCAGCGCCAACTGGGCGGCCACGGCGTCGACTTGAGCGGTGTGCCGGTCCTCGGCCTGCGGTCCCAGCACCGCGAGGGCGGCGTCCACATGGGTCAGCCCGTGCGCCTCGCGGCCGTCGGCCTGGCACATCCAGGCCACCCGGGTGTGCAGCGCGGCCACCCGGACCGCGTCCACGCCCGGTCCGCCCAACTCGTCCAGAGCGGCGGCGAGTTGACGGGCGCTGTCGGTCCGCCCCGATTCCACCAGCGCGGACAGCAGCTCGTCCAGGACGTCTGCGCGCAGCTTCATGTCCTCGCAGCCGTCGAGCAGTTCCCAGGCCCTCGTCAGCAGATCGGCCGCCGACTCGGCCCGTCCCGCGGCCAGCGCCCGGCGGCCCTCCTCGGCCAACAGCCGTGCCCCGCCGGGCAGATCGTCGGCCGTACAGGTGAGGTCGGCGGCGAACCGGCACCACTGCCCCGGCAACCCGGGATGCAGCTCGGCCACCGCCTCCGCGGCCCGCCGCGCCAGCCCGGCCCGGTCCGCCGGGGTGAGCCGGTTCAGCAGCGCCTGCGCGGTCATCGGTCCGCAGAACGCGTACCAGTCGGACGAGTGACCGTCCGCGGTCAGCAGGCCCGCGGTGACGGCCGCCCGCAGCCGGCTGAACACCAGGCTCTCGGACAGCCCCTGCGCCTGCCGGAGCACCGAGACCGGGAACCGTTCGCCGATGACCGCCGCCGCCGACAGCAGCCGTAGTCCCTCGGGCCCCAGGCCCGCCGCGCGCCGGGCGATGTCGTGCCCGACCGCGGCCGGAACCGTCGTCGGCAGGTCGGCCACCAGCCGGCACCCCCCGGGACCGGACACCAGCACACCGGTGTCGACCATCGTGCGCAGGACCTCCTCGGCGATGAACGGGTTGCCTCCGCTGTCCCGGTACAGCCGGTCCAGGGCCTCCCGCGGTACGTCGCCCACGCCGACGCCCAGCCGGCACGCGGCCAGCCGCGCCACCTCCTCGCGGCTCAGCCGGTCCAGCCGCAGCAGGGTCGCGCTGCGCCGCCGCGCCAGGGCGAGCGCCAGGTCCCAGGGGGCACCGGAGTCGGAGCGGAAGGTGGCGAGCAGCACGGTGCCCTGCTCGGCGATGTTGTCCGCCAGGTACTCCACGACGGCCGTCGTGGCCAGGTCGGCGTCGTGCAGGTCCTCCAGGACGAGCAGGCCGCCCCGGCCGGCTCCGGCGGCGGAGACCAGCCGCAGCACCGACTCGGCCAGCAGCGCGGGGGAAACGGGCTGCGCCGCGTGCCCGGGTGCCGCGTACTCGGGCACGAGCCGGCCCAGGACGCCCCGATAGGACCCGAGGGTTCCGCCGTCGGGTCCCTCGCCGTCGCGGAAGAGGCGGGCCAGCGCCTCGGTCAGCGGCCGCAGCGGCACCTCCGGGCCGACCGAGGTGGCCCGGCCCTCCAGGACCCGCATCCCGCGCGCACGCGCCGCACCGACGGCCTCCCGGACCAGCCGCGACTTCCCGATACCGCCCTCGCCGGACACCAGGACCGCCGTGCCGCGCCCTTGGCACGCCTGGTCCAACGCCTCCTCCAGCACCCGGAGTTCCAGGTCACGCCCCGTACACAACGGCGATTCGTCTTCGTTCACGGCCGACATGTCCACCCCCGTGCACTCGTCGTGTCGTCCTGTGCCGCCTACGGAACGGCAGCCCGGAGCGATGCCGCGACGCCCGGCTCGGCCCGTCCGCCGCCGTCCGCCGTTCCGCGGTGAGCAGCGTGCTGCGCCGCCACCGGAGTGTCACGCCGAGTTCCGTTGAGCGGACTGCCCCCGGGGCCCTCCCGGGGTCTTCCGGGGCTCTCCAGGGGCCCGCCCGGACAGGGCACCCGGCGCTAGACCTCCCCCGCCCGCAACCGCGCGATCTGCCGGCCGCTGAACTCCACCGTCCGCCTCATGTGCCCGACGATGACGGCGAGTTCGGCGTCGCCCAGCTCGTCGAAGAGGGTGAACCAGCCGCCGCCCAGCCGGTTCCACATCCGCCCGAACTCGGCGATCTTCTCCGGGACGGTCGCCACCAGCACCCGCCGCCGGTCCTCCGCGTCCCGCTCCCGGACGACGTACCCCGCCCGCTCCAGCCGGTCCACCAGCCGCGTCGCCGACCCGGTCGTCAGCCCGGTCAGCTCGGCGACCCGGCCCGTGGTCACGGGCCCGTCCTCCAGCGTGAGCAGGTTCAGACACTGCAGATCGGTGGGGTGCAGCCCGAGCCGGTCGGCGACGGCCTCGTTGAACAGGGCGTACGACGCCATGTACCGCCGCGATACGGAGGACAACTCGTCCAGCAGCCGCGCCCGCGCGTTCCCGGACATGTCGTACCCTTCGTCGCCGGTGCCGTACGTGCCGGGTGCCCCGTACGGAGATCGAGATCGTACGACGCGGCCGGGAGCGCGGCTCCGGGGTACCGCGGGTGTGGCTCAGAAGTAGTAGGTGTCACCGGTGTCCAGGACCAGCACCCGCTGCTGGTCGTTGGCCCGGTTCCCGTCCACCGCGCCGCCGCCCCACACCGTGTCCAGCTCCAGCAGCACCTCGGAGGACGCGTCCCGCAGCCGTACCCGCACCTCGATCCGCTCGCCCGCCTCGTCCGCGGCCAGCGCCCCCGTCCGGCACACCACCACCCGCTCCCCCGACCGCGCACACCCCTCCGGCAGCGTCTGCCGGTCCGCGAGCGGCTTCGACCAGCGCAGCCGTACGGTCGCGTCGGGCACCGCCGACGGCCCGTGGTTGCGCGGGGTGAGCCGCACGTCGACACGGCCCGCGGTCATGACGGCGGACCCGTGATAGGCGAGATCCGCCTCCGGGGCCGGCACACCCGGGGCCGCGCCCATCACCGCGAGCACGGCACCCGCCACGACGCCGACCCGTACCACCCGCATGCTGCCGTCCATCCGCCATCCACTCCTCTGTACGCCCGTGCACCACCGCTGCGGTCGTACGGATGTATCCCACGCCGAGCGCACGACAGGCGCCGTCCATCAGGTGACAGCCCGCGTGATGGGATGGCGGCCATGCTCGTTCTCCGCTCCGCCGCCCTCTTCGTCGTCGCCGCCGTCTTCGAGATCGGCGGCGCCTGGCTGGTCTGGCAGGGGGTGCGCGAACACCGCGGCTGGCTGTGGATCGCCGGCGGGATCATGGCCCTGGGCGCCTACGGCTTCGTCGCCACCTTCCAGCCCGACGCCCACTTCGGCCGCATCCTCGCGGCCTACGGCGGGATCTTCGTCGCCGGTTCACTGGCCTGGGGCGCGGTCGCGGACGGCTACCGGCCCGACCGCTGGGACATCGCGGGCGCCCTGGTCTGCCTGGCCGGAATGGCCGTGATCATGTGGGCACCGCGCGGAAACTGAGCCCCCCTATCCTGGAGGGAGTCGTCCGTACGATCCCCGCGATCCGCCCCCAGGAGCAGCCCATGGCCACCGCCGCACCTTCCGCCGCCTCCCGTATCGCGGTCGTCACCGGGGCGAGCGGTGGAATCGGCGGGGCCACGGCCCGGCATCTCGCCGCGGCCGGTTACCGCGTCGTCCTCACCGCCCGCCGCAAGGACCGCATCGAGGCGCTCGCCGAGGAGATCAACAAGGCGGGCCACCAGGCGACGGCGTACGAACTCGACGTCACCGACCGCGCCGCCGTCGACGAGTTCGCGACCGCCTTCAAAACGATCGGCGTGCTGATCAACAACGCGGGCGGCGCGCTCGGCGCCGACCCCGTCGCGACCGGCGACCCCGCCGACTGGCGCACGATGTACGAGACGAACGTCCTCGGCACCCTGAACATCACCCAGGCCCTGCTCCCCGCCCTCACCGCGAGCGGCGACGGCACGGTCGTGGTCGTCTCCTCCACCGCGGGCCACGGCACGTACGAGGGCGGCGCGGGCTATGTCGCCGCGAAGCACGGCGCCCACGTCCTGGCCGAGACACTCCGACTGGAGATCGTCGGCACACCGGTCCGGGTCATCGAGGTCGCGCCCGGCATGGTCAGGACGGACGAGTTCGCGCTGACCCGGTTCGGCGGCGACGCGGAGAAGGCGGCGAAGGTCTACGCGGGCGTCGCCGAGCCCCTCACCGCCGACGACGTGGCCGACACCATCACCTGGGCGGTCACCCGCCCCAGCCACGTCAACATCGACCTCCTCGTGGTCCGCCCCCGCGCCCAGGCCTCCAACACGAAGGTCCACCGGGAGCTGTGATGCCCGACCCCGAGGGCGCCCCGGACAACTCCCAAGAGGCCCTGGACAAACGCCGCTTGGCCGAGGAGACCAGAAACGAACGCAAAGTCTGGTACTTCCTCGGCTACTTCCTCTTCGGCATCCACATCGTCGCCTTCGTGATGATCTACGCGGTGACGCACGCGCCGAACAAATAGGCGTCCCCGCGCCTCAGTTCAGGGACCGGACAATGCGCCCGATGCGGCCGGCCGCCTTTTCCGCGGTGCCCCGGATGTAGAAGCCGTCGACCGCCTCGTAGGTGACGTGGTCGAAATTCCACTGGTCGGGCATGTTCTTGGCGCCGCCCTCGAACATCGACATGACGAACGTGCTGGAGAACGACGAGTTCTCGCGGATCGCGTTCGCGGTGGTCGTGGACAACTCCGGTTCCACACCCGCGAAGACGCCCTTGCCGACCTGGAAGACCCAGATCGGCACCTGCGCGGTGCCGGTCGGGGTGAAGGTGACGGTCTTGGTGGGCGCGCTTGCCTGCGGCCCCTGGACCTGCGTCGTGGTGATGCCGTCGGTGACCAGCCGCACCACAACTCCCTTGCCGCTCTCGTACTTTCGGATCCCCTCGGCCACCCGCACGATCTCGTTCCCGAGCCGCTCGCCCTGCGCGGTCAGCAGCGCGAACCCGGCGTCGTGCAGATCGACGCCGTAGGTCCAGCCCTTGTCCTTGTCGATCGTGTACCGCTTCGCGCGATACGCCGGGAACTGGTCCCCGCACGCCCCGACCAGCCAGAAGCCGACGGCACCGGGGTACTGCGTCTCGACATGCGCGACGGCCGCCCCCGCGAGGTCGGCGGTGATCGGCAGGGTGCCGTCGGCCATGACCGAGTCCTGCATCACACAGGACTGCACGTTGTAGTTGGCCAGCACGGCGATCGGGTTGCCGTCGAGGTCGTCGAAGCGGGCGACGTACACGCCGTGGTCGGACGGCAGTTGCTCATTCACACCGAGCCAGTAGCCGTCGGCGGTGAGGACGTTGCGGTTGACGTTGACGTCGGACTTCCCACTGCCGTAGCCGACTTGGGCGTCCCGCAGACTCCCGACGGCATCGGCGACCGCGCTCTTGGTGGCGGCGACGATGCTCCGCACATACGCGGCCGCCCCCGCCGAGGACGAACTCGCCTGCACATGCGGCGCGGAGAAGCAGTGCGTGACGGTGACCATGATGTCCGCGGCGGCGACACCGCTGGCCGCGGTGATCGCGGTCCGCATCGACGCGATCGCCTCCGCGCTGATCGAGGTCAGATCCAGCACGGCCAGCGCGATACGCCGGGACCCGGACTCCACGAGCAGGACCCGCACATGGAGGTCGTCGTGCACGGCCGTGAAGCCGTCCAACGGCAACAGCGAGGCGCCGGGCGTGAAGGCGGCCTTCCCGACCCCCACCTTCAGCCCGCCCACCGCCTTCCCGGCAGCCCGCGCGACCCCGGCCCCACCGACCACGGTCGCCCCGAGCG
>NZ_JAENRY010000420.1 GCF_016612545.1 Streptomyces sp. MBT65 | reverse complement strand
GGCTGGGAAACCCGGTGTGAGCAGGGGGTTCGCGGGGCGGCGGGCAACCGGTGGGTCGTCCGGCAGGCCTCAGGTGCTCTCCTGCTCGGGGGAGTTGGGGCGGGCCAGGCCGAGGTCGTAGGCCAGGATCACCGCCTGGATGCGGTCGCGGGCGCCGACCTTCGCCAGGACGCGGCCGACATGGGTCTTCACCGTGGACTCGGAGAGGAAGAGGCGCTCGGCGATCTCGCCGTTGGTCCAGCCTCTGCCCATGGCGACGAGGATCTCGCGTTCGCGTTCGGTCAGGGAGCGGATGCGGGGGTCGTCCGTCGCGGGCTCCGCCTCGGGGCCTTCCGGTGAGTGTTTCGGCAGGTGCTGGGCGTAGGCGTCCAGCAGCCGGCGGGTGAGGGCGGGGGCGATGACCGCGTCGCCGGAGGCCACCGCGCGGATGCCGGCGAGGAGTTCCTCGGGATGGGCATCCTTGAGGAGGAAGCCGCTGGCTCCCGCGCGCAGCGCCTCGTGGGCGTACTCGTCGAGGTCGAAGGTGGTCAGGATGAGGACGCGGGAGCGGTCGCCGGCCGCGACGACCCGGCGGGTGGCCTCGATGCCGTCCATGCCGGGCATCCGTACGTCCATCAGGATCACGTCGGGCCGCAGTTCGGCCGCCATCCGCACCGCCTCGCCGCCGTGCCCGGCCTCGCCGACCACCTCGGTGTCGGGGTTGGCCTCCAGCAGCATGCGGAATCCCAGGCGTTGGAGGGGCTGGTCGTCCACGATGAGCACGGTCGTCATGCCGCTCCCCCGATCACGTCGAGCGGGGTGAGGTCGAGGGTGGCCCGAACCGTCCAGCCGCCGCCGGGGGCGGGGCCCGCGGTGACGGTGCCGTGGTAGAGGGCCGCGCGTTCTCTCATGCCGGCGAGTCCGTGTCCTTCGTCGTGGCTCGGTGCGGGTCCGGTGGCGGTCCCGGCCGGGCCGGTGTCGTGGCAGTCGATGCGCACCCGGGCGTTCTCGACGTTCACCGCCAGTTCGACGCGGGTGTCGTGGCCCGCGTGCTTGAGGGCGTTGGTGAGGGCCTCCTGCACGATGCGGTACACGGTCAGCTGGACCCCGCGGTCCAGGGCGGCCGGGTCGCCGCCGGTGCGGTAGACGACCTGGGGGCCGGCCGCGCGGATCCGGGCGCACAGGGCGTCGAGGTCGGCGATGCCGGGCTGCGGGCTGAGTTCGGGGGCGTCGGGGGTGGCGGTCTGCACCCTCAACACGCCCAGCATGCGCCGGAGTTCACCGAGCGCCTGGCGGCCGGTGTCGCCGATGAGGAGCAGGGCCTGCTTGCCGCGTTCGGGGGCGAGGTCGGTGGCGTAGGCGCCGCCGTCGGCGAGGGTGATGATGACGGAGAGGTTGTGGCCGATGATGTCGTGCATCTCCCGTGCCACGCGTGTGCGTTCGGCGGCGGCGGCCAGTTTGCTGCGCTGGTCGCGCTCGATCTCCAGCCGGGCCGCGCGGTCGCGCAGTACGGCGAGCTGGGCGCGCCGGATACGGACGACGAAGCCGAGGGCGACGGCCGCGGTGATGGTGCTGAACAGGACGAACAGCGCGTCCAGGACCGGCACTTCGGACGGCAGCCGCAGCGCGAAGAGACCCAGGGCGGCGAGGGTGACCGCGCAGGCGGCGGGCAGCCGCCGCAACTGCCCGTGCAGGACCAGGCTGTAGAGGGAGATCAGCAGGGCGACGTCGGCGCGCAGCCAGACCCCCAGCGCCGCCTGGACGAAGAAGACGGCGGCGATCAGCGCGAAGGCCAGGGTGGGTCGGCGGCGCCGCCACAGCAGGGGCAGCACCAGGCCGAGCTGAAGGGCGATGGTCACCGGCCAGGGCAGGTGGATGAAGCTGTTGTCGAAGCCGCGCCGCCGGCCGTCGTCGTCGTCCAGCAGGTCCGGCAGGCAGAACATCAGCAGGACCAGGACGGTCAGAGCCGTGTCCAGCACCCAGGGGTGCCGCCGGTCGCCCTGCTTGATCCGCCGGCCGAACCGGGACAGCCGGCCGGCCACGGGGTGGCTCCACGGCAGGTCCGTCTCCGCGAACAGCACATGGGCGGGGTCGTCGGGGCTCATCGGTGTCACTGGTCCGGGTTCATGGGGGTCACCTGTCCATTGTGGGGCCGCCCCGCGCGAACCACCGGCGCGGCACCCCGCCTGTGAACAGGCCGGATGCCGCGCCGTGGCCGTGGGGGGAATCGGCTCAGGCGTCGGTCTTCAGCAGTCGGTGGGCGGCCCCGCCCAGCGCGAGCGCCGTCCAGGCGAGGAAGACGAGGAGTCCGGCGCCGGGCGAGAGGGTCGTCGAGTCGTGGGTCAGCGCGAACATAGCCTGGCCCGCGTTGCTCGGCAGATACGGGCTGATGTCGTCCTGCCAGGAGCTGGGCAGCAACTCGATCAGTCCGGGCACCAGCATCAGCGAGGCGACCAGCACCGAGATGCCGCCGGCGACCGAGCGGAGCCACGCGCCCAGCGCGGTGCCGATCACGCCGACCAGGCCGAGGTAGAGACCGGCGCCGAGCAGGCTGCGGACGACTCCGGAGTGGGAGAAGGAGAGGGCCGCGGGCGTGCCGGAGACGATGCCGCTGACGATCGGGAACGCGACGAACACCCCGACGAGGGAGACCCCGAGCGCGACCACACCGAACACCAGGGCCTTGGACCACAGCACGGGCAGGCGGCGCGGTACGGCGGCCAGCGTGGAGCGGATCATGCCGGTCGAGTACTCGCCGGCGGTGACCAGGACGCCCAGCACACCGAGCGCGAGCTGCGCGAAGTTCGTGCCGAACAGGGAGATGTCGAGCGCGGTGGAGTTGGCGTCGTCGGGCCTCAAGTGCCCGCCGTCGTAGGAGGACTTGTAGTGCGCGGCGGCGATCAGGCCGAACGCGATCAGGAACAGCAGGCCCAGGCCCAGGGTGATCCAGGTGGAGCGCAGGGACCACAGCTTGGCCCACTCGGAGCGCAGCACCCGGCGCCCGGTGACCTTGTACGGCGGACGGGCCTGTCGTACGACTGCGGGTGCGGCGGTGTCGGTCGCGGTGACGGTGCTCACGCGGCCCTCCCGGTGGTCTCGACGGTGGTGGAGCCGTGGTACTCGACGGCGTCCCGGGTCAGGTCCATGAACGCCTGCTCCAACGAGACGGTGCGCGCGCTGAGTTCGAAGAGCGGGATGCCGTGCTCGGCGGCCCTGCGGCCGATGTCCCGCGCGCTCACCCCGGTGACGTGCAGTTCCTCGGAGCCGACCTCGCCGGTGATCTCGACACCGGGACCGGCGAGGACCTCGCGCAGCTTGGCCGGTTGCTCGGAGGCGACGGTGACGGTGTCGCCTCCGGCATGCCGGACCAGGTCCTGAACGGTGGTGTCGGCCAGCAGCCGCCCCCGCCCGACGATGATCAAGTGGTCGGCGACCAGGGCCATTTCACTCATCAGGTGCGAGGAGACGAAGACGGTACGACCGTCCGCGGCGAGCCCGGTCAGCAGGTTGCGGATCCACAACACGCCTTCGGGGTCGAGGCCGTTGACGGGTTCGTCGAGCATGACGGTCGCCGGGTCGCCGAGCAACGCGGCGGCGATGCCGAGCCGTTGGCCCATGCCGAGGGAGAAGGCCCCGGCCCGCTTCTTGGCGACCGACTGGAGCCCGGTCAGCTCGATGACCTCGTCGACCCGGCGGCGCGGGATGCCGTGGGTGTGGGCCTGCGCCATCAGGTGGTCGAAGGCGGAGCGGCCCGGGTGGATCGACTTAGCCTCCAGGAGCGCGCCGACCTCCTGGAGCGGTGCGCCGTGGGCGGCGTAGGGCTTGCCGTTGACCGTGACGGTGCCGCTGGTGGGCGCGTCCAGGCCGACGATCATGCGCATCGTGGTGGACTTCCCGGCGCCGTTCGGACCCAGGAAGCCGGTGACCGTGCCGGGCCGGACGACGAAGTCCAGCCGGTCGACCGCCGTCTTCTCCCCGTACCGCTTCGTCAGTTGGTGTGCCTCGATCATCGGTTTCCCTCACGCTCACGTGCCGCCGCCCCCCACGGGGCCTTTCCACCGGCAACGCTAGGAGCCGGAGGGGCTCGAACCCGTCGTACCGAGGGGCCGTTGCGGGGACGGGCGTAGTACCGCGGTACCACTGCGCGCTGTGCACTATGTGCATGAGTTGTGTACGTTCCCACTCCCTTCACGCGATGAACGTGCCCACCAACTGCGGGAAATACAACCGACACACATATTTACAGCGCCTGTTACCTCTCTTACTGTGAACGTTCTCAGAACCAACCCGCATGCGCATGTCAGTCGACCCAAGGAGGTCGGGTACCCCGTGAAAATCCCGGGCCGCATAGTGAAGGCCGCCTTGCTGCTGGCCGCAGTCGCCCTGCCGGCGGCGATGCTCACCCCCACCGACGCCGCCGCCGCGAACTCGCTCACCATGCTCGGCGCCGACGTCTCGTCCGCGCAGCGCGCGATCGACCTCGGTGCCAAGTACTACGACTCCAGCGGGACCGCCCAGGACCCGCTGGACATCCTCAAGGGCGCCGGCGTCAACTACGTCCGCCTGCGGATCTGGAACAACCCCGCCAGCGGCTACAACAACAAGGCGAAGGTGCTGGCCTACGCGAAGCAGGTCAAGGCCAAGGGCCTCAAGCTGCTGATCGACTTCCACTACTCGGACACCTGGGCCGACCCGGGCAAGCAGTACAAGCCCGCGGCCTGGTCGAGCCATGGCATCGGCGCGCTGCAGACCGACGTCTACAACTACACCTACGACGTGTGCAACAGCCTCAAGTCCCAGGGCACCACCCCGGACAGCGTGCAGATCGGCAACGAGATCAACGTCGGCATGCTGTGGGACGACGGCAAGGTCGTCAACAACAGCTTCACCAACCTCGGTCTGCTGCTGAAGTCGGGCTACAACGCGACCAAGGCGTGCAACAGTTCCACCCAGGTGATCATCCACACGGCCGACGCGGACAGCGACTCCAACGCCCGCTGGTTCTACGACGGCATCAAGGCGCAGGGCGTCAACTGGGACATCACCGGGCTGAGTTACTACTGCATGTGGCACGGCACGCTGGCCAACATGGGCAGCGTCGTCTCGGACATGAAGTCGCGCTACGGCAAGGACGTCATCATCGCGGAGACGGCCTATCCGTTCACCACGTCCGACGCGGACAGCACGGCGAACTCGGTGACATCGGGGTGCTCGGGCTATCCGCTGACCTGGGCGGGCCAGGGCGCGGAGTTCACCGCCGTGCAGAACACGGCGCGCAGTGCGGGGGCGATCGGGGTCTTCTACTGGGAGCCGACCTGGTACGCGGTCACCGGCAACGGCTGGGACCCGGCCAACATCGCTACCAGCGGGGATGGTTGGGACAACATGGCGATCTTCAACTGGACCGGACAGGTGAACCCGAACGTGAAGTGGACGCCGTAGGACGGTAGTTCCACGGCATACGAGCGGCGCCGCCTTCTCCTCCGGGCGGTGCCGCTCTCCGTGTTCACGGCTGACGATCCGTCAAGGCTCTGTATACGGCCGAGGACTTGGGGTTGGCTCGGCAGCGCCACACTCCGTGGGGGCAGTAGTCGCTGATGGTCTGGTAGAGCGGGCGCTGCCCTGCCATCCAGGTGAGCATGCCGCGCATGTAGGAGGGGTTGTCGCCGTTCTCGTAGAGCCCCCACTCGGGGTAGGCGATGGGCTTGTGGTGGGCGCGGGCGAAGTCGGCCTGCGCCAACAGGCCGTAGGGCTCGGTGAGTTGATCGGCGAAGGACAGGCCGCGGGGGGCATCGTAGGCGTCCATGCCAATGACGTCGACGTAGCGGTCGCCGGGGTAGCAGTCGGTCCAGGGGATCGCGTCACGGCCGCGGTTGGGGGTGAAGTCGAAGCGGAAGCGCTGCCCGGGGACGGAGCGCATCGCGGTGACGATGCGCGTCCAGTATTGCTTCCAAGCATCGGGGTCGGGGGCGCAGCGGTGGGTGTAGGTGGTGCCGTTCATCTCCCAGCCGAGGACGATCTCCGTGTCGGGGACGCCGAGTTGGACCAGCCTTCGGGCGAGGACGCGGAAGTGCTCGTCGTGGCGGCCGTTCGCCCCCTCCCCCAGTTCGGCGCGGACCACGGAGTCCGGCAGGTGGTCCTCGTTGCGGTCCAGCATCGGCACGTTGAGGACGAGCAGCCGGTCCGCCTCGTTCCTCCGCCAGTCGGCCCAGACGGCGAGGTCGTCGGAGACGCCCTCGATGTCGGTCCAGTTGTCTCCGGCCAGATACGCGTGCCCGACCCGGGGTTCGGGCCGCCCCAGCCAGGCCCCGAACCCGGCGACCCGCCGCACGGCGTCGATCCCGTAGCCGACGTAGGCGCCGTAGGCCGTCGGCGGGCCGGGCCTGGGCGCGGTGGCCGCCCGCACGGGCGGGGGCGGGGACTCGGCACCGGGTACACAGGCGGGCCCGGCCAGCAGGACGAGCGCGAGGACGACGGTTAACAGGGCCGACGGAGTGCGGCGCGTCCCGGGCGGGGCCACGGG
>NZ_JAENRY010000041.1 GCF_016612545.1 Streptomyces sp. MBT65 | reverse complement strand
CTCCAGTCCCTTCCTCTTCCCGCCCCACCCCCACCAAGGCCCATACCCCCACTCCCAAGGCCGGTCGAGTCGTAAGCCGGGGCGCAGGGCAGAATGGGGCCGGGCTAGCGAAGGAGATTCACGTGGCCATCCGCGTCCTACTGGTTGATGACCAGCCGCTGCTGCGAACCGGGTTCCGGATGATTCTGGAGGCGGAGCAGGATCTCGCGGTCGTCGGGGAGGCCGGTGACGGTCTGCAGGCGCTCGACCAGGTGCGGGCTCTGCAGCCCGATGTGGTGCTGATGGACATCCGTATGCCACGGATGGACGGGGTGGAGGCGACCCGGCAGATCACCGGTCCCGGGCGGGACGGCCCGGCCAAGGTGCTGGTGCTGACCACCTTCGACCTCGACGAGTACGTCGTGGAGGCGTTGCGCGCCGGTGCCAGTGGCTTCCTGCTCAAGGACGCGCCGGCGAACGAACTCGTGCAGGCCATCCGGGTGGTGGCCTCCGGTGAGGCGATGCTCGCGCCCAGCATCACGCGGCGGCTGCTCGACAAGTACGCCAGTCATCTGCCGTCGGGTGACGAGCCCGTCCCGGATGCCCTGCACACGTTGACCGAGCGCGAGGTCGAGGTGCTGAAGCTGGTGGCGCGGGGGCTGTCGAACGCGGAGATCGCCGCCGACCTGTTCGTGAGCGAGACCACCGTCAAGACGCATGTGGGGCACGTCCTCACCAAGTTGGGCCTGCGCGACCGGGTGCAGGCCGCCGTGTACGCGTACGAGAGCGGGTTGGTGCGCCCCGGCGCGCAGTAGACGCAGTACACGCAGTAGATAGACACCGTACGAACGAAGAGGGCGCCCCTTCCTGACAGGGGCGCCCTCTTCATGTGTGCGGGCCGGATCAGCCTGTGAAGACCTCCAGGAACCGGAAGGCCGACCTCCCCGAACCGCAAGACGGTCGGGGCGACAGGCCGGTGGCCAGCCTCGCCGTGATCGGCGGGACTGGCCACTGGTCGAGCTTGTTCACCCGTGCGGTCGGGCCGACTAGTTGCCCACGCCTCGGCCCAGCTCCCAGAGCTGGAGGGTCGAGGAGGAGTTGAGCGCGTACGCGGTGCCCGTGACGTCGTCGCGGGCGGCGACGTACTGCTTGCCCTGCCACAGCGGGATCAGCGGGACGTCGGAGGCGACGATGTCCTGGATGGACGTGAGGCTCTTGGAGGCGGTGAGCCGGTCGGCCTCGCGGCGGGACTCCGGGATCAGGGTGTTCCTGATCTTCGTGTTGGCGTACGGCAGGCCGAGGGTGTTGTCCTTGTCGAGGAACGGCGCGAGGTAGTTGTCGGCGTCGGGGAAGTCGGGGAACCAGCCCATCCCGTAGACGTCGTACTTGCCCTTCTGCTCGGCCGGGCGGAACGTCGACCAGGGAGTGCCCTTGATGCTGACGTCGAACAGGCCGCTGTCGTTGAGCTGCTTCTGGAGCTGCTCGAACTCTTCCTTGGTGGCCGAGCCGTAGTGGTCGGTCGTGTAGTTCAGGGTCAGCTTCACCGGGGTGGTGATGTTGGCGGCCGTCATCATGGCCTTGGCCTTGGTGACGCTCGGGTCGCCGTACTTGTTGAAGAACGAGTTCGAGTGACCGATGATCGTCGCCGGGACCATGGAGTAGAGCGGCTCGGCCTCGGTGCCGTAGACCTTGGAGACGAGTTCGCCGCGGTCGATGATCTGGGCCATCGCCTCGCGTACGGCCTTCGACTTCACGGTCGGGGCGTCGGTGTTGAAGCCGAGGTAGCGGATCTCGAGGCCGGGCATCTCGACGAGGTCGACGTCGCCGTCCGTGTCGTCGCTGAGCTTCTGGATCTGCTCCGGCGACATGGTGCGCGTCATCACGTCGATGTCGCCCTTGGTGATCGCGTCGCCCATGGCGGTGGCGTCATCGAAGGAACGCATCTCCACCTTGTTGTTGTTCACCTTCAAGGCCCCCTTGTAATTGGGGTTCTTGGTGAACGTGGCCGTGGTGATCGCGTCGTCCTTCTTGGAGACCGACAGCGTGTACGGGCCGGAGCCGTCGACGTCGAAGCCGTCGCGCAGCTTGTCCTTCTGGTAGTCGTCCGGGTTCACGATGCCGGCGACGGGAGTGGACAGCTTGTACGGGAACGTGGCGTCGGCCGTCTTCAGGTGGAAGATGACCTCGCGGTCGCCCTGCGTCTCGACGGTGTCGACCGTGGACAGCAGGGCGAAGACGCCACTGTCGGCCTTGATGCGCATCGCGCGGTCGATGGAGTACTTCACGTCTTCCGCGGTGATCTTGTCGCCGTTGGCGAACTTCAGGCCCTCGCGCAGGGTGCAGGCGTAGCGCTCGTTGCCGGTGTCGGTGAAGCCGCACTTCTTGGCGGCCTCGGGCACCGGGTCGCCCTCGCCCTTGGGCTGGATCATCAGGGTCTGCACGGTCTGGCGCAGGATGTTCCAGGTGCCGACGTCGTAGGCGTAGGCGGGGTCGAGCGGCGCCGGAGCGTCCTTCGTCGCCTCGAACCGGTCCGTGGTGCCGACGACTATCGCATCGTCGCTGGAACTCCCGCTGCCGGAGCCGCCACACGCGGCGAGCACCGGCGCGAGCAGGCCGACGACGGCCGGCAGCACCAAAGTCTTGCGGTTCATGCGGGAGTTTCTCCAGAGCTGTTCGAGTCCGTGTAGTCGACATACATGGGGTGGTGATGTCGATCAACGGGGATAAGGGCGATGTTCTCGCGTTGAGATTAGTCCGGACCCGCACGGGGGTTCACGGCCACCGTAGTTGAGTTCCCATCACGCAGCGGAACCGGCTGTGGACAGACCGAAAACCCGCCGAGGGAAGGATTAGTGCAGGGTTTCACCAATCGGGACACAAGGGTGCGTGATCGGCCTCAGAAATGGGGTGAACAGCACAGGCCGACGGCGATGTCGACCCTGCTGCACGTGGGGAAGCTCACACACATCAACTCGGTTGGAGTGCAACGGAATTCGACCGGTCGACCATGACCGAATTCCTTTCCCATTGGACTTTGTACGCTCGGTGAACGGCTGGCGCATTTCCGTCATCGGTAGCCATCAGATGGCCGTCAGTCGGCCATCAGCCCGCGCAGAAATGCCAGGTCGACGACTTCCAGGGAGGTCACGACGGTGCGCCGGTCGGCCGGGGCGATGGGCGCCACGGACGGTACGGCCACCACCAGGCAGCCCGCCGCCTCCGCCGCCGCGACACCGGTCGCGGTGTCCTCCACGACCGCACAGCGAGCCGGGTCGACGCCCAGTCCGGCGGCGGCGAGCAGATACGGGTCGGGGAACGGCTTGGTGCGCGCGACCTCGTCGCCGGCCACCGTCAGCGCGAAGTGCTGGGGGCCGAGCGCGGTCAGGACCCGGTCGATGATGCGCCGGTGCGAGGCGGAGACCAGGGCCGTGGGGATCTCGTACTCCGCCAGTTCGGCCAGGAGTCTGGCGGCGCCGGGCATCAGCGGCAGGCTCCGCCCGATGCGGTCCTCGAAGCCCGAGTTGAGCAGGACGGACAGTTCGGCGAGGGTGATGTCGGCGCCGGTGGCCTCGATCAGGAAACCGGCGCTGCGGGTCATGGGGCCGCCGACCACGACATGGCGCCAGGAGTCGTCGAGGGTGTGTCCGAGGGCGGCGAAGACCTCGACCTCGACCTCCCACCAGAAGCCCTCGGTGTCCACCAGGGTTCCGTCCATGTCGAGGAGAACGGCCTGGAGTGCTGAGCCTTCGGCCGTACGGGTTCCGAGCGCGGGGACCGTGCTGGTCATCCTGGCGCACCTCCTTGAGGGACGATCAGGCCGGCCACCCCTGAAACACACAAGGGCGACCGGCCTGCGATGGACCGACCAGTGTACGACTTATCCGATCAACGTGCGTTGAAGTATTTCGCCTCGGGGTGGTGGATCACGATCGCGTCCGTCGACTGCTCCGGGTGCAGCTGGAACTCCTCCGACAGATGGACGCCGATACGCTCCGGCTCCAGTAGGGCGGCGATCTTCGCGCGGTCCTCCAGGTCGGGGCAGGCGCCGTAGCCGAGAGAGAAGCGGGCGCCCCGGTACTTGAGGGCGAACATGTCCTCGACGTCCGTGGGGTCCTCGCCGGCGAAGCCGAGTTCGGAGCGCACGCGCGCGTGCCAGTACTCGGCGAGTGCCTCGGCCAACTGGACGGACAGGCCGTGCAGTTCGAGGTAGTCGCGGTAGGAGTTCGACTCGAAGAGCTTCGCGGTCTCCTCGCCGATGCGGTTGCCGACGGTGACGATCTGGAAGCCGACGACGTCCTTCTCGCCGGACTCCTCGGGCCGGAAGAAGTCGGCCAGGCAGAGGCGGCGGCCGCGGCGCTGGCGCGGGAAGGTGAAGCGGGTGCGTTCGTTGCCCTCGTCGTCCAGGACGATCAGGTCGTCGTCCTTGGACACGCAGGGGAAGTAGCCGTAGACGACGGCCGCTTCGAGCAGGTTGTCGGTCTGGAGCTTGTCCAGGAGGCCGCGCAGCCGGGGGCGGCCCTCGGTCTCGACCAGTTCCTCGTACGTCGGTCCGTCGCCCGTGCGGGCCTGCTTGAGGCCCCACTGGCCCTTGAAGAGGGCGCCCTCGTCGAGCCAGGACGCGTACTCCTTGAGCTGGATGCCCTTGATGACCCGGGTGCCGCGGAACGGCGGGGTGGGGACGGGGTTGTCGACGGCGACGTCCGAGCGGACGTGCCCCTCCTCGGGGCGCTCCTCCTCCGCCACGGCGACGGACGCCCGCACCCGGCGCTGCTTGAGCTCGGGCAGCTTCGCGCCGGGCACACCGCGCTTGACGCCGATCAGGGCGTCCATCAGGCGCAGGCCCTCGAACGCGTCGCGGGCGTAGCGGACCTCGCCCTCGTAGATCTCGTGCAGGTCCTGCTCGACGTAGGCGCGGGTCAGGGCTGCGCCGCCCAGGATGACCGGGTAGTCGGCGGCCATCTTGCGCTGGTTGAGCTCCTGGAGGTTCTCCTTCATGATCACCGTGGACTTGACCAGGAGACCCGACATGCCGATGACGTCGGCGCGGTGCTCCTCGGCGGCTTCCAGGATCGCGGAGACCGGCTGCTTGATGCCGAGGTTGACGACGTTGTAGCCGTTGTTCGACAGGATGATGTCGACGAGGTTCTTGCCGATGTCGTGGACGTCGCCGCGCACGGTGGCGAGCACGATGGTGCCCTTGCCCTCGGCGTCCGACTTCTCCATGTGCGGTTCGAGATAGGCGACCGCGGTCTTCATGACCTCGGCGGACTGGAGCACGAACGGCAGCTGCATCTGCCCGGAGCCGAACAGCTCGCCGACGACCTTCATGCCGTCCAGGAGGGTCGCGTTGACGATGTCCAGGGCGGGGCGGGTCTCCAGCGCCTCGGCGAGGTCGTTCTCCAGGCCGTTCTTCTCGCCGTCGATGATCCGGCGCTTGAGCCGCTCGTCCAGCGGGAGGGCGGCCAGTTCCTCGGCGCGGCCCGCCGTACGGGACTTGGTGGTGGCGCCCTCGAAGAGGGCCATCAGCTTCTGGAGGGGGTCGTAGCCCTCGGCGCGGCGGTCGTAGACGAGGTCGAGGGCCGTCTTCACCTCTTCCTCGGTGAAGCGGGCGATCGGGAGGATCTTCGAGGCGTGGACGATCGCGGAGTCGAGGCCCGCCTTGACGCACTCGTCGAGGAAGACGGAGTTGAGCAGGACGCGGGCGGCCGGGTTGAGGCCGAAGGAGATGTTGGACAGGCCGAGCGTGGTCTGGACGTCCGGGTGGCGGGCCTTGAGGCGGCGGATCGCCTCGATGGTGGCGATGCCGTCGCCGCGGGACTCCTCCTGGCCGGTGCAGATGGTGAAGGTCAGGGTGTCGATGAGGATGTCCGACTCGTGGATGCCCCAGTTCGTCGTGAGGTCCTCGATCAGCCGCTCGGCGATGGCGACCTTGTGCTCCGGGGTGCGGGCCTGGCCCTCCTCGTCGATGGTCAGCGCGATGAGCGCGGCGCCGTGCTCCTGCGCCAGCCTGGTGACCTTCGCGAAGCGGGACTCGGGGCCGTCGCCGTCCTCGTAGTTGACGGAGTTGATGACAGCGCGGCCGCCGAGCTTCTCCAACCCGGCCCGGATGACCGGGACTTCGGTGGAGTCCAGGACGATCGGGAGCGTGGAGGCGGTGGCGAAGCGGCCGGCGAGTTCCTCCATGTCGGCGACGCCGTCGCGGCCGACGTAGTCCACGCAGAGGTCCAGCATGTGGGCGCCCTCGCGGATCTGGTCGCGGGCCATCTCCACACAGTCGTCCCAGCGGGCGTCCAGCATGGCCTCGCGGAACTTCTTCGAACCGTTGGCGTTGGTCCGCTCGCCGATCGCCATGTAGGCGGTGTCCTGGCGGAACGGGACCGTCTGGTAGAGGGACGCGGCGCCCGGCTCGGGCTGCGGGTGGCGCTCGACGGGCGCCAACTCGCGGACCCGCTCGACGAGTTGACGCAGGTGCTCGGGGGTGGTGCCGCAGCAGCCGCCGACCAGGTTCAGGCCGTAGTCCTGGACGAAGTGCTCCTGGGCCTCGGCCAGGCCCTCGGGGTCGAGCGGGAAGTGGGCGCCGTCCTTGGTGAGGATGGGCAGGCCCGCGTTCGGCATACAGAGCAGCGGGGTGCGGGAGTGGCGGGCGAGATAGCGCAGGTGCTCGCTCATCTCGGCGGGGCCGGTCGAGCAGTTCAGGCCGATCATGTCGATGCCGAGGGGCTCCAGCGCGGTGAGCGCGGCGCCGATCTCCGAGCCGAGCAGCATGGTGCCGGTGGTCTCGAAGGCCATCGAGACCAGGAGGGGTACGTCGACGCCGGTCGCCTCCATGGCGCGGCGGGCGCCCAGGATCGACGACTTGGTCTGGAGCAGGTCCTGGGTGGTCTCGACGATGAGGGCGTCGGCGCCGCCGGCGAGGAGGCCCTCGGCGTTCGCCTGGAAGCCGTCGCGCAGGGTGCCGTAGGCGATGTGGCCGAGGGTGGGCAGCTTGGTGCCGGGGCCGATGGAGCCGAGGACCCAGCGCTGGCGGCCGTCGCGGGCGGTGAAGTCGTCGGCGGTCTCGCGGGCGATGCGGGCGCCGGCCGCGGAGAGTTCGTGGACGCGCTCGGGGATGTCGTACTCGGCCATCGCGGAGTGGTTCGCGCCGAACGTGTTGGTCTCGACGCAGTCGACGCCCGCGCCGAAGTACTCCTCGTGGACCGAGCGGACGATGTCCGGGCGGGTGATGTTCAGGATCTCGTTGCAGCCCTCGAGGTTCTCGAAGTCCTCGAAGGTGGGGTCCTGTGCCTGGAGCATGGTGCCCATCGCTCCGTCGGCGACCACCACACGGGTGGCGAGGGCCTCTCGGAGCGCGGACACACGGGTCCGGCTGTCGGCAGAAGGGGTCAGTGGCGACGAGGCCATGAAGGGGCTCCCTGGAATGCGACGGCTGTCGGCTTTGCGGCTTCCCTGGGAACCTCTCACGGAACTCCCCGGGGAGCGTGCACGTCGCCAGGGTAACGGGGTCGGGCGGGAACGCGCTCGAAGCGTCCATGAGGCGGACCGGGGTGACGCGCGGATCAACCCCGTCTAGGTTCTCGCGACGAGTGACACGACAGGCTTCGTCACAGGAGCCGTAACAGGAATCGACCGACCATTAGCGAGAGGTCGGCATGGAACGGTAGTGTTCGACATTGCCGAACGGCGGCAGCGACGCCGCGCGTCGGCGGTCGAACGGACGGAGGCAGCACGGCGATGGCACGGAACATCCAGTCGCTCGAACGGGCGGCCGCGATGCTGCGCCTGCTCGCGGGCGGCGAGCGACGGCTCGGCCTCTCGGACATCGCCTCGTCGCTCGATCTCGCCAAGGGCACGGCCCACGGCATCCTGCGCACCCTCCAGCACGAGGGCTTCGTCGAGCAGGACGACGTCTCCGGGCGCTATCAGCTCGGCGCCGAACTGCTGCGCCTGGGCACCACCTATCTCGACGTGCACGAGCTGCGGGCCCGCGCCCTGGTGTGGACGGACGACCTGGCCCGCTCCAGCGGCGAGAGCGTGCACCTGGGCGTCCTGCATCTGCGGGGCGTCCTGATCGTGCACCACGTCTTCCGGCCCGACGACAGCCGGCAGGTCCTGGAGATCGGGGCCATGCAGCCGCTGCACTCGACGGCCCTGGGCAAGGTGCTGTCGGCCTACGACCCGGTCGCGCACAGCGAGGCCCTGGAGGCCGAGCGCAAGCCCTTCACCGACCGCACGGTGTACGAGCTCGCCGACTTCGAGCACGTCCTCGACGTCACACGCGCGCGTGGGTACGCGGCCGACGTCGAGGAGACCTGGGAGGGCGTCGCGTCGATCGCCGCGCCCATCCACGACCGGCGGCGCATGCCGGTCGGCGCCGTCGGCATCACCGGGGCCGTGGAGCGGCTGTGCCGGGAGGGCGAAGTACGGCCCGAGCTGATCGCCGCGGTACGGGACTGCGCCCGCGCGGTGTCGCGGGATCTGGGCGCCGGGCGGTTCTGAGCCCAGCGGATTCACAGCGGGATCTCACCGGGACGTCATGCGGACGTTCCGGTATCAGTCGTACCCTGAATGACAAAGTCGGCCAAAACGCCAAATCACCACACACGGTGTCCACCTGATAGCCGTCCGCATCGACCACGAGATCGATAGCCCACAGCAATCAATAACGATCGTGTTTTCGATAACCACACTCTTGACGCGCCTGTAACCCCGGAGCAAGACTCCCGTCCATCGGTCGGCATTGTCGAACACCTACCGGCAATACGCGCTAGAGTGTGGCAACGCCAAAGGCCGGCATCGCTCTCACCCCCGAGGGCGCACGAATCCCCGGCGGGACCCGGGGTTCGGCTTCCCTGGACGAAGGACAAAGGAGTCGCGGGTGTCCAGCTCCGACATCTTCATCGGCGAGACCATAGGTACCGCCGTACTCATCCTGCTGGGCGGTGGCGTCTGCGCCGCCGTCACGCTGAAGGCCTCCAAGGCCCGTAACGCCGGCTGGCTCGCCATCGCCTTCGGGTGGGGTTTCGCCGTCATGACGGCCGTGTACATCTCGGCACCGCTCTCCGGTGCCCACCTCAACCCGGCCGTGACGCTCGCACTCGCGATCAAGGACGGTGGCTGGGACAACGTCCCGATCTACTGGGGCGGCCAGCTGCTCGGCGCCATGATCGGCGCGACGCTGGTCTGGGTGGCCTACTACGGCCAGTTCCAGGCCCACCTCACGGACAAGGAGATCGTCGGCGAGCCGACGGCCAAGGCCGTGGAGGCCGAGGAGAAGGGCGCGGGCCCGGTCCTGGGCATCTTCTCCACCGGTCCTGAGATCCGCAACGTGGTGCAGAACCTCGCCACGGAGATCATCGGCACCGTCGTCCTGATCCTCGCCATCCTGACGCAGGGTCTGAACGACAAGGGCAACGGTCTCGGCGTCCTGGGCGCCCTGATCACCTCGTTCGTGGTCGTCGCCATCGGTCTGTCGCTCGGCGGCCCGACCGGTTACGCCATCAACCCGGCCCGTGACCTGGGCCCGCGCATCGTGCACGCGCTCCTGCCGCTGCCCAACAAGGGCGGTTCCGACTGGAGCTACGCCTGGATCCCGGTCGTCGGTCCGCTGATCGGCGGCGCGATCGCTGCGGGTATCTACAACGTCGCTTTTGCTTAGGACCAGAGTCTTGGTCCAGGACCACAGTCCGGGCACTGAAGCAGCAGTAGTAGAACCAGTCCTCATGACCACGGAACCCCTCAGGAGCACACAGTGACCGACGCGCACACCGCCGGACCGTTCATCGCGGCCATCGACCAGGGCACGACCTCCAGCCGTTGCATCGTCTTCGACCGGGACGGCCGTATCGTCTCCGTCGACCAGAAGGAGCACGAGCAGATCTTCCCGAAGCCGGGCTGGGTCGAGCACAACGCCACCGAGATCTGGACCAACGTCCAGGAAGTCGTCGCCTCCGCCATCGAGAAGGCCGGCATCACCCGCGACGACATCAAGGCCATCGGCATCACCAACCAGCGTGAGACCACGCTGCTGTGGGACAAGAACACCGGTGAGCCCGTCCACAACGCCATCGTCTGGCAGGACACCCGCACCGACGCGCTCTGCAAGGAGCTGGGCCGCAACGTCGGCCAGGACCGCTTCCGCCGCCAGACAGGCCTGCCGCTGGCGAGCTACTTCGCCGGACCCAAGGCTCGCTGGCTGCTCGACAACGTCGAGGGGCTGCGCGAGCGCGCCGAGGCCGGCGACATCCTCTTCGGCACCATGGACAGCTGGGTCATCTGGAACCTGACGGGCGGTGTCGACGGCGGCAAGCACGTCACCGACGTCACCAACGCCTCCCGCACCATGCTGATGAACCTGCACACCATGGAGTGGGACGAGTCCATCGCCGAGTCCATCGGCGTCCCGCTGAACATGCTCCCCGAGATCCGCTCCTCCGCCGAGGTCTACGGCGAGGTCACCGGCGGCCGCCTCGGCGACGTGCTCGGCGGCATCCCGGTCGCCTCGGCGCTCGGCGACCAGCAGGCGGCCCTGTTCGGCCAGACCTGTTTCGCCGAGGGCGAGGCCAAGTCGACGTACGGCACCGGCACCTTCCTGCTGATGAACACCGGTGAGAAGCCGGTCAACTCGTACAACGGCCTGCTCACCACGGTCGGTTACCGCATCGGCGACCAGAAGGCGGTCTACGCCCTCGAAGGGTCGATCGCCGTCACCGGTTCGCTGGTGCAGTGGATGCGCGACCAGATGGGCCTCATCTCCACCGCCGCCGAGATCGAGACCCTCGCGCTCTCGGTCGAGGACAACGGCGGCGCCTACTTCGTGCCGGCCTTCTCCGGTCTGTTCGCCCCGTACTGGCGCTCCGACGCCCGCGGTGTGATCGCCGGTCTGACCCGGTACGTCACCAAGGCGCACCTCGCGCGCGCCGTCCTGGAGGCCACGGCCTGGCAGACCCGCGAGATCACCGACGCCATGACGAAGGACTCCGGCGTCGAGCTCGCGGCGATCAAGGTCGACGGCGGTATGACCTCCAACAACCTGCTGATGCAGACCCTCTCCGACTTCGTGGACGCCCCCGTGGTGCGCCCGATGGTCGCCGAGACCACCTGCCTCGGCGCCGCCTACGCCGCCGGTCTGGCCGTCGGCTTCTGGACCAGCACCGACGACCTGCGTGCCAACTGGCGCCGGGCCGCCGAGTGGACCCCCAACATGGCCGCGGAGAAGCGCGACCGTGAGTACAAGAGCTGGCTCAAGGCCGTCGAGCGGACCATGGGCTGGCTCGAGGACGAGGAGTAAGAACCCCACATGACCAGTCAGTCCACCCTGCAGTCCGTGCCTGCCCTCGGTACGCACCCGGCCTCCGGCTCGAACCCGAGCCGGGCCGAGACCCGGGAGCAGCTCTCCAAGGCGACGTACGACCTCCTCGTCATCGGCGGCGGCATCCTGGGCATCTCCACCGCCTGGCATGCCGCGCAGTCCGGGCTGCGGGTGGCCCTGGTCGACGCCGGCGACTTCGCCGGTGCCACCTCCTCCGCCTCCTCCAAGCTGCTCCACGGCGGTCTGCGCTACTTGCAGACCGGCGCGGTGAAGCTGGTGGCGGAGAACCACTTCGAGCGCCGTGCGGTGTCCCGTCAGGTGGCTCCCCACCTGGCGAACCCGCTCACGTTCTACCTCCCCGTGTACAAGGGCGGTCCGCACGGCGCCGCGAAGCTCGGGGCGGGCGTCTTCGCCTACTCCGCGCTCTCCGCGTTCGGCGACGGCGTCGGCCACCTCCTGTCCCCCGCCAAGGCGGCGCAGGACGTGCCCGAGCTGCGCACCCAGAACCTCAAGGCCGTGGCCGTGTACGGCGACGACCAGATGAACGACGCCCGCATGGCGCTGATGACGGTCCGCGCGGCCGTCGAGGCGGGCGCGGTCGTCCTCAACCACGCCGAGGTCACCGGCCTGCGCTTCACCCAGGGCCGGGTGACCGGCGCGGAGCTGCGCGACACGACCTCCGGCGACGAGTTCGGCGTGAGCGCCCGCCTGGTGCTCAACGCGACCGGCCCGTGGGTCGACCACCTGCGCAGGATGGAGGACCCGAACGCGGCCCCCTCCATCCGCCTGTCGAAGGGCGCGCACCTGGTCCTGAAGCGCACGTCCCCGTGGAAGGCCGCGCTCGCCACCCCCATCGACAAGTACCGCATCACCTTCGCCCTCCCCTGGGAGGACATGCTGCTGCTCGGTACGACCGACGAGGAGTACGAGGGCGACCCGGCGGACGTCTCGGTCACCGAGAAGGACATATCCCAGATCCTGGACGAGGCCGCGTTCTCGGTCCGCGACCAGCAGCTCTCCCGTGACCTGATCACGTACTCCTTCGCGGGTCTGCGCGTGCTCCCGGGTGGCCCCGGCAGCACCGCGAAGGCCAAGCGCGAGACGGTGGTGACCGAGGGCAAGGGCGGCATGCTGTCCGTCGCGGGCGGCAAGTGGACCACCTTCCGGCACATCGGCCGTACGGTCATGCAGAAGCTGGAGGCCCTCCCCGGCCGCCCGCTCGGCGAGGACTTCGAGCCGATCTCCTCCCTCCCGAAGAAGCTCCCGCTCCCGGGTGTCGCGAACCCGCGCGCGGTCGCCCACCGTCTCCTGGTCGACAACCCGGCGCCGGGCCCGCGCATGGCGGCCGACACGGCGAAGCATCTGGCCACGCACTACGGCTCGTTGGCCTTCGACATCGCCCGACTCGCCAACGAGAACCCCGAGTTGGGCCAGCGCGTCCACCCCGACGCCCCCGAGATCTGGGCCCAGGTCGTCTACGCCCGCGACCACGAGTGGGCCGAGACCCAGGACGATGTCCTGCGCCGCCGCACCACCCTCACGATCCGCGGCCTGGCCACGGACGAGGTCCGCGCGAAGGTCCAGGACCTGCTGGACAAGAAGTAGACGGCCAAGAAGCAGACGTCCGTGAAGCAGACGTCCGTGAAGCAGACGGTCAAGCAGTAGTCGCTACGGCGTGACAGGGGCGGTTCCCGACCGGGAGCCGCCCCTTCGTCGTGTCCTGTGCATGCCGCTCGCGCGTGCCAACTGCCCATGCCCCGAACGGGATTCACGCTTCCGCACGCCCCTCGGACGATTCCGCGCGCTCCCTCACACGGGTTGGCGACCGGCGGTGCACGGCCCGCCCGGCCGTTAGAACGGTTGGCTTCCGACACAGCGGTCGGGCCATGGGGCCCGGCCCGGGGAGCAGAGGTCGTATGCGAGGTCGATGGCACAGTGCGCGGGTCCGGCGGCGCCTGGGGTTCGCCGTGTGCGGTGGCGCGCTGGCGGCACTGGCGACGGTGCTGCGGCTGTGGTGGCGGGACGCCGCGACGGCGGGGGTGCTGATCTCCGCGATCGGCGCGTTCGTGTCGGTCGCGGCGCTGGTGGCCGACGTGCTGCGCGGCGACGCCGAGCCGGCCCCCGGTTCGGCCGACGAGGACCGCCGGCGGGCCGCCGACGCGCTCGCCGAGGCCGTACGGGAGCAGTGGTCCGCCGAGGCGCGGCTACGGCGGCTGCGGGATCCCGCTCCGCTGGACGTGGCGTGGGCTCCGGCGGAGCGGTGGCTGGCCGATCATCCGGAGAACATCAGGCTGGGCCGTCCGCTGCCCGCGCCCCGGGGGCAGCGGATCGAGGAGGTCACCAGGTCGTTCGCCGCGCTGCCCGGGCGGCGGCTGGTGGTGCTGGGCGGGCCGGGGTCGGGCACGAGCGTGCTGGCGCTGCGGTTCGTGCTCGGCCGGCTGGCCGCGCGGCGGTCCGGCGGTCCCGTGCCGGTGATCTTCCCGCTGGCGGGCTGGGACCCGCGGCGGACCGGGCTGCGCGACTGGCTCGCCGACCGGCTGGCAGCCGACCACCGTCCGCTGGCCGCGCCGACCGACGGCCGCCACACCCTCGCCCGCGCCCTCCTCGACGCGGGCCTCGTGCTGCCGGTCCTCGACGGCTTCGACGAACTGTCCCGGCCCGCCTACGGGGAGGCGGTACGCCGGATCAACGCCGAACTCGACGACGACCTCCCGCTGTTGCTCACCAGCCGCGCCGACGCGTGGGCGACGGCCGTGACCGAGGGCGACGTGCTGACCGCCGCCGAGGTCGTCGAACTGCAACCGCTGGGCCTCGCCCAGTCCGGGGCCCATCTGGAGCGGACGGCGCGCCCCCTGCACGGGCGGTCCGGCACCGTGTGGACGCCCGTGCTGCGGCAGCTCGCGGCCCGGCCGGACGCCCCGGCGGCGCAGGCCCTGACCACTCCCCTGATGGTGGCGCTGGCCCGCGCGGTCTACGGCGACACCTCCCGCGATCCGTCCGAGCTGCTCGACCGGAACCGCTTCGCCACCGTGGCGGCGGTGGAGGAACATCTGCTCGGGGCCTTCGTCCCCGCCGCGTTCGCGGACCTCGAACCCCCGGCGACCTCCGCCGCGGTACGCCGACTCACCCTGCTGGCAAGGGTGTTGGAGCGGCGCGGCACCGGGCGGCTGGCGTGGTGGGAGCTGGAGGCGATGCTGCCGCGGGCCGTCGCCGTCCTGGCGCCGGGACTGCTCGCGCTGACCCTGCTGTCCGTGGTGCTGCTCCCGGTCTCGGCGGCGCGCGCGGCGAACGAGCTGGCGGGCGTGGAGGATCTCGCGTCGGTGCTCGCCACCCTCGTCGGGCAGACCCTGGGCTTCGCCTTCGGGGAGTCGTTCCTGCTGCCGCCGGGGGACGGGACGCCGGGCCGCCGGACCCTCGCCCGGCAGACGCTGATCACCGCCGCGGTGAGCGCGCTGCTGTGGGCGGGTTTCGCCTACGCCGACGACCTGAGGTTCGGCTTCCGCTTCGGCGCGGTGACCGACGGTTGGGTACCCGACCTGCTGGGCGGATGCCTCTTCTCCCTCCTTTTCACCCTGTTCTTCGGCATCGCCGGGCTGTCCCGGCACCCGGTACCGCTGGGTCTGCCCTGGACCGGCGGCGCGGGCCGCGCGCTGGCCCGGATCTGCGGGGCCGTCCTGCTGCTGGGCGGGCTGGGCGCGGCGGGCGAGGTGGCGGCCGGCCGGTCCGGCAACCCCTGGACCATGGTGGTGGGCGTCACCTGCGCGGGAGCGGGCGCGGCCCTGCTGGCGAGCGCCGCCCGCCGGGCCGGGCAGGACACCGCGGCCCGGTCCGGCCGTATCGCCCGGCGGTTCGCGGCGGGCGCGGTCCGGGGCACCGCCGCAGCGCTGCTGATCGGGGTCACCGCCTGCACGGTCGCGGGTGTCGCCACGGCCGGAGTGACCCTCCTCAAGTCCGGTTCCACGGCCCGTCTGGCGGGCGGGACGATCGGCGGCTGGCACTTCACGGAGCGCTCCGACCTGCGCACGGCGACCACCCGGCACGCACTGCGGGGCACCCTGCTGATCCCCGGCGACGGGGCCCGGCCGATCGCCTACCCCGAGGGAACCCGGCCCCCGGACTGCGCGATCCCCCTCCTCGAAGACCGCCGCTGCGTCCCCTTCACCTCACGGCACACGGTCTTCGAGTCCCGGGACGGCGCGGTGGTCGCACGCCTGGACCTCACGAAGGGCACACAAGGACCATCGCCTACGACGGTCTACGCGGCGAACCTCCGGTCCGTGCTGCCGGAAGCGGCCCGGGGCTGGCTCACCCGGAGCCCGGCGAAGGCCGTGTTCCGGCGCTGTCTGCCACCGCTGGTGGCGGGTGGGGTGCTGGTCGGGATCGTGGGCGGCTGTGTCTGCGGTGTCTACCGCGCGCTGAGCGTGCCGTCGGACGTCATGCGAGCGGCCGGACCCGGTTCGTCCCTGCGCACGGACCGCGCGGCGTCCTTCACCCGGGGCGGCATGGTCGCGCTGCTGGTCGCCGCCGTCTGCGTCCCGGTGGTGGCGCTGCCGGGCGACTGGGGCGGCGTGGTCCACATCGGCACCCAACTGTGGCTGCCGCTGGGCACGGCGGCGCTCGCGCTGAGCGCCTGGGGGCGCTTCACCGTCGCCCGGGCCTGGCTCGCGGCGACGGGCCGGATGCCGTGGCGCCTGCTGACGTTCCTGGAGGACGCCCACCGGCGCGGGGTGCTGCGGCAGTCGGGGGCGGGTTTCGAGTTCCGCCACCAGCGGCTTCAGTCACATCTCGCGGGGTGCGCTACGGCACCGGGCGTCACCGTCCAGTCGTCGGACCCCGCGTCGGGTCCGCACACGACACAGGACCGGTCGGTCTAGGGCGACCGTCACAGCCACCGGCCGCCGAGGCGACCGAACCACCAGGAACAATCCCCCACCGGAGCGGACTCAGGACAGCGCCCGCACAGCCTCCGGTGACGTCAACTCCTCCCGCCGCACGATCAGTTCGCGCCCCAGCAGCAGCGCCCGCCGGGATGCCGGCGCCGGATCCGGCAGTGTCGTCAGGTCGGTGAGGTGGGCGAAGCCGATGATGCGGCGGACGATCTCCGTGCCGGCGTAGCCGACGGAGTCGGTCCAGACGCGGGACAGGAAGCGGTCGAGGTAGGCGTCGTCGAAGAAGGTGTCGACCCGGGTGGACCAGAGCCGGCGGAACTCGGTCTCGAACGCCACCCAGGACAGCCGGAGTTGGTCGCCGTGGTCGGACAACGTGCCCAGTTCGCGAGCCCGTTCCTCCGACACCAGCACGTTGGCCCAGTACAGGCCGAGGTCGTAGCCGATCGGGCCGACGAAGGAGAACTCGGGGTCGAAGACCCGTACCACCGGGGCGCCTTCACGCTCGCCGACCATGACACTGCCGGTGTGCAGGTCGCCGTGGAGGAGGGCCTGCGCGCTGGTCATGAAGGTGTACCGGAGATCGGCGACCTCCGTGCGCAGCCGGGCGTCCGCGCGGAACTCGGCCGCGAGGTCGGCCAACTCCGGGAGCCAGTGGTTGTGTTCGTGCTCGATGTACGGCTCGGACAGCACCACGTCCTCGGTGATCTTGCACAGCTCCGGGCTCACCGAGGTCGCGATCAGCGCCTTGCGGTCGGCGGACGGCATCCCGAAGTCACTGGTCGCGAAGGCGAGTTGGGCGACGAACTCACCGATCCTCGCCGAGGTGTCCGGACCGTAGGACGCGCCCTCGTTGAGGACCGTGCGCAGGACCTCCAGGTCGGACATGTCCTCCATGACGAGGGTGTAGTTGTCGGCGTCGTAGCCGTGGATCGCCGGGATCTTGTCGGGAGCCACGCGGGCCACCTGCTCGTAGGCCCGCGCCTCGGCGTCGGCGCGCTCGGGGCTCATCGGCCAGGAGGGACCGGCGACCCGTACCCAGGGCAGTGCCTGCTTGAGGGCGAGGCGATGGCTGCCGTCGGCGTTCGACGCGAGGAAGACCCGGTTCATGTTGCCGTCCGACACCTCACGGACGTGGATGTCGGTGACGTCCGCCCAGTGGCCGCGCTCGTGCAGGTACGCCGGGATGTCGTCGGTCTCCAGGATGCGGTAGCCCATCGTACGAACTCCTCGAACTTCCTTATGCGGTGCGGCGCTTGGACAGGGTGAAGCTGAAGACCAGGGCGAGGATGAGGACCGCGCCCTCGACGACGTCCTGCGTGTAGTAGGGCAGGCCCTTGATGGTCAGGCCGGTGGTGATGATGCCGATGAGGACGGCACCCAGGGCGGTGCCCCAGACGTTCGGGCGGCCCCGGCCGAGGACCGAGGTGCCGACCAGGGCTACCGCGACCGCCTCCAGGAGCTGCGAAGTGCCCGCGCTCACGTCACCCTGGCCGATGCGGGACGCCAGGATCAGGCCGCCGATGGAGGCGAGGACACCGGAGAGGACGTAGGCGAGGGCCCGGTACGCGCCGACACGGATGCCGGCCAGACGGGAGGCCTCGGGGTTGGCGCCGATGGCGTACAGCACGCGGCCCCAGCGGGTGCGGGCCAGGAACACCCAGGCGACGACGGTCAACGCGCCGAAGATCAGCACGGAGATGGGGATGCCGAGCATCGTGCCGCGGTCGATGCGCAGGAAGCCGTCGGTGAACTTGCCGGGGGCGGTGGTGCCGTCGGACTGGGTCATGCCGGCGGAGATGGACTGGCCGTCAACCAGGATGAGTTTGGTGCCCTGGATGACGAACATGGTGCCGAGGGTGGCCAGCATGTCCGGGATCTTCATCACGACGATCAGCAGCGCGTTCAGCAGTCCGGCCAGCGCGCCCGCCGCGATCACGGCGAGGATCGCGACCGTGCCGACCTGGTTGTACGTCACCATCGTCTTCGCGGCGACGGTGACCCCGAGCCCGGCGACCGCGCCGACGGACATGTCCATCCCGCCGACCGCCATGGTGACGGTGACACCGAGCCCGAGGATCGCGGCGACGGAGACATACCGGAGGGTGTCCAGCAGGGTCGCCGACTCCCGGAAGGAGCCCTCGCTCAGCGCGAAGTACAGGAAGAGCGCGACGGTGACGAAGATGAACCCGTACTTGATGACGGCGTTCTGGACGACCAGGGCGCCGGAGACGCCGGGCCGGGCCGCCGCCTTCGGTGCGGTCTCGGGGCTCTGGGTGGTGGTCATGGCGTACTTCCTGAGTGGGCCGGGGTCACACGGACGCCGAGATGGTCTGGATCACGCGGTCGCGTTCCGCGTCTTCGCCGTACGCGTCGAGGTGGATCTCCCCGGCCGCCAGCACGACGACCCGGTCGGCGATCTCCAGCACCTCGTCCACGTCGGCGGAGAGGACGAGGACAGCGGCACCCTCGGCGGCCAGCGCACGCGCCCTGCGGCCGATGTCGCGGCGGGCGCCGATGTCCACTCCTCGGAACGGCTCGTCCAGGATGAGGACGCGAGGGGTGTGTGCGAGCCAGCGGCCGACGACGACCTTCTGCTGGTTGCCGCCGGAGAGTTCCTCGACCGTGCTGTGCTCGTCGCGGGCGACGACGCCGAGGGCGTCGATGGTCTCGCGGCCGAGGGCGTCCTCCTGCGTCGTGTTCACGAGTCCGGCCCGGGAGAGGGACTTGAGGAACGGCAGCGAGATGTTCTGCGCCACCGACCAGCCGGGAACGAGCGCGTCGGCGTGCCGGTCCTCGGGGACGAGGTGGACGCCGGCGCGGATCGCGTCGGCGGGGCGGCGGGGCGCGTAGGGCCTGCCGTCGAGGGTGACCGTGCCTGTGGCGAAGGGCTCGGCGCCGAAGAGGCCACGGGCGAGTTCCGTCTTGCCGGCGCCCAACAGGCCGACGACACCGGTGACTTCACCCGCCCGCACATCCAGGTCGAGGGGTGTGCGGCCCTCGAACAGCCGGACGTCGTGCAGGGCGAGGACCGTGTCGCCGTGCTCGCCCGAGCGCTGCGGGCGGGCCGACGTCGCCTCGTGGGCCTGGGCGAGCATCGCACGCAGGGCGCTGTCCCAGTCGAAGGGCTTGACCTGGTCGTCGGTGAGACCGCCGTCTCGCAGGACGACCAGCCGGTCGGCGAGCGCGTCGATCTCGCCGAGGCGGTGGGAGACGTAGAGGACCGCGATGCCGTCGTCGCGCATCTTCTCGACGAGGGCGAAGAGCCGCTCCGCCTCGGCGGCGGAGAGCGCGGAGGTCGGTTCGTCGAGGATGAGCAGCCGGGGGCGGGTGGCGAGGGCGCGGGCCAGGATGAGCAACTGGCGGTCGGAGATGCCGAGTTCGGTGACGTCCCGGCGCAACACCGCGTCGCTCCAGTCGAGTCCGAGCGCGGCCTGGATCTCACGCGCGCGGGCCAGTACGCGACGGCCGTTCAGGAACGGGTTGCCACGACGCTGGGCCAACTCCTCGAAGACCAGGTTCTCGGCGACGGAGAGGCCGGGCACGATGCCCTCGCCGATCCGCTGGTGGACCGTCTGGATGCCCAACCGCCGGGCGGCGGACGGGGATGGGAGAGCTGCGGGCTCCCCTGCGACCCGCACCTCCCCGCCGTGTTCCGTGTGCACACCCGACAGGATCTTGATCAGCGTGGACTTGCCCGCGCCGTTCGCACCGAGCAGCGCGACCACGCTGCCCGGTGCGATGTCGAGCGAGACGGAGGCGAGCACCGTCTTGCCCCCGAACGCCATGCTGACGTCGCGGAGCGAGACCGCCGCGTCGACCGCCGTGTCAGTGGGCGACATTGGGGATCCAGTCCGCCGTGCTCACCTTGGAGAGGTTCAGGGCCGGCAGGGCCGCGCGCAACTGGTCCATGTTCTCGATCTTGTTCTTGCGCAGGAAGTCCTGTGTGATCGCGACGGCCGGGAAGTCGACGGTGGTCTTGTTCAGCTGACCGGCCAGTTCGAGGGCGGCCGTACGGACGACGGCGGCGCCGACCGCCGACGGGTCGGTACCGGCGGTGGCGACCCACGGGCTGTTGGCCGCGGTCATGTTCTGGATGTCGGCGTTGGAGACGTCCGCGCCGAAGACCTTCACCTTGCTCTGGAGCTTCTTGTTCTGCACGGCGAGCAGCGTGCCCTTGGCCAGCTCGTCGTACGGCGCGAAGATCCCCGCCACGTCGGAGTGCTGGGTGAGCGCGGCGGAGACCAGGGGAACGTTGTCGGTGGCCGTGGAGTCGGTGACCTTGCCGACCTTGAACTCCTGCTTCCAGCCGTTGGCGTCGACGGCGGTCTTCCAGACGGAGTTGCGCTTGTCGAGCGCCGCGTAGCCGGCCACGTTGACGTAGCCGACCTTGGCGTTCTTGCCGACGGTCTGGGCCATCACGTCGAGGACGGCCTTGGCCATGCTGGCGTCGTCCTGCTCGGTGCTGATCACGGACTTGTTGGTCTGGTCGACGTCGTAGACGACGACCTTGATGCCCTTCTTCACCGCCTGGTCGATCTCGGGCTGGATCGTGGACGGGAAGCCGTGGTCGACGATGATCGCCTGCGCGCCGGAGTTGATCGCCGAGGACAGGTCGGTGGCCTGCTTGGCGTTGTCGGCCTGCGCGTCGTACACGGTCAGGTCGATGCCGAGCGCCTTGGCCTGCGCCTTCGCGCCGTTGCCCCACTGCTCGAAGTAGTCGCCCGCGCCGCTCTGCCGCACCAGGGCGACCTTCACCGTGCCCTTGCTGAAGGGGGCCGGCTTCTTGCCCGTGGCGGCCGAGGCCGAGGCGGCGGTGTCGGCGGTGCTCTTCGACGCGTCGCTGGACTGGGAGCAGCCCGCGAGGAGGAGGGCCGAGGCGGACGCCAGCGAGAGCGCGGCGAGGGGGACACGGGTGCGGGACATGAGGGGCTCCAGGTGCAAGGTGGTGCAGAAGGGGTGAAGAACGGGCGTGCGGGACCCGGAGCGTGGGAAAGGGAATCAGCCACCGCGGAACGGGTGGTGGACCGCGGCACCAAGGGCTCGCGGGGCTCCGGATGTGGTCAGCGACAGCTGGCTGTGGTCGACCGGAGCAAGTCCACGTACAGCCGCCGCACGAGCAGCAGCGTCTTCATAGGGAGATCATGGGAATGTTTTCAGCCATTGGTCAAAGGGATGGAAGCGGTTTCTCAGCTGGTGAGACAACGACTACGTCACATCAGACCTGGTCATCGACGGCGGTTACCATCACATAACCGGCCCCGACCCGGGACGACGGGCCTCGCTGCACCCCCTTTGCCTCCCCCACCGGTCCGGTGTTCGTCTCGGCATCCGGACATCCCTCCCACTTTCCGGAGTTGCTCCCATGACCCTGCTCACCACCTGGCCCGAGTCCGGTCCCGAGAACCTCGTGCGCCGCACCGCCGACCCCGTCGAGATCGCCGCCGCGCTCGCCCCCCTCGGCGTCCGCTACGAGCAGTGGCCGATCCGCGAGGACGTCCCGGCCGACGCCGACAGCGACACCGTCTTCGCCGCGTACGGCCCGGAGATCGACAAGCTGAACGCCGAGGAGGGCTTCACCACCGTCGACGTCCTCGGTCTGCACCCCGGCGACGACCCGGAGTACCCGGCGAAGGCGGCCGGTGCCCGCGCGAAGTTCCTCCAGGAGCACACGCACGACGACGATGACGAGGTCCGCTTCTTCGTCTCCGGCTCCGGCATCTTCTACCTGCACGTCAGCGGCGAAGTGCACGCCGTCTACTGCGAGAAGGGCGACCTGCTGGGCGTGCCGCGCGGCACCACCCACTGGTTCGACATGGGCACCGAGCCCGCCTTCACCGCGATCCGTTTCTTCCACGAGGAGGACGGCTGGGTCGGCAACTTCACCGGCTCGACCATCGCCTCGCGCTTCCCCGACTACGACACGATCGACGCCGGTTACCAGCAGGACAAGGCCGCCGCGTGACCTTGCGGTACACTGTGGACGCCGTGGTGCTCGACATCGAGGGCACCACGAGCGCCACGGGTTTCGTCGTCGACGTCCTCTACCCGTACTCCCGCTCGCGCTTCGCCGCCCTGCTCACCGAGCGGGCCGACGACCCGGCCGTGGCCCGGGCGATCGCGCAGGTCCGCGAGCTGACGGACACCCCGGACGCCGACGCCGCACAGATCGAGAAGACCCTCAACTCCTGGCTGGACGAGGACCGCAAGGCCACACCCCTGAAGACCCTCCAGGGCATCGTCTGGTCCGAGGGCTTCGCCCGCGGCGACCTCGTCTCGCACTTCTACGACGACGTCGTACCGGCCCTGCGCACCTGGCACACGGCGGGCCTGCGCCTGTACGTCTACTCGTCCGGCTCGGTGGCCGCGCAGCGCGCCTGGTTCACCTCCAGCCCGGAGGGCGACCTCCTGCCACTGGTCTCCGGTCTCTACGACACGGAGAACGCCGGCCCCAAGCAGGAGCCGGAGTCGTACCGCCGTATCGCGGAAGCGACCGGCATCGAGCCGTCCCGGCTGCTCTTCCTCTCCGACCGGCCCGGCGAGCTGGACGCGGCCGTGGCCGCGGGCTGGCACGCGGTGGGCGTACGGCGGCCGGGAGAGCCGTACTTCGAGCAAGGCGTCGGCGACCACGCGCAGGCGGGGGCGTTCGACGAGATCGGCATCACCAGTTCAAGGAGCACCACGTGACCACCGAGATCAGTGACCTCGACCTGAAGGAGGCGGGGGCTCAACTCGCCGCCGAGTCCGCCCGGTTTGCCTCGTTCGGCTGGATGCGGGGAACCTCCGGCAACCTGTCCGTGGTGGTGGGCCGGGACCCGTTGCGGCTGGCGGTGACGGCGAGTGGGCACGACAAGGGTGAACTGACGCCCGCGGACGTGGTGTTGGTGGACGGGAACGGCGCGGCCGTCCGGGGCGGGAAGCCGTCCGCCGAGGCCGAACTGCACGCCCGCGTCGCCGCGTTGACCGGTGCCGGTGCGGTGGTCCACGTACACACCGTGGCGTCCGTCGCGATGGGGCGGCGTGAGCCGGGCGGGATCGTCTTCAAGGACGTGGAGATGCTCAAGGGTGTGGGTCAGCCCGCGCACGATGTCGAGGTGACCCTGCCCGTCATCGCCAACAGCCAGGACATGAAGGTGCTGGGCGACCGCCTGGAGGCGGCCCGGGATCCCCGGATGCCGGCGGTGGTGGTGGCCGGGCACGGGTTGTACGTGTGGGGCGCGGATGCGCGGCAGGCGCGGCATCACACCGAAGTGGTGGAGTGGCTGCTGGAGTTGGAGCTCACGCAGCGCTGATCCGAGCGTCGGAGGGACCCCTGTTCTCAGGGGTCCCTTTCCGCTACTTCAGCCGGTCGCCGGGGAGTTCACCGGCCGACACCTCCAACACGCCCCGCTCCGTGACCAGTCCGGTCACCAGCCGACCCGGCGTCACATCGAAGGCGGGGTTGTGGCCGCGCGACTCGGCGGGAGCCGTCCGCACTCCCGACCACTCCAACACCTCGGCCTCGCCCCGGAGTTCGATGTGGATGTCGTCGCCGGTCTCGGTCGAGAGGTCCACGGTGGTGGTCGGCGCCGCCACCAGGAACGGGATACCGGCGTCGGCGCAGGCCAGCGCGACGCCCACCGTGCCGACCTTGTTCGCGGTGTCGCCGTTGGCCGCGATGCGGTCGGCGCCGACGATGGCCGCGTCGACCTCGCCGCGCAGGATCGTGCCGGCGGCGGCGCCGTCGGCCTGGACGTAGTGCGGGATGCCCTCCTGGACCAACTCCCAGGCGGTCAGGCGCGATCCCTGAAGGAGGGGGCGCGTCTCGTCGGCGTAGACGACCTCCACCAGCCCCCGCGCGTGCAGTTCACGGATGACGCCGAGCGCGGTGCCCCACCCGGCGGTCGCCAGCGCGCCCGTGTTGCAGTGCGTCAGAAGCCTCAACGGCCGCTCCACGCCCACCTTTTCGAGCAGCCAGTCCGCGCCGAACGCGCCCATCGCGCGGTTGGCGGCGACGTCCTCGCGCTGCACGGCGGCGGCCTCTTCGAGAACGGCGTCGAGGCCCTCGTCGAAGCGGGTCATGACCCGGTCCACGCACACCATGAGGTTGACCGCGGTGGGCCGTGCCTCGCGGACGCGGGCGACGGCCGCGCGGACCTCGGCCTCGCTCCAGCCCTCCCGCTCGCCCTCGATGACGGCGAGCGCGACGCCGTACGCGCCGGCCGCCCCGATCGCGGGCGCCCCGCGCACCACGAGCCGCTGGATCGCGTCGACCAGAGTGTCCACATCGTGGACATCCACCGTCTCGTTGCGATGCGGGAGCAGGGTCTGGTCGATGAGCGCGAGACCGGTTCCGGTCCAGTCGACCGCGCGCAATTTCTGGGACATAACGGGACACTCCTGCTGTTCCGATGGTGTCGGACACCGTACATGACCTTGGAGAACCACAGTTCGAGACAGTCGAGCAGGTGTCTCAAAACGAATGTTAAAGTCCAGCTCCCGCAGCCCGAAGGCCGAGACGAAGGAGGACGTGTGCTGCTCACCATGCGCCGTTTCCTCGATCACGGCCGCTGCGCGAGCGACTGCTGTCGACGCTGACCTGTCCCTCTCGCGTCCACCCCTCGTCTCCCCGTCTCACCATCTGGTCGCACGCGCTCCCGCCGGAGCGTGCCTTGCCGTACCCCCGGAAGGTCCCCATGCTCCGCAGATCACGTCGCACCCTTCAGCTCGTCGCCGCCACCACGCTCATGGTGACCGCCGCCACCGCCTGCAACGCCGCCGCGAAGACCGACGCCTCGGACAGCGCGAGCGGCAGCAGCGGGAAGTCGTTCACGCTGGTCACGCCCGACGCCGTCGGCCAGAACGAGTTCCTGAAGCTCGCCGTCACCGGGGTGAAGGCCGCCGCGAAGACGCACAACGGGACCGAGAAGGTCTACGAGTCGACGGACACCGCGTCCCAGCAGCAGAACGTGCAGGCCGCCGTGGGCGCGAGCCCGAACGTGATCGTGCTGGTCGGCTTCGAGTTCGCCGACATCGTGGCGCAGCAGGCGAAGGCGCACCCGAAGCAGCAGTTCCTGATGATCGACGCGTGCACGACGAAGACGTTCAGCAACGTCACCTGCGCGGTCTTCCGTGAGCACGAGGGTGTCTATCTCGCGGGCGCCGAGGCCGGGTTGCTCAGCAAGAGCGGCAAGGTCGGCGCGGTGGACGTGCTCGACACGCCCCAGTTCCGGCGCTACAGCGACCCGTTCGCGGCCGGTGCCAAGAAGGTCGCCGCCAAGACGTCCGCGTCGACGCGCTTCGTCGGCGGCCAGTCCCCGTTCGACGACTCGGCGCGCGCCAAGGAGCAGGCCAACTCCCTTCTCTCGAAGGGCACCGACCAGATCATGGCGGCCGCGGCGGCCGGCAACTACGGCGTGTTCGAGGCCGCGAAGGCCAAGGGCGCGTTCGCGTACGGCGTCGACGTCAACCAGTGCGTCTCCTCCCCCGGCACGGTCGTCGACAACGTGATCAAGAAGACGGACGTCGCCGTCGAGAAGGGCGTCGAGCAGGTCCTCGCGGGCAAGACGGGCACCTCGGTGTCGTACGGCCTGAAGGAGGGCGGCATCAGCCTCACCGGTCTTGAGGCGGGCGTCGACTCGTCGAAGTGCGTGATCGCCCAGCACAAGGACGTCCTCGCGAAGGTGAAGGCGCTGCGCGACCAGATCGTCTCCGGAGAGCTCAAGGTCGATGACCCCGCCGCCAGTTGACCCCGCGGTCGAGCTTCGGGGAATCACCAAGCGGTTCCCCGGCACGCTCGCCAACGACTCCGTCGACCTGACCGTCCGGCGCGGCGAGATCCACGCCCTCATGGGCGAGAACGGCGCCGGCAAGTCCACCCTCATGTCGATCCTCTACGGCATGGAGCGCGCCGACGCGGGCTCGATCCGGATCGACGGGCGCGAGGTCACGTTCGGCGACCCGAGCGCGGCGATGGCCGCCGGGCTCGGCATGGTCCACCAGAGCTTCAAGCTGTTCGACTCGCTGACGGTCGCCGAGAACGTCGTCTACGCCGCCGAACCGCGCCGCTTCGGCCTGGTGGACCGGGCCGCCGCCCGCCGCCGGGTGCGCGAACTGGCCGAGGAGCACGGCCTCGCCGTCGACCCGGACGCCCGGGTCGGGGAGTTGCCGGTCGGCCTGCGCCAGCGAGTGGAGATCCTGAAGCTGCTGCATCGCGGCGCCCGCACGCTGATCCTCGACGAGCCGACCGCCGTGCTCACCCCGGCCGAGGCCGACGCCCTGTTCGCGGTCCTCAAGTCGCTGGCCGCGCAGGGCCGCACGGTGATCCTTGTCACCCACAAGCTGCGCGAGGTCCTCGAAGGCAGCGACAACGTGACCGTGCTGCGGGACGGCCGGGTGGTCGCCCGCCTGGTCACCTCGGACACCTCCGCCGACGAGATCGCCGCCGCCATGACCGGCCGCGCGGTGGAGCTGGACCGCGTGCATGCGCCGGGCACCCCCGGTGACGTCGTCCTGGACGTGAGAGACCTCACCACCGACGCCGTCCACGATGTGGGACTCACCGTCCACACCGGGGAGATCGTCGGGATCGCGGGCGTCGCGGGCAACGGCCAGAGCGAGCTGATCGAGGCCCTGGCCGGGCTACGGCCCGTCGCTTCCGGACAGGTGCGTCTCAAGGGGCGGGACATCACCCACGCCTCGGCCACCGAGCGCCGGGCACAGGGCCTCGCCTACGTCCCCGAGGACCGGCACGCGGTCGGTACGGCACCGGCGGCCACCGTCGCGGACAACCTCGCGATGGGCCACCACCGAACGTCCTTGTCCACCAAGGGACTTCTGCCGCCCGCGTCCGTGCGCGCCCACGCCGGGCGGCTCATCGAGCGCTTCGGCATCAAGGCGGCCACCCCCGAGGTGCCCGCCTCCGCGCTGTCCGGCGGTAACTTGCAGAAGCTGCTGATCGGCCGCGAACTAGCCCACGAGGCACCGCTGTTGCTCGTCGAGCAGCCCACGCGCGGGGTCGACATCGGCGCCATCCAGAACATCCACGACCAGATCGTCGCCTATCGCGACGCCGGTCACGCCGTCCTCCTCGTCTCCGCCGAACTGAGCGAGATCCGGGGCCTCGCGGACCGGGTCCTGGTGATGTACGAGGGCCGGGTCACGGCGACGTACACGAAGGACGAGGCCGACGAACGGGCACTCGGGCTCGCCATGGCGGGCGGGGCCGTAGCGCCGACGGAGGCCGTCGACTGACATGACGAACACTCATATACCGCGTATATCTGGGGTGTTGCGTTCCCCCATCACCTTCTCCGTGCTCGCGGGCCTGGTCATCGGCGCGCTCTTCCTCGTCGGCACCGGCGCGGACCCGCTCACGGCGTACAGCGCTGTCCTCACCGGCTCGCTCGGCGCGGACGGCATCGGCTCCACGCTGAGCACCGGCACCAGCGTGCTCGGCATGGCACTCGCGCTGGCGATCCCGCTGCGCGCCGGGCTGATCAACCTCGGCGGCGACGGACAGATGGTCCTCGGCGGCATCACGGCGGCCGTGACCGGCCTCTACTCCCCGCTGCCGGCGCCCCTGACCGTCGTCCTGGCGCTGCTCGCGGGCATGGCGGTGGGTGCCGCGTACGCCGCCCTCGCCGCCCTGTGCGAGAACAGCCTCGGCGTCCCGCTCCTGGTCAGCAGCCTGCTGCTGAGCTACCCGGCGGTCTCGCTGGCCTCCTACCTCGCGCGCTACCCGCTGAAGGAACCCGGCTCCAGCCTCCCCCAGACCCGCGCGATGCCGGACGGTGTCGCACTGCCCGCGTTCGGCGACTCGACGGTCACCGTCGGGCTGATCCTGGTGGTGCTCGCGGCAGCCGCGTACTGGTTCACCGACAAGCGCACGGCCTTCGGCTACGAGATCCGCATGACGGGCCTCAACTCCCGTTTCGCCGCCTACGCGGGCGTCGAACGCCGGGGCCTGACCCTCAAGCTGATGTCCGTCTCCGGCGCGCTGGCCGGACTCGTGGGCGCCATAGGGGTGTTGAGCTTCCCGTACCGCTTCGTGGACGGCTCGCTCACCGCACCCGGCTACACCTGGACGGGACTTACGGCGGCCCTGTTGGCAGCCGCGGCCCCACTCGGCACGGTCGTCGCCTCGTTCTTCTTCGCCGTCCTCGCGGTCGGCGGCCTGGCGATGGAGCGGACGACCGAGGTGCCGCGCGAACTGACCCAGGTGCTCCAGGCCATCGTGATCGTGTTCCTCGCGGCCCGACTCCGCTTCCCGACCAAGTGGTTCACCAGGCGTACTCAGGAAAGCGGGGCCGCGTGATGTTCTTCGACTCCGATCTGCTGATGTCGGCGCTGCGCGCCCTGACCCCGATCCTGCTGGCCGCACTGGGCGGTGCCATCTGCGAGCGTGCGGGCGTCTTCAACATCGGCCTCGAAGGCATGATGTTGATGGGCTGCTTCACGTCGGTGGCCACGAGTTGGTTCACGGGCAGCGCCTGGCTCGGCGTGCTCGCCGCCGCCCTCGCGGCGGCCGCGTACTCGTTGATCCTGGCCGTGGGTGCGGTAACTCTGCGCGGGGACGCGGTCGTTCTCGGAATCGCCATGAATCTCCTGGCAGTTGGCCTGACCAGCTTCCTCCTGCGTACGGTCTTCGGTGTGCAGGGCACTTTCGACGATCCGTCACTCGCCGGGCTGCCGTTGATCGGTGGCTTCACCCCGCTCGCGTATCTGGCGTTCGTCGCGGTCGCGGTGGCCGCGGTGATGCTGTCCCGGCATGTGTGGGGACTGCGGCTGCGCGGGGTCGGCGAGGCACCGGACGCGGCGGCGACGCTCGGGGTGAGCCCGGCGAAGTACAAGTACGCGGCGGTGCTGGTCTCCGGTGTTCTGTGCGGGCTCGCGGGGGCCCAACTCGCCCTCGGGAACGTCACGTTGTTCTCCGAGAACATGACGGCCGGCCGAGGCTGGATCGCGGTCGTCGCGGTGATGCTCGGCCGCGCGGCACCCGTCGGCGTGCTGCTCGCCGCGCTGCTCTTCGGTCTCGCCGAGGCCGCCGGCTTCCGCCTCCAGGGCGTCGGCCTGCCCCAACAGGCCACCGATGCCGCGCCGTACGTCGTGACGCTCGTCGCCCTCTTCCTCTCGACGGCCCGCCGCCGTCGCCGTACCGTCAACTCCCCTTCCGGAGCCACCACATGACGCAGGACCTGCTGCCCATCACCCGCATACCGCGCACCGGACTCCCGGAGCGCGCGGTCGTCGTCGGCGATCCGGCGCGTGCCGCCGCCGTCGCCGCGCTGCTGGACGGTGCCGAGGAGGTGTCGTACCACCGCGAATACCGTGTGTTCAGCGGGAGTTGGAAGGGCCTGCCGGTCGTCGTCGCCTCGCACGGGGTGGGCGGTCCGGGCGCGATCCTGCTGTTCCAGGAACTGGCGGACGCGGGGGTCCGCACCTTCCTGCGCTTCGGCACGGCGGGCGCGATGAAGCCCGGCATCGGCGACGGCGACCTCGTCATCGCGGAGGCGGCCGTACGCGACGACGGCGTCACCCGGCAACTGCTCCCGCCCGAGTACCCGGCGGTCGCCGCGCCCGAGGCCGTGCTCGCCCTCCAGCGCGCGGCCCGCGAGACCGGCGCCCCGCACCACCGGGGGATCGTCTGGACCCGGGCGGCCTTCCAGCCCGGCCTCATCCCCCTCTTCTCCTACGACGGCGCCGGGCTCGCGGCGATCGAGATGGAGCTGTCGGCGCTGCTGGTGACGGCCTCGCTGCGAGGTCTTGTCGCGGGCGGGGTGCTGGTCATCGACGGTGCCAATGCCGATGAACTCGTCGACGCCGAGACCACCGGGGGGTACGACCCGCACCGGGAAGTCGTCGCGGCCGGTGTCGAGCGGGGCTCGATCGTGTCCCTGGAGGCGCTCCGACTGCTCGCCGAGGCCGAGGAGTTGACCGCGTGAGCACCGCCGGCATCGATCTGTTGGTGCACGGCGGGGACGTCCTCACCGTCGACGGGGCCGGAACCGTCGTACGGGACGGGGCGGTTGCCGTCCACGAGGGCGAGATCGTCGCCGTAGGACCGGCCGAGGAGCTGACAACTCGGTTCACGGCAACGGAGTCCCTTGACGCCGCGGGCTGTCTCGTCCTGCCCGGACTCATCAACACGCACACGCATCTCGCGATGACACTGCTGCGTGGTCGCGCCGACGACGTCACTCTCCAGGGCTTTCTGGAGCGGGTGTTGAAGTGGGAGGCCGAGCTGCTGGCGCCGAAGAACGTGGCGGCGGCGGTGCGGCTGGCGATCGCGGAGAGCGTGCGGGCCGGGGTGACCTCGGCGCTCGACATGTACTGGTTCCACGAGGCGGCCGAGCAGGCGGCCCGTGAGGCGGGCTGGCGGCTGCACACCGGGCCGACCTTCATGGACGTACCTCAGCCGCCGGACGGCATCGCGTACGAGGACCGACTCGACTGGGCGCGGCGGGACTTGGCGGCCCGGGGTGAGGCGCGGCCGGGCCTGCGCCCGATCCTGTTCGCGCACTCGACGTACACCCTCGCCCCCGACCAGCTCGTCGACATCGCCGCTCTGGCACGGGAGTTCGGCGCGCTGCTGCACATCCACGCGGCGGAGAACCCGACCGAGGTCGCGACCGTCGAGGTCAAGTACGGCAAACGGCCTGTGGAGTTGCTCGACTCGCTGGGGCTGCTCGGCCCCGATCTGCTGGTCGCGCACGCCGTGGACCTGACCGGCCCGGAGATCGCGGCGCTGGCCCGCACGGGCACGTCGGTGGCCCACTGTCCGGTGTCGAACCTGAAGTTGGGCTGCGGGATCGCGCCGGTCCCCCGGCTGCTCAGCGCGGGTGTCACCGTCGGCCTCGGCACGGACGGGGCCGTCAGCTCCAACACGCTGGACGTGCTGGGCGCCGTACGACAGGCCGCGCTCGTGCACAAGGCGGGTGGCGACCCGACGGCGGTCGGTGCCGAACAGGCCGTACGGATGGCGACGATCGAGGGCGCGCGGGCGCTGGGCCTGGGTGATCACCTGGGGTCGCTCGAGGCCGGCAAGCGGGCCGATCTGATCGTGCTCGACCTGGGGGCACCGCATCTGCGGCCGCTGCACGACCCGTGGTCGACGCTCGCGTACGCGGCGCACTCGGCGGACGTACGGGACACCGTCGTGGACGGCCGGGTGCTGATGCGGAACCGGACACTGGGCACGCTGGACGAGGAAGCCGTGCTCGCGGAGCTCGAATCACTTGCCTGAGCTGTGGATTTCCCTCCCGTTCAACCTACTGAACCCGCATAATGTGCCTGATACATCGGATGTCTGAGCAACAGGGAGGCCGGTCATGGCAGTCACCGATGAGGCGATCGAGAAAATCAAGGGAATGATCGTCTCCGGCGCGCTGCGTCCCGGGGACCGGCTGCCCAAGGAGAGCGAACTCGCCGCCGAACTGGGCCTGTCCCGCAACTCCCTGCGGGAGGCCGTGCGGGCCCTCTCGCTGATCCGCATCCTGGACGTGCGCCAGGGCGACGGCACGTACGTCACGAGTCTGGATCCCCAACTCCTGCTGGAGGCGCTGAGTTTCGTCGTCGACTTCCACCGGGACGACACGGTCCTGGAATTCCTGGCCGTACGGCGGATTCTGGAGCCGGCGGCCACGGGGATGGCGGCGCTACGGATCAGCGAGCAGCAACTGGACGCGCTCAGCGCCCAGTTGGACGCGCTGGGCGGGGCGCCCTCGGTGGAGGAACTGGTCGCCTGCGACCTGGAGTTCCACCGGGGCATCGTGCAGAGTTCCGGCAACTCGGTGCTGTGCTCGCTTCTGGACGGTCTGTCCGGTCCCACGACACGGGCCCGGATCTGGCGCGGTCTGACGCAGGAGGACGCGGTGAGCCGGACGCTGCACGAGCACCGGGCGATCCTGGGCGCGCTGCGCGACCGGGACGCGGAGGCGGCGCGGTCGTGGGCGACGGTGCACATCGCGAGCGTGGAGCAGTGGCTGCGTTCGACTCTGTGAACGAGTGGGCGGCCGGTTGATCCATCGGAGGAGTGACCGGCCGGTCCGCGTCTGCACAGGGTGGCGATCTTGTGTGTTCGACCGTCCCGGACGGGGCAGGCATGGGGTCACTCCCCCGTGCAAGGGGGCTGCGGGCGCCCCCGTCGGACGCCGTAAGGTTGGGGCGTACGCGAGGGCAGATCGGAAGGAGGCGCTGGGTGATCGAGCTGGAGGGGGTTCCCGAGCTGATCGACCCAGTGATGGTGGCCGCGTTCGAGGGCTGGAACGACGCCGGCGACGCCGCCTCCACCGCGGTCGCGCACCTGGACAGGGAGTGGAAGGGCGAGGTGTTCGCGGCCCTGGACGCCGAGGACTACTACGACTTCCAGGTCAACCGGCCCACGGTGTGGATGGATTCCGGTGTGCGAAAGATCACTTGGCCGACAACCCGCCTGTCGGTGGTCCGGGTCGGCGGCGAGAAGCCGCGTGATCTCGTGCTCGTCCGAGGTATCGAACCGTCGATGCGCTGGCGGTCGTTCTGCAACGAGCTGCTGGGCTTCGCGCACGAGCTGGGCGTGGAGCTGGTGGTGATCCTGGGCGCGCTGCTCGGTGACACCCCGCACACCCGTCCGGTGCCGATCAGCGGGACGACGTCCGACGCGGATCTGGCGCAGCGGATGGACCTGGAGGAGACCAAGTACGAGGGTCCCACCGGGATCGTCGGCATCCTCCAGGAGGCGTGCACGCACGCGGGCGTACCGGCCGTGTCGCTGTGGGCGGCGGTGCCGCACTACGTGTCGCAGCCGCCCAACCCGAAGGCCACCCTGGCGCTGTTGAACCGCCTGGAGGACCTGATCGACGTACGCATCCCGCTGGGCGAGCTGCCCGAGGACGCGCGCGCCTGGCAGGTCGGGGTGGATCAACTGGCCGCCGAGGACAGCGAGGTGGCCGAGTACGTGCAGACGCTGGAGGAGGCCCGCGACACCGCGGAGCTGCCGGAGGCGTCGGGCGAGGCGATCGCCCGCGAGTTTGAGCGCTATCTGCGCAGGCGGGACGGTGGTGGCAGTCCGCCGCCGGGTGGGCACGCCACGGCGGACGGCAGCGACAGCGCGTCGTATCTGCGGGACAACCCCAGTGCCGGCCGTCCGAAGCCGACGCGGCCCACGAAGCCGGACACGGAGCCCGAGGCCGGGCCCGAGGGCGACGACGAGGACTCCTCCGAGGAGTGAGCCGGGAGCTGTGAACGAAGGCGGTGCGCGTGACGCGCACCGCCTTCTTTGTGTACGGCGACCGCTACAGGGCCACGCCCAACAGGGCGTCCACGGCACGGGAGACGACGCCGGGGGCGCCTTCGTCGCTGCCGCCCCGGTCCCGCTGGACGGCGGCCCAGCGGTCGACCGCGGCGAGCGCGGCCGGGGCGTCCAGGTCGTTCGCGAGGGCTTCGCGCATCTCCTCGACGAGCTTGAGCGCGGACGGGCCGTCGGGCCGGGAGACCGCGGCACGCCACCGGCCCAGCCGGGCGACCGCGTCCGCCAGCACTCCGTCGGTCCACTCCCAGTCGGAGCGGTAGTGGTGGGCGAGCAGGGCCAGCCGGATGGCGGCCGGGTCGACGCCCTCGCGGCGCAGCGCGGAGACGAAGACGAGGTTGCCCCGGGACTTCGACATCTTCTCGCCGTCGAGGCCGACCATGCCGGCGTGGACGTACGCCTTGGCCATGGGGAACTCGCCGGTCAGCACCTGGGCGTGCGAGGCGCCCATCTCGTGGTGCGGGAAGGCGAGGTCGGAGCCGCCGCCCTGCACGTCGAAGCCCATGCCGAGGTGGTCCAGGGCGATGGCCACGCACTCGATGTGCCAGCCGGGCCGGCCGCGGCCGAGCGAGCCGCCGTCCCAGCTCGGTTCGCCCTCGCGGGCGGCCATCCACAGCATCGGGTCGAGCGGGTTCTTCTTGCCCGGGCGGTCCGGGTCGCCGCCGCGCTCGGCGGACAGCAGCCGCATCGCGGCGGCGTCGAGGTTCGAGACCCTGCCGAAGTTCGGGTCGGACCCGACGGAGAAGTAGATGTCGCCCTCGAGGTCGTAGGCGGCACCGGCGTCCCTGAGGCGCTCGACGAGCGGCACGATGCCGGGTATCGCCTCGACCGCGCCGATGTACTGCTTCGGGGGCAGCATGCGCAGGGCGGTCATGTCCTCGCGGAAGAGCGCGGTCTCCTTCTCGGCGAGGGCCACCCAGTCGATGCCGTCGCGCTCGGCGCGCTCCAGCAGCGGGTCGTCGACGTCGGTCACGTTCTGGACGTAGTGAACCTGCCGCTTGGTGTCGAGCCACACGCGCTGCACAAGGTCGAACGCGTTGTAGGTCGCCGCGTGTCCCATGTGGGTGGCGTCGTACGGCGTGATGCCACAGACGTAGATACGGGCGACGGGACCGGTGTCAGGGGTGACCAGACCGCCGGTCGCGGTGTCGTGGATCCGGAGGTCGCGGCCCTTGCCGGGCAGGGCGGGGACCTCAGAAGCGGGCCAGGCATACATGTCATGAGCGTAACCGGACGGATGTTTCGCATACGAACCGGAGCGGCCCTGATGACCGGTAAGGCCCTCTTGCGCGACTCCGCCCGCCGTGCTGCTACACGGGCGGCCACGGAATCGCCGGCCACTCCCCGCTCGGCGCGGGATGCTTCCCTGCCGCGAGCATCGCGTCGACACGCGCGCGTGTGGCGTCGAGTTCTACGGCGGTGATCAGCTCGGCGAGCTTCGCGGCGAGCCCGCCACCGTCCCTGAGCGCCTCCCTGAGCCCCTGGAGGACGTCGACAGCCTCCGGAGTGAGCCGCTCGCCCGCCCAGCCCCACAGGAGGGTGCGCAGCTTGTTCTCGGCGTTGAAGGTGACTCCGTGGTCGATGCCGTAAAGGCGGCCCTCGTCGGCGGGCAGCAGGTGGCCGCCCTTGCGGTCGGCGTTGTTGATCACGGCGTCGAGGACGGCGAGCCGGCGCAGCCGCTCGTCGTCGGCGTGCACCAGGAGGGCGGTTTCCCCCTCGCCGACCTCGGCGAACCCGATGGCCTTCCAGCCCGCTTCGGGCTCCTCCGCGTCGACCAGGGCGAGCAGCTCCGACTCGGGCGCCGCCTCGATCCACAGCTGGCACATGCCCTCGCCGTACGGCCCGTCGCGCAGCACGGTGGTCGGCACAAGGCCCCAACCGGTCGCCTCGGAGACCTCGTAGGCGGCGACCTCGCGCTGGGCGAGGGTGCCGTCCGGGAAGTCCCACAGAGGCCGCTCACCGGCGACGGGCTTGTACACGCAGGACGCCTCGCGGCCCTCGTACGTCACGGAGCACAGCAGCACCGCGTTCGACGCCTCGCGGATCTGTCCGCGCACCTTCAGCTCACCCTTGGCGAGCAGCTCGGCCGTGGTCACGCTCCGCGGCGGTATCCGTTCTGGCGCGGACATACGTGTCCTTCCGGGTCGAGCGGGAGGCTGCACAGCGGGCAGGGCGGCCGGCCGGCGTTGACGACGTCCAGGGCCCGCCTGGCGAAGGCGCGGGCCTGGGCGCCGGTGAGGCGGACCCGCAGCATCGGGGGTCCGTTCTCCTCGTCCTGGAGGAGTCGCTCCTCGGCCTCGGCGAGGTCCTCGTCGGTGTCGGCGTCGAGCTCGACGAGGGCCTGCGCCTCGACGATCATGCGCTGCTCCTCGCCGTCCCAGGCGAGCGCCATGGTGCCGACGCGGAACTCCTCCTCGACGGGGGTCTCCAGCGGGCGGGTGTCGGAGATCTCGGTGGGGGTGACGGCCGGGACGGCCGCGCTGCCGCCACTGCGCCGTACGACCTCGTCCAGAAGCTCGTCCATGCGCTCGGCGAGCGCGGCGACCTGTGTCTTCTCCAGGGCCACGCTGGTCACCCGAGGGCCGGCGGCGGCCTGGAGGAAGAACGTACGGCGCCCGGGCAGACCGACCGTACCGGCTACGAAGCGGTCCGGCGGGTCGTAGAGGAACACCTGACGGGACACGTCCTGTCTCCATTGGGATCGACTGCTGACAAGTGCGGCGCTACTGCGACCGCTTCACCCTACTGCGGCCGACGATCACGGTGCGCCCGCGCCGCCCCCGACCGTGGCCTCGTCCCCCGGGGGCTCCTCGCGCGGCGCCAGGGAGGCGAGATCGCCGGTGTCCCCGAGCCGTACGAGAAAGGGCCTGAGACGGGTGTAACGGATCGCGGTGATGGAACACGGTTCTACGGAGATCCGCTGGAAGAGGTCCAGATGAAGTCCGAGTGCGTCCGCGACAAGGGACTTGATGATGTCGCCGTGCGAGCACATGAGGTAGACGGCGTCGGCGCCGTGATCGCGCTCCACGCGCGCGTTCCACTCGCGTACGGCCTCGGCCGCGCGGGTCTGCATCGACCGCATCGACTCGCCGCCGGGGAACGCGGCGGCCGAGGGGTGCGCCTGGACGACCTCCATCAGGGGATCGCCCGACAGCTCGGCGAGCTTGCGGCCGGACCAGTCGCCGTAGTGGCACTCCCCGATCCGCTCCTCGGTGTGCAGCCGCAGGTCGGGTCGGGCGTCCAGGAGGGGCTGGAGGGTCTCCTGGCAGCGTTGCAGCGGGCTGGCGACGACCTCGGCGATCGGCAGCGCGGCGAGCCGTCCGGGGAGCGCGGCGGCCTGGGCGTTGCCGCGCTCGTCGAGGGCGACACCGGGCGTCCAGCCGGCGAGCACTCCCCCGGTGTTGGCGGTCGAACGTCCGTGCCGGACAAGGATCAACGTGGGCATGGGGCCAAGGGTAGGCGTACGCCAGGGTGCGGTTTCGGCCGGACGGCGGGAGAATACGCACCGTGATCGTCGACTACGCCATCTACCGCGACGGGCGCCGGACGGAGGGACCCGGCGACTTCTCCGACGGCCTGGACCACTGTCGTCGGGTGGGTGACGCGTTCGTCTGGATCGGTCTCTACGAGCCCACGGAGAGCGAGTTCGACAAGGTCACCCAGGAGTTCGCGCTGCATCCGCTGGCCGTCGAGGACGCCCTGACCGCGCATCAGCGGCCCAAGCTGGAGGTCTACGACGACTCGCTGTTCATGGTGCTCAAGCCGGTGGGCTACGAGGCGGACAGCGACGTCGTCACCTCCGGTGAGGTCATGGTCTTCGTGGGCGACTCCTTCGTGGTGACCGTCCGGCACGGCGAGGAGGCCCCTCTGGCGGCCGTACGGCACCGTCTCGAGGAGGAGCCGGAGATGCTGCGGCACGGGCCCACAGCGGTGCTGTACTCGATCGCGGACGCCGTGGTCGACCACTACGTGGACGTGGCGGGCGAGTTGCAGACCGACCTGGAGGAGCTGGAGGCGGCGGTGTTCTCGCCGACCGGCGGCGGTTCGCGGACCACGGCGTCGCGGATCTACGCCTTCAAGCGGCAGATCCTGGAGTTCCGCCGGGCCACGGGACCGCTCGCGCAGCCGCTGACCCGGCTCGCGGGGGTCGGGTTCGCCGGGGACCGGGTGCGGTTCGTGCACGACAAGGCGCGGCCGTTCTTCCGGGACGTGAACGACCACCTGATGAAGGTCAACGAGTCCGTGGAGGGCCTGGACCGGCTGGTCTCGGACGTCCTGGCGGCGCATCTCGCGCAGACCAGCGTCCGGCAGAACGACGACATGCGGAAGATCTCCGGGTGGGCCGCCATGGCCGCGGTCCCCACGATGATCGCGGGGATCTACGGCATGAACTTCGACCACATGCCGGAGCTGCACTGGTTGTGGGGGTACCCGGCGGTGATCCTGCTGATGGCCGCCCTGGAGGTGCTGCTGTACCGGACGTTCAGGCGACGCGGCTGGCTGTAGCGCGGCGTTGGGGCTCAGGCGAACTCGGGGGCCGCGGTGGCCGGTCCGCCGAGCGCGTCGCGGCGTTCCGGCATCCGCAGGGACACCATCCGCCGCCAGCCGCCGAGCCGTTCGTAGGCGTACACGGCGTGGATGCCCGCGGTGAGCACCGCCGACTTGGCGCGCGGCCAGCCGAGGACGCGTCCCATGTGGGCCATCACCGCGAGGCTGACGTCCCGGTAGACGCGGATCTCCGCCAACGCGCACTCGCGCAGCGTCCGTTGGATGGCGCGGCCGTGTCCCGCGGCCGCGAAGCGCAGCAACTCCTCGTGGCAGTAGGCGAGATGGTTGTCCTCGTCGTTCGAGATCATCCGCACCGCGCGGCCGAGGTCGGGGTGGTCGGCGAAGTGCCTGCGCAGCAGGTCCATCTGCTCGGAGGCGCGCTGTTCGGTGACCCGGCTGTGCGCGAGGTAGGTGACGACGTCCTGGACGGTGAGCGGTGTCTCGCCCTTGAGCTTCTCGTGCGCGAGACCGATGCCGTGCCGCTCCAGGAGCATCGTGTAGTCGGTGTCCGAGGGCACCGGGACGGGTTGGAGGCCGCGCTTCTTCAGGAGGGCGTTGAAGATGCGCCCGTGTTTGTCCTCGTCGGCGCCGTGCCGGCTGATCTTGGGGGCGAGGTCGCGTTCGGTCGGCGGGACGAGGACGGCGATGCGCCCGTTCTCCCAGCCGCCCTGTGACTCGCCACTGGCCGCGATGGAACAGAACAGCCGGAACGACTCGTCGTTGTCGAGGATCTCCTGGAACAGGCTCTTGGCCGAAAGCATCTGAAGGCACCTCCATGCAGGATTTCACCGCATTCCGCAAAGAACGAGTCAAATGCGGCGCCAGAGGTGCTGCAACAGCAATGTCGGACAACTCCGCCAAAAGGAGGACCACGGATGTCCCTACGGGGGCGTAACCGCACGGCCCGCCGCGCGTTGTTCCCCGTGACGGCCGTGGCGGGGAAGACCCCCCGAGCCCCCACCACGGCCGTAGAAAACTTCCGTACGACAGAGCCTCGCTACGCGAGACCCGCGCGCTCCAGTGCTTCGGTTCCGGCGCGGAGGGCGGCGAGCCGCTCGTCCAGGGTCCAGCCCGCCGGGGCGAGCGTCAGGGTGGTGACACCGGCCGCCGCGTACTCCTTCATCCGGTCCGCGATGCGGTCCACGGAGCCCAGGAGCGTCGTCTTGTCGATCAGGTCGTGCGGGATGGCGGCCGCGGCGCCGTCCTTGTCGCCGGCCAGGTACTTGTCCTGGATCTCCGTCGCCGCCTCCTCGAAGCCCATGCGCCGGGCCTGCTTGTTGTAGAAGTTCTGCTGCCGGCTGCCCATGCCGCCGACGTAGAGCGCGGTGTACGGGCGGAAGGTGTCGGCGAGCTTCTCGACGTCCTTGTCCTCACCGAGGGCGAGCGGGACCGTCGGGACGATGTCGAAGCCTTCGAGGGTCTTGCCCGCCTTCTCGCGCCCGGCCCGCAGATGCCGTACGGCGGTGTCCTCAAGGTGCTCGGCGGACGGGAAGATCAGCAGTGCGCCGTCGGCGATCTCGCCGGTCTGCTCCAGGTTCTTCGGGCCGATCGCCGCGATGTAGAGCGGGATGTGCTCGCGCTGTGGGTGCACGGTCAGCTTGAGGGGCTTGCCGGGGCCGCCGGGCAGCGGCAGCGTCCAGTGCTCGCCGTCGTAGGAGAGCCGCTCGCGCGTCATCGCCTTGCGGACGATCTCGACGTACTCACGCGTGCGTGCCAGCGGCTTGTCGAACTTGACGCCGTACCAGCCCTCGGAGACCTGCGGGCCCGAGACGCCGATGCCGAGGCGGAAGCGGCCCCCGGAGAGGGAGTCGAGGGTCGCGGCGGTCATCGCGGTCATGGCGGGCTGGCGGGCCGGGATCTGGAAGATGGCCGAGCCGACGTCGATGCGCTCGGTCTGCGCGGCGACCCAGGTGAGCACCGTGGCCGCGTCGGAGCCGTAGGCCTCGGCGGCCCAGCACACCGAGTAGCCGAGGCGGTCGGCCTCCTGGGCCACGGCCAGATTGTCGCCGTCCATTCCGGCACCCCAGTAGCCGAGGTTGATCCCGAGCTGCATGGCAGACCCCTTACCCATCAGTAACGTCGCTGTTGTGCCGACCCTAGCGCGAGGTGGTCCGGGCGGACAGGACGGGTGCCGGTGAGTGGTCACGGAGCGTGCCGTGCGAGGGACTGTGGATCATCGTGGAAATCGGTTATCCACAGGCAACCACAGGGCAGGTTCAGGCCAGTAATCTCGGCGTTCATGGAGCAGAGGCATCTCGGCCGTACCGGCCTTCGTGTGTCCCGGATCGGACTCGGCACCCTCACGTGGGGGCGCGACACCGACGAGCATGACGCCGCGGACCTCTTGAAGGCGTTCTGGGAGGCCGGCGGCACCCTGGTCGACACGGCGGACGTGTACGGCGACGGGGAGGCCGAGTACCTGCTCGGACAGCTCATAGAAGGGCTCGTGCCGCGCCGGGACCTGGTCATCTCGACGAAGGCGGGGAGCGTACCCGACCCCGACCGCCGTTTCGACGGCTCGCGCGGCCATCTGCTCGCCGCGCTGGACGCCTCGCTGGCCCGCCTCGGCACGGACTACGTGGACGTGTGGCACATCCACGCCTTCGACCCGTTCACCCCGCTGGAGGAGACCCTCCAGGCCCTGGACCTCGCGGTCAGCAGCGGGCGGGCGCGCTACGCGGGCGTCTCCAACTACTGCGGCTGGCAGCTCGCCAAGGCCGCGACCTGGCAGCTCGCGGCGCGCGCCGGGCACGCGGACGCGGCTGGCCAGCACACAGCTCGAGTACTCGCTGTTGCAGCGCGGTGTGGAGCGCGAGGTGCTGCCGGCCGCGCTCGACCTGGGCATCGGGCTGCTGCCCTCCTCGCCGCTCGGGCGCGGGGTCCTCACCGGCAAGTACCGGCACGCGACCCCGGCGGACTCGCGCGGCGCATCGGAGCACATGGCGCCGTTCGTCGCGCCGTACCTCGACGACACGGCGACGCGGATCGTGGACGCGGTGACCATCGCCGCGGACGGACTCGCCGTGACGCCCCTCCAGGTCGCCCTCGCCTGGGTCCGCGACCGGCCCGGGGTGGCCGCCCCGATCGTCGGCGCGCGCAACGCGCAGCAGCTCACGGCCGCGTTGTCAGTGGAGGCGCTTAGTCTTCCTGACGAGATCTGCCGAGCGCTCGACGATGTGTCGGCGCCTCTGCACCGCTATCCCGATCACGACTGGAGCACGCTGTGAGCACGGACCCGGAGACCACGGAGACCTCACCGTCCGAGGACACGGAGGCGACGCGGGGCGCGGTGGCGGACGCCGCCGAGGACACGGGCGAGGGGGCCGGGGGCGCGGAC
>NZ_JAENRY010000419.1 GCF_016612545.1 Streptomyces sp. MBT65 | reverse complement strand
TCGCCGCGCTGCTCGGCGGGGACCGGTGGATCGTCGTGCGGGCCCGGCCCGACGCGCACGCGCCCGACCCCGTCACCGCGTCCGCGCTGGGCGCCGCGCTCGGTTCCGCGCTGATCGACCTGGCGCCGGACGTCGTACGGGTCCTGGTCCCCGCCGATCGTGAACCCGGCCCGCAGCCCGGCTGGACCCTGGGGGTCAGTGCCGCCGTGGCTCCGCAGGACTGGTCCGCCGCCGACACCCAGGCGGCCCGCGCGCTGGCCCGGGCCCGCGCGACCCGCGCCCCACTGGTCCGGCACGGCGCATCCGGCCGCGCCGGTCTCGCCGAGCTGGTCCCGCACGAGGAGGCCGAGGCGCATGCCCGCACCCTCCTCGCGCCGCTCGCCGCGCAGCCCGCGCTCGTCGAGACCCTGCGCACCTGGCTCTCCCTGCACGGGAGTTGGGACCGTACGGCGGTCGCGCTGGCCGTGCACCGCAACACCGTGCGGCAGCGGATCACGCGGTGCGCGGCGCTGCTGGGCGCGGACCTGGACGATCCGGACGTACGGATGGAGCTGTGGTTCGGCCTGCGGCATCTGTGAGCGGCCGGAGTGAGTGATCCACATCCCAGCGTGCGGGACACCGGGCAAGGGCACAGTCCACTGCTCCACAATGGGAGGCATGCCGATACCCGGGACCCCCAGCCGCGCCGAGCTCGTCGATCACCTTGTGAAGACCCGTATCGCGGGCGACGTAGCCACGCCCCGCGAGAACAACCTCTCCCACTACCGCAAGCTCGCGAACGGCGACCGCCACTACTGGCTCGGCCTGGAGCTCGGCAGCCGCTGGTCCGACGAGCAGGACGTGCTCGCGGTGATGGCGGAGCGGGTGGGGGTCAACGACGATCCCGAGTACCGCTACGGCCAGGACACCATCGCCCCTGAGCTGACGATCGCGGGGCTCGACCGGCTGGCGGCGCGGCTGCGCAAGGCGGCCGACGGGCAGCAGCGGGTGCTGTTCGCGACCGGTCACCCCGGTGGCCTGCTCGATGTGCACCGGGCCACGGCCGCCGCGCTGCGCACGGCCGGCTGCGAGATCGTGGTGATCCCGGAGGGCTTGCAGACGGAGGAGGGTTACGTCGTGCAGTTCGCGGACGTGTCCGTCCTGGAGCACGGGGCGACGCTGTGGCACACGCACTCCGGTGAGCCGATGAAGGCGATCCTCACCACCCTGGAGCGCGAGGGCCGCCCGCTGCCGGACCTGGTCGTCGCCGACCACGGCTGGGCGGGCTACGCGGGCCGGCACGGCGTCGACTCCGTCGGCTACGCGGACTGCAACGACCCGGCGCTCTTCCTCGCCGAGTCGGAGGGCACCGTCCAGGTGGCGGTCCCGCTCGACGACCATGTGGTCAGCCCCCGGCACTACGACCCGATGACGGCGTATCTGCTGGCGGAGGCGGGGCTCGACTGAGGGGCCCCGCCCAACTCCCTTGTCACGGCCAGGGGTTGAGCCCCTCCGCCCGGCGCTGCGCGTACCCCGGTGTCGGGTCCAGATAGACCCGGTTCACCGAGGGGAACGCCTCCCGCAGTCGCTGCTCGGCCTGTTCGCAGGCCCACTCGATCTGCGCGGCCGTGGACACGTCCCGGAAGTCGACCTTCGCCGCCACCAGCGCCTCGCGCGGGCCCTGCACGAGGGTCGTCAACTCCAGTACGGCCTCGATGTGTTCGACGGCGAGGAGTTCCTCGCGGATGCGGTCCCGCATGGCCTTGGGCAGCGGGCGGCCGATGAGGAGTTCCGCGTTGGAGCGGCCGAGCACCCAGGCGACGTAGAGCAGCAGGGCGCCGATGCAGAGGGACGCGAGGCCGTCCCAGACGCCGGAGCCGGTGAGCTGGCCGCCGAGCAGGCCGCCGGCCGCGAGGACCAGACCGACGAGGGCGGCGGAGTCCTCCAGCACCACGGCCTTCACCGCGGTGTCGGGGGTGTAGCGGAGGTAGCGCTTGAAGGAGGCGTCGAAGCGGGCCGCCTCGCCGCGCGCCTGGCGTACGCCCGTCCGCAGGGAGTAGCCCTCCAGGAGGAAGGCGACGCCGAGCACGATGTACGAGATGAGCGGGTCGCCGAGGTCCTCGCCGGCGACGAGGGTGTGGACGCCGTCGTAGATCGAGAAGACCGCGCCGCCGACGAAGGTGGCGACGGCGGCGAGCATCGCCCAGATGTAGCGCTCGGGGCCGTAGCCGAGGGGGTGTTCCTCGTCGGCGGGTTTCTCGCTGCGTTTGAGGGCGGTGAGGAGGAGGAGTTCGGTGACGGTGTCGGCGACCGAGTGCGCGGCCTCCGAGAGCATCGCGCTGGAGCCGCTGATGACGCCGGCGACCGCCTTGGCGAGCGCGATCCCCAGGTTGGCGACGGCCGCGACGATCACCGTGGCGGTGGACTCGCCGCCGCCCTCGGTCTCCGCTGTCCCCTCGGTTTCTGTCATGGCCTCAGTCTTCCCGAGGAACCCGGACCACGCCCTCCTGGATGACGGAGACGGCCAGTTGACCGTCCTGGGTGTAGATCCGGGCCTGCCCGAGGCCGCGCCCGCCGTACGCCGACGGCGACTCCTGGTCGTAGAGCAGCCACTCGTCGGCGCGGAACGGCCGGTGGAACCACATCGCGTGGTCGAGCGAGGCGCCGACGACATCCCCTACGGCCCAGCCGCCGCGGCCGTGCGCGAGGAGGATCGAGTCGAGGAGGGTCATGTCGGAGACGTACGTCGCGAGGACTACGTGGAGAAGAGGGTCGTCCGCGAGCTTGCCGTCGGTGCGGAACCAGACCTGGGAGTGCGGTTCGCGCGGCTCGCCGAACCTGCCGTACGGCGGGTCGTCGACGTAGCGGAGGTCGATCGCCTGGCGCGCCTCCAGGAATCGTTCAACGATTCCCTGATCGAGGTGGTCGTAGCCGAGCAGCCGCTCGCGGCCGGTGGGGACCGTCTCCGGGTCGGGCGCGGGCGGCATGGGGGTCTGGTGGTCGAGGCCTTCCTCGTACGTCTGGAAGGACGCCGACAGCGCGAAGATCGGCCGGCCGTGCTGGACGGCGACCGCGCGGCGGGTGGTGAAGGAACGGCCGTCGCGCATGCGCTCGACGTTGTAGACGATGGGCGCGCCGGGGTCACCCATGCGCAGGAAGTACGCGTGCAGGGAGTGGGCGTGGCGGTCGGCGGGGACCGTGCGCCCGGCGGCGACCAGTGCCTGCGCCGCGACCTGGCCCCCGAAGACGCGGGGGACGACGGCGGAGCGGGACTGGCCGCGGAAGATGTTCTCCTCGATCTGCTCGAGGTCGAGCAGATCGAGGAGATCCTGTAGTGCCTGGTTCATGGCGTCCAGTTGTACCGGGCCGGAATTGCCGGGACCTTACAGGCCCATGTCCTTGGCGATGATCGTCTTCATGATCTCGCTGGTGCCGCCGTAGATGCGGTTGACGCGGTTGTCCGCGTACAGGCGGGCGATCGGGTACTCGTTCATGAAGCCGTAGCCGCCGTGCAGCTGGAGGCAGCGGTCGATCACGCGGTGGGCGACCTCGGTGGTGAACAGCTTGGCGCTGGCCGCCTCGGCGGGGGTCAGCTCACCGGCGTCCAGGGCCTCGGTCGCGCGGTCGACGACGGCCTCGGCCGCGTCCACCTCGGCCTGGCAGGCGGCCAGTTCGAACTTGGTGTTCTGGAACGCGGCGACCGGCTGGCCGAAGACGACACGGTCCTGCACGTACTGCTTGGCGAACCGGACGGCGGCCTTGGCCTGCGCGTAGGCGCCGAAGGCGATGCCCCAGCGCTCGGAGGCGAGGTTGTGGCCGAGGTAGGAGAAGCCCTTGTTCTCCTCGCCGAGGAGGTCCTCCACGGGGACCTTGACGTCGACGAACGCCAGCTCGGCGGTGTCGGAGGTCTTCAGGCCGAGCTTGTCGAGCTTGCGGCCGACCGAGTAGCCCTCGGCCTTGGTGTCCACCACGAAGAGGGAGATGCCGTGACGGCGGTCCTCCTTGGAGGGCGCGTCGGTGCGGGCGCAGACGATCATGCGGTCGGCGTGCACACCGCCGGTGATGAAGGTCTTGGCGCCGTTGAGGACGTAGTGCGTGCCGTCCTCGGAGAGCTTGGCGGTGGTCTTCATGCCCGCGAGGTCGGAGCCGGTGCCCGGCTCGGTCATCGCGATGGCCCACATCTCCTCGCCGGAGACGAACTTCGGCAGGTACTTCTTCTTCTGCTCGTCGTTGGCGAGCAGCTTGATGTAGGGCAGGCCCAGCAGGACGTGCACACCGGAGCCGCCGAAGGAGACACCCGCGCGCGCGGTCTCCTCGTAGAGGACGGCCTCGAACTTGTACGAGTCGATGCCCGCGCCGCCGTACTCCTCGTCGACGCGGATGCCGAAGACGCCGAGTTCGGCGAGCTTGTAGTAGAACTCGCGCGGCGCCTGGCCGGCGGCGAACCACTCGTCGTAGACGGGCACGACCTCGGCCTCGATGAAGGCCCGGAGGGTCTCCCGGAACGCCTCGTGGTCCTCGTCAAACACCGTACGGCGCACCGCCGCCACCTCCAGCTAGCCCAGGGTCCATATCTAAGCGCTTGCTCAGAACATCACGGTACCGGCGAGTAGGGGGAGCGTCCAGCGGAACGACCACGTAACGCTCGTCACGCCGACGGCAGGCCTCAGCCCGGCTTGACCGCCAGCGTCGCGAAATAGTGCGACAGGTAGGAAGCGGACGCGTCGGACTGGTGCGGCGCTTCCGTGAAGCCGGTGAGGGCGAACCCCGCGGCGAGCTGCCCGCCGATCTGGTCGGTGAGGGTGTGGCCGTACTCGAGAGGGGCGTCGGCGCCGAACTTCGTGGCGCGTTCCTCGGCGGAGTAGTGCGTGACATCGCTGTAGGGCAGCTTGTGCACGACGATCAGCTCGCCGCGCTCGTCGAGCGCCTCGTGGTCGAACAGGTACACATCGGGGTTGAGAAAGCCCGCGAGCAGAGTTCCGCCCGGCCGCAGGACGCGGAAGCACTCACGCCACACCGGCGCCAGGTCCGGCGCGAACAGGTTGGAGACCGGATGGAACACGACGTCGAACGCCGCGTCGCCGAAGGCGCCGAGATCGCGCATGTCGCCCAGGACGGTGCGCAGTTCGAGTCCGTCGCGTGCCGCCACCATCCGGTCCTGGCCGAGCTGGCGGGGTGAGTTGTCGAACACGGTGACCCGCGCGCCCGCGGCGGCGAGGATCGGACCCTGCTGGCCGCCGCCGGAGGCCAGGCACAACACGTCCTTGCCGGTCAGGTCCGCCGGCAGCCAGGAGCGGTCGACCGGCTCATGCCCGACGAGGACGACCGACCAGTCGCCCGTGCGGGCGCGCTCGACAGCCTCGGCACTCACCGGCCTCGACCACTCGTTGCCCTCCTGGACGTACTTGTCCCAGGCCGCCCGGTTGTGGGCGACGGGGTCGACACCCTTGTCCTGCACGTTCAACTCCCTGCACCAGCCAAGCGGACACCTGCGGCACCGACAGTTCGATGCCGCCGGTCAACACGATGACAGAGTGCCGCCGGCCCCACCCCTCACCC
>NZ_JAENRY010000418.1 GCF_016612545.1 Streptomyces sp. MBT65 | reverse complement strand
GCCCGCGCACTACGGCGCCGGTGACGTCTTCGCGATGCCGTGCCGCACCCGGCGCGGCGGCCTCGACGTCGAGGGGCTCGGCATCGTCTACCTGGAGGCGTCGGCCACCGGACTGCCCGTCGTCGCCGGTGACTCCGGCGGCGCGCCCGACGCCGTGCTCGACGGCGAGACCGGGTGGGTGGTGCGGGGCGGGTCCCCGGAGGAGGCCGCCGACCGGATCGTCGCGCTGCTCGAAGACCCGGAGCTGCGCCGCAACATGGGGGAGCGGGGCCGGAGTTGGGTCGAGGAGAAGTGGCGCTGGGATCTACTCGCGGAGAAATTGAAAACCTTGTTGCACACCGGGGGCTAGGCGGAACCGAATAATCCGCACATGCTGCGCGCATGACAGCAAAACTGACGCAGCATCAGCTGACGAGACGTCAAATCCTGGGCATGATCGCCCTCCAGACCGCCGCCACCGCCGGTCTCACCCGTATCGGCCTCCAGTCCGCGCAGGCCGTCGAACCCGCCGCCGTCCAGACCGCACCCGCGATCGTCGTCGGTTCCGGCTACGGCGGCGCGGTCGCCGCCCTCCGCCTGGGCCAGGCCGGCGTCACCACCCTCGTCCTGGAGATGGGCCGGCTCTGGAACACGGCCGGTGCCGACGGCAAGATCTTCTGCAACACCGCCAGCCCGGACCAGCGCTCGATGTGGTTCAAGACCCGCACCGAGGCCCCGCTCGCGAGCTTCCTCTGGCTGGACGTCGTCAACAAGGACATCACCGCGTACCCGGGCGTCCTGGACCGCGTGCACTACGACGCCATGTCCGTGTACGTGGGACGCGGGGTCGGCGGCGGCTCGCTGGTCAACGGCGGCATGGCGGTCACCCCGCGCCAGTCGTACTTCACCGAGCAGTTCCCCGCCGTGGACGCCACCGCGATGTACAACACGTACTTCCCGCGCGCCCGCACCATGCTCGGCGTCAACACCGTCGACCCGACGTGGTTCGAGTCGACCGAGTGGTACCAGTTCACCCGCACCTCGCGGAAGGCCGCCACGAACACCGGCCTGACGACCACCTTCGTGCCCAACGTCTACGACTTCGGCTACATGCAGCGGGAGGCGGCGGGCACCGCCACCAAGTCCGCGCTCGCCCAGGAGGTCATCTACGGCAACAACTACGGCAAGAAGAGCCTCGACAAGACCTACCTCGCCTCGGCGCTCGGCACCGGCAAGGTCACCATCCACACCATGGAGAAGGTGACCGGGGTCAGCCGCGCGAGCGACGGGTCGTACGTCCTGAGCGTGAACCGGATCGACGACACCGGCGCGGTCGTCGAGACCAAGCAGTACGGCTGCACCTATCTGTTCCTCGGCGGCGGCAGCCTCGGCACCACCGAACTCCTCGTCCGGGCAAGGGACACGGGTACCCTGCCCGCGCTCAACTCCACGGTCGGGGCGGGCTGGGGACCCAACGGCAACACCATGGTGGGCCGCGCCAACCACATCTGGGACACCACCGGCGCCAACCAGTCGACCATGCCGGTCATGGGCATCGACGACTGGGCCAACACCGACAACCCGGTCTTCGCGGAGATCGCCCCGCTGCCCATCGGCTTCGAGACCTGGGTGAGCCTCTATCTGGCGATCACCAAGAACCCCCAACGGGCCTCGTTCACCTACGACTCGGCGAGCGGCACGGTGAAGCTGGGCTGGACCGCGGCGCAGAGCGCGGTCTCGGTCGCGATGGCCAAGAAGCTCTTCGACCGGATCAACTCGGCCAACGCGACGATCTACCGCTCCGACCTGTTCGGCACGCCCAGCAAGATCTTCGCCGACGACTTCTGCTACCACCCGCTGGGCGGCTGCGTGTTGGGCAACGCGACCGACAACTACGGCCGGGTGAAGGGGTATTCGAAGCTGTACATCACGGACGGTTCGCTGGTGCCCGGCAACATCGGCGTGAACCCGTTCGTCACCATCACCGCGCTCGCCGAACGCACGCTGGAACGGGTCCTCGCCGAGGACTTCTAAACAACCCCGAACGCCCCGACTACCCGTCTACTTCCGGTAGATGGCCTCGATCTCGTCCGCGTAGTCCTTGGCCACCACATTGCGCTTGAGCTTCAGGGACGGCGTCAAGTGGCCCGACTCCTCCGTGAACTGGGAGGACAGAATGCGGAACTTCCGCACCGATTCCGCCTTCGACACCGCGGCGTTGCCGTCGTCGACAGCGTCCTGGATCGCCTGCACCAGATCCGGGTCGTCACGCAGCGACGCCGCGGTGGAACCCGCCGGCTTGCCGTGCTCGGCAGCCCAGCGGCCCAGGAACTCGTCGTCGATGGTGACCAGCGCGCCCACGAAGGGCCGCCCGTCCCCGACGACCATGCACTCCGCGACCAGCGCGTGCGCGCGGATGCGGTCCTCGATCACGGCCGGGGCGACGTTCTTGCCGCCCGCGGTGACGATGATCTCCTTCTTGCGTCCGGTGATGCTGAGGTAGCCGTCCTCGTCGAGGGTGCCGATGTCCCCGGTGTGGAACCAGCCGTCCGCGAGCGCCTCGGCCGTGGCGGCCTCGTTGTTCCAGTAGCCCTTGAACAGGTGCTCGCCGTGCAGCAGCACCTCGCCGTCGTCCGCGATGCGCACGACCGAGCCGGGCAGCGGCTGCCCGACGGTGCCGATCTTCGTCCGGTCCCAGGGGTTGAAGGCGGTGGCGGCACAGGACTCGGTCAGCCCGTAGCCCTCGAGGACGGTGAAGCCGATGCCCCGGAAGAAGTGCCCGAGGCGCTCGCCCAGCGGGGCGCCGCCGGAGATCGCGTACTCGCCCTTGCCGCCGAGCACCGCGCGCAGCTTGCTGTAGACGAGCTTGTCGAAGGTCTTGTACTTGATCTTCAGACCGAGGGACGGACCCGACGGCGTGTCCAGCGCGCGGCTGTACGCGATCGCGGTGTCGGCCGCCTTGTCGAAGATCTTGCCCTTGCCGTCCGCCTGCGCCTTGGCACGCGCCGAGTTGTAGACCTTCTCGAAGACGCGCGGCACACCGAGGATCAACGTCGGCCGGAACGAGGCGAGTTCGTCGGTGAGGTTCTTGATGTCCGGGACCAGGCCCAGCTTGATCGGCGCCATCATCGGCGCGATCTGCACCAGCCGCCCGAAGACGTGCGCGAGCGGCAGGAACAGCAGCACCGAGCACTCGCCGGTGCGGAACAGCGGGCGCAGCCGCTCCACGATGTTGCCGCACTCCGCGAAGAAGCTGCGGTGGGTGAGCACACAGCCCTTGGGCCGGCCGGTGGTGCCACTCGTGTACACGATGGTCGCCGGGTCGTCGGCCTTCGCCTGTGAGCTGCGCTCCTCGACGGTCGCGTCGCTGATGTCCTTGCCCGCGCGGTCCAGCTCCTCGATCGCGCCGGTGTCGATCTGCCAGACGTGCTTGAGGGCGGGCAACTGCGCGCGCACCGACTCGACGGCGGCGGCGTGCGCGTCCTGCTCGACGATCACGGCGGTGGCGCCCGAGTCGGAGAGGATCCACTGCACCTGCTCCGCCGAGCTGGTCTCGTACACCGGCACGGTGATCGCGCCCGCACACCAGATGGCGAAGTCGAGCAGCGTCCACTCGTACCGTGTGCGGGACATCAGCCCGACCCGGTCGCCGGGCTGGACGCCGGAGGCGATCAGCCCCTTGGCGGCGGCGTGCACCTCGGCGAGGAAGACCGTGGCGGTCACGTCCTGCCACGCGCCGTTCGCCTTACGCGCGATGACGGCGACATCTGGGTGCTGCGCGGCGTTTCTGCGGACGATGTCGGTCAGATTGCCGTCCGCAGGGACCTCGTACAAAGCCGGAAGGCTGAACTCGCGCAAGACTGCTGCTCCTCATAGGGCGCCGGCGCCACGACGTTGTGTGATGCGACGGTCCGGTCCAAGGCTCGGGCAGGTGCGTCAGGACCGGATGATTGAAATCCTGAGCACGACTGGACTGCCCGGACGTTACCCGTCGGTATGGGTCCTACGACAGGGGGGTCCGGCGAGATGTTCGCTGCGTCACACAGATTGGTGTTTCCTCGCGCACAGTAGTCCACGCCTTTCTTGACCGGCCAGTAACCGCAAGGTCCGCCGCCACTGTTCACGTTTGCCGCACACGCCTACGCTTGATCGTCATGGCACCCACACCGGCCGGCACCCCCGGAACGCGCATCCATGTGGTCAGCGACGTGCACGGCAACGCCCGTGACCTGGCCAGATCCGGTGAGGGTGCCGACGCCCTGATCTGCCTGGGGGACCTCGTCCTCTTCCTCGACTACGCCGATCACTCGCGCGGGATCTTCCCCGAACTGTTCGGCGAGGAGAACGCCGACCGCCTCGTCGAACTGCGCACCGCCCGCCGCTTCGAGGAGGCCCGTGAACTCGGCGCCCGCCTCTGGAGCGCGGTCGGCGGGGACCGCGCGGCCCTGATCGAGAAGGCGGTCCGCAAGCAGTACGCAGAGATGTTCGCGGCCTTCCCCACCCCGACGTACGCCACCTACGGCAACGTCGACATGCCGACCCTGTGGCCCGAGTACGCGGGCCCCGGCACGACGGTCCTCGACGGCGAGCGGGTCGAGATCGGCGGCCGCACCTTCGGCTTCGTCGGCGGCGGCCTGCGCACGCCCATGCGCACGCCGTACGAGATCAGCGACGAGGAGTACGCCGCGAAGATCGAGGCGGTCGGCGAGGTCGACGTCCTGTGCACGCACATCCCGCCCGAGGTCCCCGAGCTGGTCTACGACACGGTCGCGCGCCGCTTCGAACGGGGCAGCCGCGCCCTCCTGGACGCCATCCGCCGCACCAGGCCCCGCTATTCACTGTTCGGCCACGTCCACCAGCCGCTGGTGCGCAGGATGCGGATCGGGGCGACGGAGTGCGTGAACGTGGGGCACTTCGCGGGGAGCGGCAAGCCGTGGGCGCTGGAATGGTGACTCCCTTGGCGGCTGCCGCTGATGTCCGCAGGTAGGGGGTGCGGTAAGGGGGTTGGCGGGGAGGTAGCCTTCACGCTGCACGCACAAGCGCACGACGACGCCCTGCCGGTCCGCATCTGGAGGAGCCACAGCGATGGCGGAACACACCAGTTCGAGCATCACGATCGAGGCGGCACCGGCCGACGTCATGGCGGTGATCGCCGACTTCGCCCGCTATCCGGACTGGACCGGTGAGGTGAAGGAGGCGGACGTCCTCAAGACCGACGAACGAGGCCGCGCCGAACAGGTCCGCCTCGTCATGGACGCCGGCGCGATCAAGGACGACCAGGTCCTCGCCTACACCTGGACCGGCGACAACGAGGTGTCCTGGACCCTCGTCAAGTCCCAGATGCTCCGCTCCCTGGACGGCTCCTACCTCCTCAAGTCCACGAGCACGGGGGCGACCGAGGTCACGTACCTCCTCACGGTCGACGTCAAGATCCCCATGCTGGGCATGATCAAGCGCAAGGCGGAGAAGGTCATCATCGACCGGGCGCTGGCGGGGTTGAAGAAGAGGGTGGAGTCGGGGGAGAAGTAGGGGGCGGGGTGGAGTTGCGGGTGGAACTCGGAGGTTCGGTGGCGC
>NZ_JAENRY010000417.1 GCF_016612545.1 Streptomyces sp. MBT65 | reverse complement strand
GTGATCGCGCTGCCCCCGGGGTCGGTGGGGGACGCGCAGGGGCGGGCGAGCTATCTGGAGACCGACGAGCTGCGGTCCGTGCCGGTGGCCGATTTCCGGCGGCGGGTGGGGGTCGCGGACCCGGCACTGTGGGACCAGGTGCGGCACCTCGCCCGGTAGGCGTGTAGTGCGCAACGGCCCCTGGATCCATGGCAATTGGGGTGGTATGCACAGGGGTCGAATCCCGGTCTGCGGGGATACTGACCCGTATGACGGACTGGCTCATACTCGCGGGTTGCTTCGTGATCGCGGTCACGGCGTGGCTGCTCGACGACAAGGTGCGCGGTGCCGCCGCCGATGCCTGTCTGGCGGCGTTTGTGGCAGAGGACCGCGACGGCGCCGTCGTCGGATCCGACGACGTGGAACGGCTCGGCCCGCTGGCCCTCGGTGCGCTGAACGGCGAGGCGGAATGGGGGGCACGCACGGGGGCGCTGGCCAGGCTGGTGGCTACGGGGCGGCTGCACCGGATGCCGCGTGGCACACCCGGGCAGGGGCGCTGGGAATCCCGTGGCGCACCGCCCTCGGACGCCGACGAGTTCGAGCGTGAACTGTGGGACGCGGCGCGGCCGTTGCATGTGCGCAACCCCGCCTTCTCCCCCGGCCAGGGCGAGGGCGAGTACCTGTGGGAGCTGCGGGCGCCGAACTCCTACCACCTGGTGAAATCGGCGGAGGCACGGCTGCTCGGCGAGGGCTGGACCCGGGCGCAGTTCGAGATGGTTCCCGGTCTGCCGCTGCGCTGGGGCCGGTGGTCGGCGATCGCCGCGGCGGTATCGGTGCCTGCCGTGACCGTGCTGCTGCTCGACCAGGCCTGGGTCCGGGCCGGGCTGGCGTTCCTCGTCGGGGCGATGGCACTGCGGAAGGTCTTCCCCGACGGCCCGACCATGCCCCGGCAGCTGCCCGTCCTCACCGGCAAGGGGGAAGCGGTGCTCCGGATGGCGCGGGAGCGCTACGCGGAGCTGGATCCGGCGACCCGCCCGGCGGCGGAGCCGTACGACCCGGGCCAGGTGCGGATGGCGGTCGCGCTCTTCGGCTTCGCGGTGCTCGACCGCATCGACGCGAGGATCAAGGACGACTGGGCGCGTGAGACGGTCATCTCCTGGGGCCCCGGGGAGTGACCGCCCGGGGCGCTCGGATCAATCAGGCCCAGAGTTGACCCTGGAGGGTCGCGATCGCTTCCTCGGTCGTCGCCGCCGTGTACACGCCCGTCGACAGGTACTTCCAGCCGCCGTCCGCCACCACGAAGGCGATGTCGGCGGTCTCTCCCGCCGCTACGGCCTTCTTGCCCATGCCGATCGCAGCGTGGAGGGCCGCGCCGGTGGAGACGCCGGCGAAGATGCCCTCCTGTTGGAGGAGTTCGCGGGTTCGGGTGACCGCGTCGGCCGAGCCGACCGAGAAGCGGGTGGTGAGGACGGAGGCGTCGTAGAGCTCGGGGACGAAGCCCTCGTCGAGGTTGCGGAGGCCGTAGACGAGGTCGTCGTAGCGCGGCTCGGCGGCGACGATCTTGACGTCCGGCTTGTGTTCGCGGAGGTAGCGGCCGACTCCCATGAGGGTGCCCGTGGTGCCGAGGCCCGCCACGAAGTGGGTGATGGAGGGGAGGTCGGTGAGGATCTCCGGGCCCGTCGTCGCGTAGTGGGCGCCCGCGTTGTCCGGGTTGCCGTACTGGTAGAGCATGACCCAGTCGGGGTGCTCGGCGGAGAGTTCCTTGGCCACGCGGACCGCCGTGTTGGAGCCGCCGGCCGCGGGGCTGGGGATGATCTCGGCGCCCCACATGCCGAGGAGTTCACGGCGTTCCTGCGAGGTGTTCTCGGGCATCACGCAGACCATGCGGTAGCCCTTGAGCTTCGCGGCCATCGCGAGGGAGATGCCGGTGTTGCCCGAGGTGGGCTCCAGGATGGTGCAGCCGGGGGTGAGGCGGCCGTCCTTCTCCGCCTGTTCGATCATGTGCAGGGCCGGGCGGTCCTTGACCGAGCCGGTCGGGTTGCGGTCCTCCAGCTTGGCCCAGATGCGGACGTCGGTGGACGGCGAGAGCCGCGGCAGGCGCACCAGAGGGGTGTTGCCCACCGCGGCCAGCGGGGAGTCGTAACGCATCGACGATCAGGCCATACCGCCGGCCACGGCCGGCAGGATCGTGACGCTGTCGCCGTCGGTCAGCTTGGTGTTGATGCCGTCGAGGAAGCGGACGTCCTCGTCGTTCAGGTACACGTTGACGAAGCGGCGCAGCTCGCCGCCGTCCACGATGCGGGCCTGGATGCCCGCGTGCCGGGTCTCGAGGTCGGCGAAGAGCGCGGCGAGGTTCTCACCGGCACCCTCGACGGCCTTCTCGCCGCCGGTGTAGGTGCGGAGGATGGTGGGGATGCGGACCTCGATGGCCATGGCAAGGGGCTCCTGTCGGAAGCGGGAGGGGTCTGGTCTCGGTGGGCACATGCCTGACTGCCGCGGCGCACGGCCGTGCGGCGACAGCGCGCTGTCAACAGATGGCGCTGTTCAGCCTGCACAGGTCGACGTGCAGCCGCGCCACGAGCAGCGTGCCCGGCGCCTTGTCGCTCACGTCGAGAAGAACCATGGGCTCATCGTATCGATTCCCGGTCCGGGCCCCGGTAGGTGATCTCACAATTCGGACGAAATTCATTCGGGGGGTGAGACGGCGCAGCTCAGGCGGACTGTCGTACGACCAGCCGGGTGGGGACGATCGTCGACGGCAGGTCCTGCCCGGGGTCCTGTTCCGTGCGGCTGAACAGCAGTCGGGCCAGCAGGCGGCCCATCTCGGCGACGTCCTGGTGGACGGTGGTCAGCGGCGGGTCGGTGGACTCGGAGATGGCGGTGAGGTCGTCGAAGCCGACCACGGCCACGTCCTCGGGGACCCGGCGGCCGCGTTCGCGCAGCGTCTGGAGGGCGCCGGAGGCCATGAGGTCGGAGGCGACGAAGACGGCGTCCAGATCGGGGTGGCGCTCCAGCAGCGCGGCCATCGCGTCGGCGCCGCCCTGGCGGGTGTAGTCGGCGCGTTCGACCAGGTGGGGGGCGGTGTCCGGGAGGGCGTCCCGGTAGCCGGCGAGCCGTTCGGCGGCGGAGTTCTCCTGGTCGTAGGGGCCGGTGACGGTGGCGATGCGCTCGCGGCCCAGCGCGAGGAGGTGGCGGACGGCCTGGCGGGCGCCGCCGCGGTTGTCGCCGTCGACGAAGGCCTGGCCGCGCACGGGGTCGCCGTCGTACAGGAGGGGTCGGCCGCCGAAGACGGCGGGCAGCGCGAGCCGGTCGACCATCTCGGGCATCCGGTCGCCGGGGCGCAGCGAGAACAGGATCGCGCCGTCGACGTGGCCGCCGCCGAGATAGTCGGCCACGCGCGCGTAGTCGTCGGGTTCGTCGACGAAGAGCAGGACGGCCTGGGCGCCGTGCCGGGCGAGTTCGCCGCGGATGCCGCGCAGCAGGCAGTCGAAGAACGGGTCGAGGAACAGCCGGTCCTCGGGCTGGGCCGCGACGACCGCGACGGCGCCGGTGCGTTGGGTGACCAGTTGGCGGGCCGCCTGGTTCGGGACGTAGCCGAGCGCGGAGATCGCCTCGCGGACCCGGACGGCGGCCTCGGGACTCACCTTGGGCTCGCCGTTGACCACCCGCGACACCGTGGACTTGGAGACCCCCGACCAGCGGGCGACATCCTCCAGCGTGGGGCGCCGTGCGCGCGACCGCTGCGTCAACACCATCTCCGTCAGGGCGAGTTGGCCTGTTGCGTACGCGGTCAGTATGCCTCTACGACCTTGACGTCCTCCTCCGTGACCACGCCGTCCAGGATCTGGTACGAGCGGAACTGGAAGGGGCCCGCCTCGTCGCTGTCGGCGGTGGAGACGAGGACGTAGTGGGCGCCGGGTTCGTTGGCGTAGGCGATGTCGGTGCGGGAGGGGTAGGCCTCGGTCGCGGTGTGGGAGTGGTAGATGATCACCGGCTCCTCGTCGCGGTCGTCCATGTCGCGGTAGAGCTTCAGCAGGTCCTGCGAGTCGAACTCGTAGAACGTGGGTGAGCGGGCCGCGTTCAGCATGGGGACGAAACGCTCGGGGCGGCCCTCGCCCACCGGGCCCGCGACGACTCCGCACGCCTCGTCGGGGTGGTCCGCGCGCGCGTGCGTGACGATCTGGTCGAAGAGGGCCTGGGTGATGGTCAAGGTCGGCATGGTCGTCAGGATAAGCAGAAGGGCCGCCGCACAAGCAGTAGGGCCGCCCCGTACCGAGTGGTGGTGCGGGGCGGCCCGTATGCCGGGATCGGAGAGGCCGGCGGACGGGTCAGCCGACCTTCTCGAACTCCGGCTCGCAGCGCTCGGTGACCTGCGGGTCGCGGACCTTGAGGGCGATCCAGCCGCCGATCAGGGCGACGGTCCAGCCCGCCATGACGTAGAGGCAGACGCGGGAGTCGGGGTCGTAGGCGATGAGGCCGGTGACGAAGAGCAGGAACGCGATCGCGACGTACGAGAACTTCGCGCCGCCCGGGGCCGGGAAGGACGAGGCCGGGAGGCGGCCGGCGTCGACCGCGCGGCGGTAGAGGACGTGGCTGATCAGGATCATCAGCCAGGTCCAGATGCCGGCGGCGGTGGCGACCGAAGTGACGTAGCCGAAGGCCTTCTCCGGGACGACGTAGTTGAGGACCACGCCGATGCCCATGAAGGCGACGGAGATCGTGATGCCGGTCGCGGGGGTCTTCGAGGCGGACAGCCTGCTGAAGACCTTCGGGGCCTCGCCGTTGTCGGCGAGGGTGCGGAGCATGCGGCCCGTCGAGTACATGCCGGAGTTGCAGGAGGAGAGGGCCGCGGTGAGGACTACGAAGTTGACGATTCCGGCGCCCGCCGGGATGCCGATCTTCGCGAACGCCTCGACGAACGGGCTGACGCCCGGGGCGAATTCGGTCCACTTCACGACGCAGAGGATGACGGTGAGGGCGCCTACGTAGAAGAGGGCGATGCGCCACGGGAGGGTGTTGATCGCCTTGGGGAGGGTCTTCTCCGGGTTCTCGGACTCGCCCGCGGTGACGCCGACCAGTTCGACGGCGAGGTAGGCGAACATCACGCCCTGGAGGGTCATCAGGGAGGAGCCGATGCCCTTGGGGAAGAAGCCGTCGAACTGCCAGAGGTTGGCGACGGAGGCGGTGTCGCCGGCGCTGCTGAAGCCGAAGGTGAGGACGCCGAGGCCGATCACGATCATGCCGATGAGGGCGGTGACCTTGACCATCGAGAACCAGAACTCGATCTCGCCGAAGAGCTTCACGGAGATCAGGTTGGCGACGAAGAGGATCACCAGGAAGGCGAGCGCTGTCACCCACTGGGAGACGGCGGGGAACCAGTAGTTGACGTAGATGGCGGCGGCCGTGAGTTCGGCCATGCCGGTGACCACCCACATCAGCCAGTACGTCCAGGCGGTGAAGTAGCCGAAGAACGGGCCGAGGAACTCGCGGGAGTACTCCGCGAAGGAGCCCGACACCGGGCGGTACAGGAGCAGTTCGCCCAGGGCCCGCATGATGAAGAAGATGATCACGCCGGCGAGGGCGTACATGAAGATGAGGCTGGGTCCGGCCTTGGCGATGTTCGCCCCGGCTCCCAGGAACAGGCCGACGCCGACGGCGCCGCCGATCGCGATCATCTGGACCTGACGACTGCCGAGCCCGCGCTCGTACCCCTCCTCGGGGGTGTCGTCCGTCTTGACCTGAGCGGAGGTCATGTGTGGTGCGCCTTTCTCCGAATCCCCCCATGGACTGGAGCTGCCCGACCGAGGTCCGTCGGCCGCATGGCGAACCCGGCGGGACATGGGTGGCGTCCGCCGGGCGGTCGTGAAGATCTATCACGGTCGCAATCGTGATCGATGCGGACACTTGTGGCGCACACCACAGGAAGAACCGGACAAAAATGATCGACGGGCGGCATTCCTGGCCGACGCGGTGACGTGATCGTTATTGGGATTTGAGGGTCCGCTGAGCGAACGGGGTGGGGGTGGGCGGGAACGGGTTGGGCGGT
>NZ_JAENRY010000416.1 GCF_016612545.1 Streptomyces sp. MBT65 | reverse complement strand
CGCCCACGACCAGTTCGGTGCCGGACAGTGATCCCGCGCCGGAGACGGTCCCGTCGTCGCAGTCCTGTATCACTGTCCGGCACCGAACTGGTCGTGGGCGGCGCGCTGTTGCTGGAGGTGGTGGTGACCGGCGTGGGGAGGCCGGTGTCGGTGTGGGTGTCGCCGGGGGCGGGATCGGTGCCGGTGGTCGTGTCAGTACCGGGGTTGGTGTCCGTACCGGTGTTGCCGTCGACGCCGGAATCGGAGGAGGTGGTGTCGATTCCGTGCGTGGTGTCCGTGCCGTCGGAGGTACCGGTGGTGCCGTTCCCGTCGGACGTCGAGCTCTCCGGGCGCCCCGTTGTCGTCGTACGCGGGTTGCCACCGGAGTTCGAGGACGTACCGGAACCGGACGCCGGAGTACCCGAGTTCGTACCGCTCTGGGTGGGGACACCGGACCCGGTCGTGCTCGTGTTCGTACCTGTGCCCGCGACCGGGGCGACCGGAACGTCCGTCGAGGACACCGGAGTTGAGACGTCCGAGGTGTCGCCGTGCTGACCCGCGTCGCCCTGCTGACCGGTGTCGCCCTGCTGACCGGTCCCCTGTGCCTCGTCGGTACCGCCCGTGTCGGCCTGTTCCGGTGTCCTCGTCGGCGTACTGGACGAAGAACCGTTGCCACCGGACGAACTCGTCGTGCTGTGCGGGATGTTGCTCTGAAGGTCTCCCCCGTCGACCTTCACCTCGTCGAGGTGGGTGTCGGGGAGGTCCGTGTCGAGGTGTGTGTCGACGTCGGTGGAGCGGGGCGGCTCGGTGTTCGTGGAGGTGCGTTGGGGGGTGTTGACCGTCGAGGAACTGCCGTTGTTCGAGGTCGTGTTGACCGAGCCGGGGCCCGTCGTGGTGCTCGGGTTGTCGTCGGTGGTGGACGGGTTCGACGACGCGTTGTTCTTCGAGGAGCCCGTGTCCGTATCGGAGTCGGACTCGTCCGGGATGTTCGCGGTGCCCAGGGTGTTCACCGGCGCCGGGGCGTTGAAGTTGAACTTGCTCCCCAACGCGCCCGCGCCCTGGCCGAGATGGCGTTCGCTCATCGAGCTGAGTCCGGCGCCCAGGAAGGTGTTCAGGGAGTCGATGGGGAAGCCGTAGATGGACGCCGTGGCGAGCTCGCCGAGCGTCTCCGCGCCGCCCTCGGTGACGAAGTGCTCGAAGTCCTCGCCGAGTTCGTGCTTCAGCTTGTCGCCGAAGCTCTTCGGCTTCGGTGTGGGCGTCGGGGTCGGCGTGAGGTGCGGGTTCGGCGTCGGGGTGGGCGTGTTCTTCGGGTTCGGCGTGGGGGTCGGCTTCGGTTTGGGCTTGGTGTTGATGTCGGGGTTGTCGAACTTCTTGTTGAACTTCGCCCCGTTGCCCGTGACGTCCTTGAACGGGTTGTGGCTGCCGAAGATGTTCTTCAGGTTCTTCTTGAACCCCTTGCCGAGGTCACTGAGCAGACCGTGGAACAGTCCGGTGAAGGCGCCGAAGACACCGTCCTGGACGATCTGCGACCAGTCGAAGCCGTTGGGGCGGCGGCCCTTGGGCGCGCCCAGCATCATGGCCAGCCGTACCGCGAAGGTGGTGAACGCCTCCTCGATCGCCTCGGTGAGGCTCGGCAGCAGATGCGTCTTCTTCAGCAGCCAGTCCATCACCGTGAGAATGGCGACCCGGCTCCGGGCCTTCGCCACCGCGGCCTGGCTGGAGGCGGCGCCGCCCGTGAAGGCGGACAGCACCGCGATGACCATCAACTCGATGAGCAGCCGCACCAGTTCGGCGATGATCTGCCACTTGGACTCCATGATGTCCATGGAGGACTTGGTGCGGGACTGCCCGATTCCGTCGAGCTGGTCGGCGAAGTCCTTCAGGTAGTTGACGCCGCCGCTGTCGAGGAACATGTGCATCGCCCGCACATAGTTGTTCCCGACCTGCGGCGGCAGCGCGCGCCCGACCCCACCGGCGGTCTGCTCGATCAGGTCCGAGAGGTCACGCATACGCCGGCCCAGCCGCTCGTACGGCTTGCCGTTGGCGTAGGCCATGTCCTCGTCGGCCTGGAGGAGCTTCTCGCCGATGAGCACGAACAACAGGTTGTTCAGCTGGGGCGTCGCGTGGATGGTCATCAGGGGCGGTCCGCCGCGTCAGTGCTTTCCGTTGTGCGAACCGGTGTTGGTGTCGCCCGTGTTCGAGTCGTGGATGGCGTCCAGGACGCCGTTCTGGGTGCCCAGCACGCTCTTGACGTTGGTGAGGGTGCCGTCGCCGATGCTGACGATGGCCTCGGACAGGGACGAGCCGGCCTCGACGGAACCCTCCCGCTGTTGCTTCTCCTGCGGCCGCATCTGCTTCGCGAAGTCGTCGTCGTCTCCGGGCCAGTGAGAGGTGGACGACACATCGGTGATGAACTCGTTGATCATCTCATTGGCCAGCCGACTGATCTGCTCGATCTGCCGGGTGCCGGCGATGAGTGCCGGCGGGCTGGCGGAGTAGGCGTTCGACATCTTCTTCTCAGTCCTCCGGGTCTTCGCTGATCTCGTCGCGCAGCCGGCCGGCTCCGCGCCGTCGGCCGCCCTTGGGGCCCTCCAGCACACCGGGCCCGAAGATCTTGTTCCAGTCCACGTCGAAGCCGGCGATCTCGGGCGCCTCGGGGTTGGCCTTGGTGAAGGGCTCGAAGGTGGCCATGACGTGCCGGGCCATCCGGGCCCGTGCCTCCTGCACCGCCTCCAGCACGCTCGCGGCGAGCTGACCCGCGGGCATCGTGCGGTACTTGTCGCCCAGGAAGGTCACCGCGCGCAGGTCGCCCTGCGCGCTGACGGTCACCTCTACCGCGCGGTCCGCGGAGCGCACCGTGCGCTCGGCGTGGGCGAGTTCGCTCTCGGCGCGCGCCACCGCGGCCTCGGTGGCCTCCAGTTCGGCCATCGCCTTGGCCAGTCGCTGCTCGATCGACTCGCTGCTCATCCGGCACCTCGCGTGCTGTCCCGGACCGAACGTCCCGTGTTCATCTGCCGATCACCGCCGGCGAACCGCCCTCGTCGGTGCCCCAGACGTCCTCGTCCTCGGTGAGCCACGCGTCCCGGGCCCGGTCGCCGCTCTCGGTGGAGCGGCCGTTCTGGCCGGCGCCGTTGCTGCCGGGACCGCCCACCGGGTACGGGGCGCTGGACGTGGTGGGCCGGGTCAGCACGATGTCCTCGTCCTCGTCCACGGAGGTGGCCCGGTTGTTCCGGCCGCGCCGGGTGGAGGTGTTGGACGGGTCGGTGAGGACGGCCCGGGTGCGCTCGGTGGTGCCGCCCTGTCCGCCGCCGCCTCCGCCTCCCATGCCGCCGCCCATGCCTCCCATGCCGCCCATCCCCATCGGGTTGAGGGGGGTGCCGCCCGACGCGCTCTGCTCGCCGGTGGAGGCGGCGGCGAGGGTGCTGGAGTCGAGGGCGTCGGAGCGCAGCGGGCCGCCGGTGTAGGGGGTGCTGTCGTAGTCGTCGTAGCCGCTGTCGAGGCCCGAATCCAGGCCGCCGCCGGACGTGTTGAGGCTGCCACCGCCGAGTCCGCCGCTGTTGAGGCCGGTCGTGTTCAGGCCGCTCGTGTCGAGGCTGCTGCCGTTGTTCAGCCCGCTCGTGTCGATGCCGTTGCCGTTGAGGTTGCTGGTGTCGATCGAGGACGAGGGGAGGCCGCTGCCGTCGATGTCGGTGGTGGTCGTGTGGCCCGACGGGTCGGTGGTGGTGAGCTGGCCGGTGTCCGGGTTGAGGGTCTGGACGGAGCCGTCCGGGAACTTCGTGGTGAGCGTGCCGTCGTTGTTGAGCGTGGTGGTGGAGCCGTCCGGGTTGGTGAAGGTGTCGCCCGGGTTGAGGTGCGTGGTGGTGACATGGCCCGAGGGGTCGGTGACCGAGACCTGACCGGTGTCCGGGTTGAGCGTCTCGGTGGAGCCGTCCGGGAAGTGGGTGGTCAGCGAGCCGTCGGAGTTGAGCTGGGCCGTCGAGCCGTCCGGGGTGGTGAAGGAGCCGGCGGTCGGGTTGAGCTGCGACAGCGAGGTGGTGCCGTCCGGGTTGAGCGTGCTGACCTGACCGGTGGTCGGGTCGAGGGTCTGGCTCGTGCCGTCCGGGAACTTCGTGGTGAGGGTGCCGTCGCTGTTCAGGGTGGTGGTCGAGCCGTCCGGGTTGGTGATGGTGCTGCCCGGGTTGAGCTGCGAGACCGAGGTGGTGCCGTCCGGGTTGGTGGTGGTGACCAGGCCGGTGGACGGGTCGATGGTCTGGGTGGAGCCGTCCGGGAACGTCGTGGTGAGCGTGCCGTCGCCGTTGAGCTGGGTGGTGCCCCCGGTCGGGGAGTTCAACGTGGTCGAACCGTCTTTGGTGGAGTTGTTGCCGTTGTTCAGGAGCGACGGGCCGAGGGTGTTCAGCGCGGCGTTGGCGAGGTCGCTGTTGTTGAGGTCGTCGAGCCCGCTGCCGACGTTGTTCAGGCTGTTGCCGAGATCGTCGTTCAGGTTGTTGAGGCTCGAATTCAGGCCGTCGCCAATGTTGTTGAGGTTGTCGTTCAGATTGTCGTTGAGGTTCGTTCCGAAGTTGTTGAGGTTGTCGCCGAGGTCATTGAGGTTGTCGTTCAGGCCGTCGTTGAGATTGTTGAGGTTGTCCCCCAGGTTGTTGAGGTTGTCGTTCACGTTGTCGTTGAGATTGTTGAGGTTGTCGCCGAGGTTGTTGAGGTTGTTCCCGAGGTTGTTCAGATCGTCGTTGAGCTTGTCGTTGTTGTCCTTCGCCTCCTGCTCGGCGATCTCGGTCTCCTCCTTCTGGAGGACCTCGGAGAGCGTCTCGTTGTTCTTGTTCTTGACCTCCTGGGCGAAGGCGTCCTCGACGTCGGCCCAGGCGTTCTTCACATTGCTGAGCGCGTCGATGGACGGCTGCTTGAGCTTGGAGTCCGCGTGGTCCGACCAGCTCTTGACGGCGGCGTCGGCGACCTTCTGCCAGGTGGTCACCTGGGTGAGGTCGCCGTAGTCGGGGACGTTCTGCTTGAAGTTGGCGTCGGTGGAGTAAGTCGTGCCACTGGCCTCCCCGCTGGCCCAGTCCTCCGCGAGCACATGGTTGATGTTGTTGTTGATGACCCACGAGCTGATGCCGTCGAGGATCTTCTTCACGTGGTAGTGCGGGTCGTGCTGGCCGTCCGACGCCCAGTCGGTCCATGCGGTCTGGAGGTCGGTGATCGCCTGCTTCAGCGCCTGCTGCGCGGCCGCCAGCGCGTCGCTCAGCTTCGACTTCGGGACGTAGCCGCCGAGGGTGCTGTTGGTCGCCGTGTAGTCGGTGCCGCCCAACTGGGAGACGTAGCCGTCGTAGTTGGTCTTCAGCTCGTCCAGGAGATGCCAGAAGAGGCTGGCCGCCTTGCCCTTCCAGGCCGCCTGGTCCTCGCCGAGCGAGGTCATCCACTGGTTGACGGTGTCCGAGTGGTCCTTGAAGAACTGCACCACCCGGTCGAAGGACTGCCCGGTGTTCTCGAAGGAGAGCATGTCGACGACGTTGGCGTCGATGACCGACAGTCCGCTGTACGAGAAGCCCTGTGTCGAGTAGGGCGACGCCAGGATGTGGTCGAGGACCAGCTTGCTGCCCGAGATGTACTGCGCCATCGGCCCCGAGTCCCACTGGACGTGCGAGTACGAGCCCTCGAAAGCGCCGCCGCCGGTGATCTCGCCGCCGCTCCAGAGCGTGGCGCGGCCGTTCCCGTCGACGGTGACGCCGATCATCACGATCCGCGCCTTCTTCATGTCCACGCTGCTGTGCGCGCCGTCGCCGCCGGCGTCGTAGAAGGCCAGGTCGTAGTCCTCGCCGGAGTTGACCTGCCAGCCACCGATCGCCGAGTAGTCGGCCGCGGTCACCGACCTCATGTCCATGCCCTGGATGTCCATCCGGAACAGCTTCAGGTTGGCGAAGCCGTCGTTGGAGGAGCTGCTCAGCTTGTTGAACAGCGTGGACCGGGCCGGGATCGTGTAGCCGGTGAAGTCGGTGACGGCCTGGGCGAAGTAGTCGTCCGGGTCGTAGTTGGCGGTCCCGGTTGTGGTTTCGGCCATGAAGCGGACTCCGCTGCGAAGGAGGAGGGGGGACTGGGTGGGGGGTCCGGAGT
>NZ_JAENRY010000415.1 GCF_016612545.1 Streptomyces sp. MBT65 | reverse complement strand
GGGCAGGGGCAGGGGCAGGGGCAGCCTGGGGCGCCGGGTTCGTCGTCGTACGGGTATCCGCAAGGGCCCGGTGCTCCGGGTACCCCGCCGCCGGCGCCCGGTGGTCCGCAGGGTGCGCCCCCGCCGGGGTCCGCCTACGGGTATCCGCAGGGGCCGGGCGGTGCCGGTAACGTGCCGCAGCCTCCGGGTGGGCCCGGTGTGCCGGGGCGGGGGCTCGCGCCCAACGCCGGGGACATCGCCGACGCCGCCACCAGCAAGGCGGCGCCTCCGCCGCGCCGGGGCGGCGGTTCGAGGACGCCGCCTCCGCCGGGCGCGCCGGGGACGCCGGGTGCGCGGCCGGGCGGTGCGCCTGGATCTCCGCCGCCGCCTCCTCCGCCGCCGGGCGGTGGGTATGTGGCCACGCAGATGGTCCCGGGGCTCGGTCCGGACGGGCCCGGTGCGCCGCAGCCGCCCGGTACACCGCCGGGTGGGCCCGGTGCGCCGAACACCCCTGGGGGTACGCCTCCGGGCGCAGTGCACCATGCCGCGACGGTGTTTGCCGATCCCGGGCAGGGGGGCGGGCCCGCGTCCGCGGGGCCGAGGGCTCCGCAGCCGCCGGGTGCACCTGGTGCGCCTCAGCCGTCGAACGCCCCCGGGATGCCCGGCGCGCCCGGTGCTGCTCCTGGCGCCCCCGGTCCGCAGGGCGGTGCCCCCGGTGCCGTGCACCACGCCGAGACCGTGCTGGCCGGGCCCCCGGTCGGTGGGCCGGGTGCGCCTCCGCCGCCGCAATTCCCGGGCGCGCCCGGTGCGTTGGGCGGTCCCGGTATGCCGCCGGGCGCCCCGCCGCAGGGTGCGGTACCGCCCGGAGTAATGCCTCCCGGTGCGATGCCGCCCCCGGGGCAGCAGATGCCCGGGCGCCCCATGCCGGGGCAGCCTTTCCCCGGGCAGCAGCAGCCCGCCTACGGCTATCCGCCGCAGGGGCAGCCGACCGTCGGACCGGGCTATCAGGCCGTGTTGCGCTACCGCGCGCCGGACGGTTCCGAGCAGCAGCTGATCCGGCGGTCCGCGCCGGGGACGCCGCACCCGGAGTGGCAGATCTTCCACGAGCTGCGCGGCATGAACATCCCGCCGGACCAAGTACTCGAACTGCACACGGAGTTGGAGTCCTGCGAACTGCCGGGCGCGTACTGCGCGCGGATGATCCGCGAACAGTGGCCGCAGGCCCGCATCGCGAGCATCGCGCCGTACGGCACGGATCACGCGAGCCGGCAGCAGGGGATGCGCGAACTCCTCGCCCACCAGGGCGAGTTGCACCAGGTCGCCGACGGCCCGGCCCGACTCGCCCCGGTGCGGGCGCCGTTGCCGCCGGTGCAGCCGACACCGCCGGTCCCGCCGGAGGCGATCGCGCAGGAACTGGCGGGCGCGTTCGGGCCGGGAGTCTTCCGGTTCGAGCAGGCCGCGGTGTCCCGGCAGGGCGTCCCGCCGGTCGTCGCGCACACCCTGGTCGCGGCGGGGCTGCCGATGGACATGGGCCCGTTCTTCTGGGCGCAGGCCCAACCCGGCCGCCCGGTACCGACGTTGGCCGAACTCGCGCAGGAACGCGGGGTGCGGCCGTCCGCCGACGCGGGCTCCTACCTCGTCATGGGCAGCGACTTCGGCAAGGCGATCTGCGTCCAGTACGGCACGGCCAACATCGTCGCCGTACCGGTGGAGGCGGGGCCGGGCGGCGCGCCCGTACCGCCGCAGTTCGTGAACACCGGGCTGCCCGAGTTCGCGCGCTGTCTGGCGCTGCTCGGCCGGATGTGGCGACTGCGGTACGGGCTCAACCAGGAGCAGGCGGGCCGCTGGACCGTCGACTTCCAGGCGCAGCTCGCCTCGCTGGACCCGGCGGCGCTGGGTTCGCCGGAGAGCTGGTGGTCGGTGCTGCTGGAGCAGATGTGGGACGGGCTGCTGTGACGCCGGTCCGCTGAAGCGGCCGTACGGAAAGGGCCGGACCCGGTCGGACGACCGGGTCCGGCCCTTTTTTGCCTGGATGACGCCCGTGACCTGTCTGCGGAGTGTCGCGTTATGAACACTTACGCCCGATCCATCAAGATATGCGCGAAATCATCATTTCGTGTCCGTCGGGCGGAGAGGGGTTCCAGGATGAGCAGCGCATCGGTGTCGCCACGTGGCTTCGTGGCAGTACGGGGGCGCGGCTACCGCCCCGACCAGGTCGACGCGTACGCGGCGGCGATCTCCCGGCACCGGGACGCGGCCTGGGAACGGGCCGCGCGGCTGACCGTACTGGCCAGGGACATGGAGGCGGAGGCCGACCGGCTGCGGGAGACGGTGGCGCGGCTCGCCCCGCAGACGTACGAGACGCTCGGCGAGCGGGCGCGCCGGCTGTTCCAGCTGGGGGAGGAAGAGGCCGTCGCCGTACGGGAGTCCGCGCGGTGTGCGGCGCGCGAACAGGTCGCGCAGGCCGAGGCGCGCGCCGCCGGCGTACTCCAAGAAGCGCGGGAACACGCGGACGCGCTCCGCGTGGAGGTCGAGGAACGCGCCCGGCAGCGGCTCCTCTCGGCCCGCGCCGAGGCGGACGACATCCGGATCGGCGCCCGGCGCGAGGTGAAGGAGGGGCGCACGGAGGCGCTCGCCGCGCTGCGCGAGGTACGGCAGCGCACCGCCGCGATGCTGGGCGAGCAGGCCAAGGAGCACGCCGAGCGATGGGCCGAGGCGGAGCGCTCCGCGGAGGCGCGGGTGGCTGCGGTGGACGCGGAGTGCGCGGAGCGGGTGGCGCGTGCGGAGGCCGCGCTGGCCGAGGCCGAACAGGCCTACGCCGAGGCCGAGTTGTCGGACCGGCGCCGCCAGGAGGAGGCCGCGGAGCGTGCGGCCGAGGTGGTCGCGGAGGCACGGGTGCGGGCGGAGCGGATCGCCCGCGACACCGAGCGGGTGCTGCGCGAGCACGGGGAGACCTGGGACGACATGCAGGCGCACATGGATCACGTGCGGAGCAGTTTGACGGCGCTCACGGGGCGGGCGGCGGCGGAGTAGTTCGCTGCGGGTGCGTGGGGGCTGGTCGCGCCCAGGCGGCGGAGCCGCAGTTCGACACAGCCCCGCGCCCCTCGGTCGCCCGGGGTCAGCCGTGATCGGCGCAGCACGGTGTCGGGTTGGGGACCTCGAACGGGGCCAGGGTGTTGCCCACCGCCGGGACCAGGGCCAGGACCAGCTCGCCCGCGCGCCATTCCGGTCGTACGTGGTCCTGCGTGTGTACGGGGGTGGTGGGGGCGGGAGGTTCGCCCGATGTGGCGCCGACCACGATCACCCGGTCGATGGCCGTCCGTTCCAGGAGGTCGGACAGGGGGATCGTCCCCGTGAGGTGTTGCGCGCCGGGGAACAGGACCGCTCGGCCCGAGCGGCGGGCCGTGTGGTCGGCGGCTGCCAGGGCGGCGGCTTCCCGGTCGCCCCGGGGTGTGGTCCGCTCGGACTCCGTGAGCTGTCGCCAGGCGGTTTCCGCCGATTCGGCGTCCGGGAACTCCAGGGACACGGCCGTCCCCCGGCGTGCGTCCGTGCGGATCAGGTGGGTGCAGGCGACCGTCCCCGGGGGGAGCGCGAGCGTGGTCGTCAGGTCGCGGATCAGGTGGTCCGCCTCGCGGAGGGTCGCCGTGCCGGCGTCCACCCCTATGACGGGGTGGACGCCGGACGGGTCGTAGGACGTGCTCATGCGGGGAGGACCCACATCGGGTTGGAGTAGAACCAGAGGTCCTTCCACGGGTCGGCGTCGCCGAGGACGTCCATCGCGGGACCCGCGGGGTCGACCGCCGCGCCGTTGATGCCCACGGCGGAGCGGTTGCCGTCGGTGCCGCGGAGGCGGACGTAGACCGGCTTGTCGAGACGGCCGAGGGAGTAGGTGAGGCGGACCGTGCCGGAGGACTTGTCGACCTCGAAGGACTTGACGACCTTCGTCGCCGGGGTGGCGAAGGTGTCCTTGTCCTTGACGGGGCCGGTGACGTCGCCCTGGATGACGTCGACGCGGGCCAGAGTGGGCTGGAACTGGGCCCAGTTGGGGCCGTTGGCGAGGCTGATCCTGATGACCAGGTCGACCTGGGCGCCACGGCGGACGTGCAGCGAGCCGCCGAGGGTGACCTCGCGGCCGCCGGCGGAGAGGCGGGCGTCGAGGCCGCTGATCAGGCCGCCGTGGTCGACCCAGACGCGGCCCGCGCGGATGCCGTCCATGACCGCCTTGTACGCGAAGGAGGTCGAGCCGACGTGCGTGCGGGAGTACTGGCCGGGCCAGAAGTCGGTGTCGGTGAGGCTGATGCCGCCGCTGTAGACCGGGTCCTCGTAGCGGCCGTTGGCGTTGAAGTCGCCGCCGGGGCCGCGCAGGGCGGTGTCCGCGTAGACGTTGTGGGAGTCGGAGTTGGCGGTGATCCACCAGGGCTTGCCCTCGGCGAGGAGGCTGTCCCACAGGCCGCCGACCGTCGAGGTCATCCAGTCGAAGCCGCCCCAGGTGCGGTAACTCTCCAGCGGGTAACCGGCGAAGGAGTCGGCGCTGGGGCTGTTGTCGTAGATACCGCGTCCGCTGCCCGGGCCGTTCGGCTTGGGGATGCCGCCCGCCTGGTGGCCGGGGGCGCCCTCCATGCCGACCGCGATCGTGGGCTGCGCGTCGCGCCAGCCGCGGATCTCGTGCGGGGAGTCGATGCCCTTGCGCGCCGGGTGGTTGGCGAGGAACAGCGCGTCCTTGACCTTGCGGCGGCGGACCTGGTCGGCGAGGAAGTTGACGCCCGCGATGGCGAGGGCCTCGTTGGCGGGCGAGTTGCCGCTCGCGCCCTTGACGCTGCCGTCGAAGGAGTTCTCGAACTCCTTGAGCACGGCGACCTCGTTGGAGCCGGGGTGCACGAAGACCGTGCCGTGCTCGGCGCCCGGGATGTTCCACTCCAGGCCCTGGAAGACGAGGGTGTCCTCGGTCTTGTCACGGGCGTCGACGATGTCCGGATTGACCTTCTCCACGCCGATCTTGGCGTGCGCGACGCTGCCGTGGTCGGTGATGACCATCCAGTCCAGGCCGTGCGCGTTCGCCTGGCGTACGTGGTCGATGACGCGGTACTTGGCGTCGCTGCTGTACTGGGTGTGGATGTGGTGGTCACCGGCCAGCCACAGGTAACCGCCGTTGCCCTTCGACGACTTGGCCGTGTGCTCCTGCACCGACGCGGCTGCCTCCCCCGCGCCGGCGAGCACGCTGCCCGCCGCGAGTCCCGCGCCCAGCAGGCCCGTTCGGCGCAGCATGCCTCTTCGTGAGAGCTGACCGGGCGTCAACTCGGCGTCCGGGACCGATGTGTCGAGGGCGGGCGGCAGCGACGAGGCGTCCCCGTCCCCGTGGTGGTGATGGTGGTGGTGACCGTGGTCGCCGTGACTGTGGCCGTGGCTCATGTTCAACTCCCGCTGATGCAGGGACCTTCACGCTCGGACGTGCAGAGTCTGGAAAGGATCGGTGAACGACGGGAGTCGAGGCGGTGGTGTGGCAAAGAACGAGTCATGCACGGCTACGGCACCGGTCATGCGGGGTTTTTGCGTCGGTCATGCGGCGGCTCTCCGGGTGTCCCGCCGCCGGCTCCCCGTACCGCGCCCGCCAGGATCCAGCCCTCCGTCGCGTCGTACCGCCGCCGCTGTTCGTCCTCCTCGCGGCGGCCCGAGACGACCGTGCCCAGCCAGCCGAAGGCGAAGCCGAGCGGGATCGTGACCAGGCCCGTGGTGGTGAACGGGAACCAGTTGAAGTCGGCCCGCGGGAAGGCGGCGGCGGGGGAGCCGGAGACCAGGTTCGTGCCCGGCATCAGCACCAGGACCGCCAGGGTGCCGCCAATGAGCGTGTACAGCAGGCCTGTTCGGGTGTAGCGGCGCCAGAAGAGGCTGTAGACGAGGGCGGGCGCTATGGCCGAGGCGCCCAGGCAGAACGACAGGGTCACCAGGGGTTGCAGGCCCCGGTGCTGGACCAGCGTCGCGAGCAGGATCGCCAAAACGCCCACCGTCAGCGCGGAGTAGCGGGCCAGTGTCGTCTCGCGGCGGACCGGGATCTCCCGCGCGCGGGTCGCGAAGACGTCGTGGGCAAGGGAGTTGGCGCACGCGAGGATCATCCCGGCGACCGAGGCCAGCAGGGTCAGGAAGACGGCCGTGGTGACGGTGGTGAGCAGCAGGGTCTCCGTCGTCGACATGCCCGTCCCGAACACCGCCCGGGAGCCCAGGAGATAGGCCGTGTTGCCCTGGGGATCCGCCTGCGCGATCGCCGCCCGGCCGATCAACGCCGTCGCTCCGAACCCGACGACCGTCACGATCACCACGAACAGCGCCACGCTCGACACCGCCCACGACATCGACCGCCGCACCTGCCGGGCGCTCGACGCGGTGTACATGCGCATCGTGATGTGCGGCAGACAGGCGCCGCCGATCACCACCGTCAACTGCGAACTGATCATGTCCAGACGGGGACTTGGACCGCCGGCGAACTGGAGTCCCGAGTGCAGGAAGGCCGGTCCGGCGCCGCTGCGCTCCGCCGCCGTGTCGAAGAACAGGCCCAGGTCCCAGTGGAAGCGGTTCAGAAGGAGTACGGCGATGACGGCCCCGGACCCGAGCAGCATCACGATCTTCAGGATCTGGATGAGGGCGGTGCCCTTCATGCCGCCGATCGCCGCGTAGCTGATCATCAGCGCGCCCAGGCCGATGATGCAGCCGGTCTGGAGGAAGTCGCTGGAGAACCCGAGGATGAACGCCAACAGCTGTCCCGCGCCCGCGAGTTGGACCAGCATCAGCGGCAGCAGCGCGATGATGGTCACCGTGCACGCGACGATCCGTACGGACCGGCCCGGCATCCGGCGGGCGAGCGCGTCGCCCATCGTGAACCGGCCCGCGTTGCGCAGCGGTTCGGCCAGCAGGAACATCAGCAGCAGCAACGACAGGGCCGTGCTCAGCGCGAGCACCACGCCGTCGTAGCCGTACAGGGCGATCACCCCGCCCGTGCCCAGGACGCTCGCCGCGGAGATGTAATCACCCGCTATGGCAAGGCCGTTGCGCAGCGGCGAGAGGGAGCCGTAGCCCGTGTAGAACTCGTCGAGGTCGTCGCCGTCGGGGCCCGTCAGCACACACAGCAGCAGGGTGATCGTGGCGACGGTGGAGAACGCCACCAGCGACATGGTCTGCGAGGAGTCCCGCAGGCCGGTCAGCGCGGTCGTCGTGCTCGGCGCGGTCATCGTGCCGCCTCCCGTCTGGCGTCCAGTTCGGCCTGCTTGCGGAAGCGGTCCGCGAGGGGGTCGACGCGCCGCCGGGCCGTGTGCTCGTAGAGGGCTATCGCCAGCCAGGTGACGGGCAGTTGGACCAGCGCGAGCAGCAGCCCGGTGGGCACACCGCCCGCGCTGATGGCGAGCACCGTCGCGGGCGGTGTGCCCACCGGGCT
>NZ_JAENRY010000414.1 GCF_016612545.1 Streptomyces sp. MBT65 | reverse complement strand
CCGTCCCCGGCCCCGCACCCACCGGCGCCGACACAGACCCCCACCACGATTCCCGCCACGAGGACCGCCCCGCCGGCCGGCCTCTGCTGCCGCTCCATAGCTCCCGTACCCCCGGTACGTCGTCACGGGCCCCCTGTCGTTGCGCTAACGAGCGGGCGGGTGACCCCGTCACGCGTGCCCGGGCACGGTCAAGGACATACGGCCGCCATACGAACCCTTTACGGAACCTCGGTAACGTTGTCGGAGTGGCGCAGCAGGACAGCCGAGAGGCTCCCCCCGTACATCCGGAACACCGCACGACGCTGACCGAGCAGGGGCCGTTCTGCTTCGGCCGGTGCGTCTGTGGCTGGCGCGGTCCGGCGAGACGGGCGAGAAGCCAGGCCAGGACGGATTCCGAGGGCCATCTCTCTGTTCCGAACCCGTGACATGAACGCGAGAACTTGTGGGGCGCCGGGCGTATCTCACTTCACGGAACCCCCACAGGAGGCGCAAATGGAACGGCGTTCGTTCATAAGTGGCGGCATGGCCGCGCTGGCCGCGGTCGCGACGACCGCGTGCAACGGCAAGAACACAGCCGGCGGTGACCCGACGGCCACGGCGACCAACGCCGCCTCCTCGACGGGCACGTCGGGGATGCGCACCACCACCGCCGCGGCGGCCGCCAACTGGGCCGCCCTGGCCCGGGAGCTGGACGGCACCCTGGTCCGCCCCGGTGACGCCTCCTGGAAGACGGCCCACCAGCTCTACAACACCCGCTTCGACTCCCTGAAGCCGGCCGCGGTGGCGTACGTCGCGAACCCCGACGACATCCGCTCGGTCCTCTCCTACGCCCGCGCCCACAACATCCGCGTCGCGATCCGCAACGGCGGCCACTCCTACGCGGGCTACTCCTCCGGCGACGGCCGCCTCATCGTCGACGTGTCGAAGCTGAACAGGATCCGGGCGAGCGGCACCTCCGCGGTCGTCGGCGCCGGCGCCAAGCTGATCGACGTGTACCGGGGCCTGGCCGCGAAGGGCGTGACCATCCCCGCGGGCTCCTGTCCGACGGTCGGCGTCTCCGGTCTCACCCTGGGCGGCGGCCACGGCGTGGTCTCCCGGGCGTACGGCCTGACCTGCGACAGCCTCACGCAGGCCACGCTGATCACCGCCGACGGCAGGCAACTGGTCGCCAACGCGAGCGAGAACAAGGACCTGTTCTGGGCGCTGCGCGGCGCGGGCAACGGCAACTTCGGCGTCGTCACCGAGCTTCAGTACCGGACGCACCCCGCGCCCCAGGCCGTATCGGGATATCTGACCTGGCCGTCGTCGATGGCGGCGGCCGTGGTGAAGGCCTGGCAGGAGTGGGGCCCGGACCAGCCCGACGAGATCTGGTCGTCCTGCCACCTCACGAACACCCCCGGCGGCACCCCGCGCGTCTCCGTGGCCGCGTTCTCCCTGGGCACCTACAACGAGCTGCAGAACGCGGTCGACAAGCTGGCCCACCTGGTCGGCGGCAACGCGTCGAGCGTCTCGCTGAAGCGGCACACCTACGAGGAGTCGATGGAGGCCTACGCGGGCTGCTCGTCGTTCTCCACGGACGCCCAGTGCCATCTGCCGGGTTCGACCCCGGGCCGCTCCCCGCAGGGCGCGCTGGCGCGGGAGACCTATGTGGGCCGCTCCGACTTCTTCGACCGCTCGATCTCGGCCGCGGGCATCCAGACGATGCTCAACCAGATGAGGGCGGTGCGCGGCAACTCGGGCGACATCGCGCTGACGGCCCTGGGCGGCGCGGTCAACCGCGTCTCCCCCACGGCGACGGCCTTCGTCCACCGCCGCTCCCGCATGCTGGCCCAGTACATCGTCTCCTGGCCCTCCGGGACGGCCGGCACGTCGGCCCAGTCCTGGCTGACGTCGTTCCACAACGCGATGAAGCCGTACGCCTCGGGCGCGGCCTACCAGAACTACACGGACCCGACGCTCACGAACTGGCGCAAGGCGTACTACGGCGACGCGTCAACGCGCCTGACCACTGTGAAGAAGCAGTACGACCCGAACCACTTCTTCAGCTACCCGCAGGGGCTGTAGGCATCGGTCTCCCGGCGGAGCCTCAGGCCGCGAGGTCTCTCTCCTCGGTCCCCGAAGCCTCCGTACGCGCCCCCGGAAGCACCGCGTCCCGCCCGACCCGGCGGGCGCCGGCGGACCGCACCAGCCACCCACCCCACGCGGAGCCCTCGACCGCCTTGAGCACCGGCGTGAGCAGAACCATCGCGAGCGGCGAGAGGAGAAGGGCGACGGCGGTCCCCAGCGCGAACCCGCCGATCACGTCGGTCGGATAGTGCACGCCCATGTACACCCGGCAGAAGCCCTCCAGCAGCGCGAGCCCGATCCCGACCAGCCCGAACCGCCGGTCCGCGACGAACAGCGCCACGCCCATCGCCATGGTGATCGTCGCGTGATCGCTGACGAAGGAGTAGTCGGTCTTCCCGGAGATCAGCACATCGAGCCCGCTGTGGTCGAGGAAGGGCCGGGGCCGCTCCACGAACCCGCGTATGGGCACGTTCACGAGGACAGCGAGCGACGCGGCGAGCGGTGCCCAGACCAGCCCCGCGACGGACGCGGCGGAATCCTCGTCCCCGCGGCGCCGCACGGACCACCAGCACCACACCACGAGCAGCACCATCGCGACGAGCAGCCCGTACTCACCGACGAACTCCACACCCCGGTCGAACCAGTGCGGCGCGTCCTTGGCGAGGCCATTGATGTCGTAGAGCAGATCGACGTCGGGATTCGACCCGGAGTCGGCGAGTACAGCCATGGTGCTGCGGCTCCTACGTCGTAGTTCCGGGCGCACCTCTCGTGCGCATTACTGAACAGGAACGCACGGTCCCGCTTAATACGTTCCACCCTCCACCGAATGATCACTCAGACGTTATCGAAGAGAGACTCATCGCCGCAGCTCAGGGGGTGGGTTCACACGCGGTTCACACCGTCGTGGGGAGTGCTTTCGCGCCATCTTCGGTGACTCGGGTGGCACCGAAGTAATCGGGGGTGTCAATGGGGTCGAACCGGATCACAGCACCCGTCCGGGGTGCGTCGATCATGTACCCGCCGCCGACATAAATCCCCACATGCCGGATGGCCCGGGAATTGGTCAGGTCGTCCGAGAAGAACACCAGATCTCCCGGCAGCAATTCGGCCCGCTGCGGATGCGGCCCCGCGTTGTACTGATCGTTCGCAACGCGCGGCAGCGTGATCCCCGCGGCCTCGAACGCGGCCTTGGTCAGCCCCGAGCAGTCGAAGCGCCCGCCCTGGTCCGCGGTGCCGTTCCCACCCCACAGATATGGGGTGCCGAGCTTCTGCTGGGCGTAGTTGATGGCGGTGGCGGCCTGCTCGGAGGGATCGACCCGGGTGACGGGAGCGGCGAAGCTCTGCGACAGTGTCGTGATCGTCTTCACGTAGTTCTTGGTCTCCGCGTACGGCGGCACGCCCCCGTACTTGATGACCGCGTACGCCCCCGCGTTGTACGAGGCGAGCATGTTGGCGGTCACGTTCCCCGGCACGTCCTTCACATACGAGGCGAGCTCGCAGTCGTAGGTCGCGGCCGACGGAATCGCGTCATTCGGATCCCATACGTTGCGTACGCCGTCGCCGTTGCCGTCGATCCCGTGCGTGGCCCAGGTCCCGGGGATGAACTGCGCTATCCCCTCGGCCTTCGCCGGGCTCTTCGCGTTCGGGTTGAACCCGCTCTCCTGGTAGAGCTGGGCGGCGAGCAGTGCGGGGTTGAGGGCGGGGCAGAGGTTGCCCCACTTCTGCACGAGCGCCGAATACGCCGCCGGCACCGAGCCCTTGGCGAGCGCGACGCTCCCGCCGCCGGCCCCGCCCGCGAGGTTCCCGGCGACGAGGTAGACCCCGACGACGAGCAGCATCACAAAGCTGAGCCCCAGCCCAACCGCGACCCCACCGGCCACCCATACTTTTCGCACGGCTCAACCCTCCCCCATGTCGGCCCTGTTCAAGGCCATTTCGGGGCAGGGTGGCGGCATTTCGCCGTGCTTCCGCCACATCTGACGCGTATTCAGCGCGTCCACCGCGCCGGATACGGCTCCTTATTACGGGTCAGTCGTGGCGTCCTTGTACAACTCGGCCGCCTCTTTGCCGAACACGACACTGTAGGAGATGTCGGGCGTCAGCCCGCCCTGCTCGTGTCCGCCGATGACCCCGACGACCTGCTGGTCGCCGTTGACCCAGGGGCTGCCGCTGGTGCCGCCGGTGAAGCCGGGGCAGTCGATGCGCTGCTGGGTGGCGCTGTGCTGGGTGGGCTTGTTGGTGCAGCTGATGGGCTGGTCGGTGGCGGAGGGGTACCCGGTGATCGTCACCGCCGTGGCCCCGGTCGCCATCCCGGTGGTGAACCGGTCGGCGCCGACCACGTCCTCGACGTTCTTACCTCCGACCTCGACGAGCGTGGCGAAGCCGATGTCACTGTCCTCGGCCTGCCCCTTGGACCACCCGTCCGGCAGGAACCGCCGCTCGACCTTCCATATCCCGTACGGCGCCCTGCCGTCCCGGTAGCCGGGCACGAACACGTCCCCGGGGTCGCCGTCCAGGCAGTGCGCCGCGCTGACGATGAGGTTGTGCCCCGCGCTGTGCACCACGGACGCGGTGCAGTGGTGACCGCCGGCGAGGCTGGTGGCGTGGGCCGCCCCGAACAGGGCACCCACCCGCAGGCTCTGTTTGCTCACCTGGGTCACGGTGGTCACCCCGAAGGGGCCCGGACCGTCGTCCGCGGTCGCCACGGACGCCGAGGTCAGCGCGAGCGTCACCACGGCGACGAACAGCGCGTACCTGCGGTTGCCCGCGAGGCGTGCGGAACGGGAGCTGCCTGAGCTGCGCTTCATCGGGCCTCACTCTGTCCCACGAAGGTGAGAAAGGACGTCGACGTTTGCTGAGATTTCCCTGTGAAGGGCGCGTTCGCGCTTCGGCCGACGTTGGTCCGGTGGTCACGGTCAGTCCACCGTACTGTCCGTCCGTCCCGCCCGCCTCTCCTGCGCCATACTCGACGTCTCCCCGGCACCCGACGAAGGAAACCCCGTGTCCGACATCCCCCCCGACCTCATCTGGGAACGAGCCGCCCCGCCGGACGCCACGGGCCCGGGCCCCTGGATCGAGCTCGCCTTCGGCGAGGGCGACGACGGCGAGGCCCCGGTCTACATCCGCGAGACCAGCGACCCGACGAACGTGGTCACCACCAACCGCCGCAAGTGGGACGCCTTCGTACTCGGCGTCCAGGCAGGCGAGTTCGACCACTTCGTGGAGGGTGTGGAGAACACCACGGACCCGGAAGGCCCGGAAGGGGACCCAACAGCCCCGGAAACCGGGCCACATGCATAGAAGCCGCGTCTACGCCCTCCTGATCGACACTCCGGGGCCGGAGGCCGCCGCCGCGGCGCGCTTCTGGTCCGCGGCGCTCGGCGCACCCGCCGAACCCGTGCCCACGGAGGAGCAGTTCACCACGCTCCACGAGGCAATCCCCGGACTGGTCACGGCGGTTCAGTCCATCGACGACACCAACCCCCGCTTCCACATCGACCTCGAGACCGACGACGTGGAGGCGGAGACCGCCCGTCTGCTCGCCCTCGGCGCGACCCAGGTGGACCGCTGGCTGGAGTGCCGGGTGCTGCGCGCCCCCGGCACTCCAGCCAGCGGTCCA
>NZ_JAENRY010000413.1 GCF_016612545.1 Streptomyces sp. MBT65 | reverse complement strand
CTCCAGCTCCAGCTCCAGCTCCAGGAGCCTCCCCCAACAAGGCCACCGCCCCGTGCACCGCGTCCACATGCCCCCGCATCTCCTGCGCGGCATCCGCGTCGAGGGCCGCGCAGGCCGGGGGCAGACCGACGAAGACGCGCTCGGCGAGGCCGGCCGCGACCTCCGTCAGCGCACCCGTGTCGGTGCCGCGTACGTCGCCGTAGCGCAGCGAACGGACCAGGGCGGGCAGGGCCTGCGCGAGATGGCCGACGTCCGTGTCGAGGGCCGCGCGGTCGGCGAGGACCTTCATCACCACCGGGAGCGCGTCCGGCAGTTCGGCCAGCAGGCAGCGCTCGGCGAGGGCGGTGACATCGGCGAGGCTCTGCGCCCCGATCGCGTCCGCCTCCGCCTTCGCGGTAGCCGCCGCGAGCACGGTCGTGCCCCACACCCCCGCCTCGGCGACCCGCACCGCCAACTCGGGCTCCCAGCGCAGCCGCCAGGTCTCCCGGAACGTACCCGTGCTCCCCCGCGACGCGACCGGCTCGCCCCACTCGACCCGCAGCAGCCGCAGCCGGTGCAGGAGCGTGCTGCGCCCGGCGTCGGTCTCCTTGCGCAGGTCGAGCTCCAACTCCCGCTCCAGTGCCTCCGGTTTGATCCGCAGCCTGCGCTGCGATCGGTCGAGGTCGCGCTGCAACGGCACGGCGGGCGCACCCGGCGGCACCTCGCCCAGCACATCCCCGACCACGAGCCGGTCGTGCACCAGCGCCAGCGGGACGTCCGAGCCGTCGCCCATCACCGCGCGCACCGCGTCGGTGGTCTCCCCGAGCCCCGCCAACGGACGGCCGCGCATCACCGCGAGCGTCTCCGCCAGCCGCACCGCCTCGATGACATGGGCCGGGGAGACGATCCGGTCCTCCTCCCGCAGCAGCCCCGCCACCTTGGTCATCCACCGTTCGACCGGCCGGTCCGGCGCGCCGAACAGATGGCCGTACCAGCCCGGCGAGTCGATCCCCGCGCCGTATCCGCTGGCCCGCGACAGCCGGCGATGCGTCCACGGCACCCAGGTCAGCTCGGCCTTGACCTTGGGCAGCCCCTTCAGCAGCGCGCGGTCCGCGGCGACGGACGCCTTCTGTCGCAGCGCGGGCACATGCCAGGCTCCGCAGACCACGGCCACGTCGTCCTCGAACTCCCGCTGCGCCGCCCGCACTTGGAGCCGCATGTACGCCTCGCGCACGAGGTCCCGGTCGTGGCCGCCGACCCCGTACGTCTCGCGCAGCGCCCCCATGGCCTCCTCCAGCGCGGTGAACGGCGCGAACGCGTCCCGCTCCCCCACGCCCCGGTGTTCGACGACGTCCTCCCACCAGCGCTCGGGATCGTCGTAGCCCGCGGCCTCGGCGAGCACGGCGAGGGGATCGACGCGGAGGTCGGGGGCGGGCTCGGGGTCGTCGTTCCCCTGCGGCTGCCGCTGCTCGCCCGTGGGCTCGTCCTCCGTGTCCCCGTCCCTCCCCCGGGCCAGGGTGTGGATCGCCGGGAGGTCGATGAAGCGGGCCGGGACCTCGTGCTCCAGGGCCCAGCGGATCGCGACCCATTCCGGTGAGAACTCGGCCATCGGCCAGAAGGCGGAGCGGCCGGGCTCGTCCACGGCGTGGGCGAGGAGCGCGACCGGCGGCCGCATGTCCTCGTCGGCGGCCAGCGGGATCAACGCGTCGGCCTCCGGCGGCCCCTCGATCAGTACGACCCGGGGCCGGGCCGCCGCCAGCGCCGCCCGCACGGCCCGCGCCGAACCGGGCCCGTGATGCCGCACCCCGAGCAGCAACGGCCCGGCGCCCGGACCGCGCCGACCGCCCCCGCTCCCCTCAGTTCCCGCCACGTCGTCCCCCTCCCCTCCGGGTCGTACTCCAGCCGGAGTCGTCTCGCCTCCAGGTCGCACTCCACGCGGAGTCGTCTCGCCTCCGGTGCAGACTCCACGCGGAGTCGTCGACCAGCCCCCAGGACTCGCTCACGCGCTCACCTCCCGGCAGGCCCGGTAGAAGTCCTTCCAGCCGTCGCGTTCCCGGACGACCGCCTCCAGGTACTCCTGCCAGATGACCCGGTCGGCCGCCGGATCGCGGACGACGGCGCCGAGGATGCCGGCCGCGACATCGCTCGGCCGCAGCAGTCCGTCGCCGAAGTGGGCCGCCAGTGCGAGCCCGTTGGTGACGACGGAGATCGCCTCGGCCGTCGACAGCGTGCCGCTGGGCGACTTGAGCTTCGTGCGCCCGTCCGCCGTGATCCCGTCGCGCAGTTCGCGGAAGACGGTCACCACCCGGCGGATCTCGTCGACGCCCTCGGGCACGGCCGGCAGATCGAGCGAGCGGCCGATCTGGTCGACGCGGCGGGCGACGATGTCGACCTCGGCGTCCGCGCTCTCCGGCAGCGGCAGCACCACCGTGTTGAAACGGCGGCGCAGGGCGCTGGAGAGGTCGTTGACGCCGCGGTCGCGGTCGTTGGCCGTGGCGATCAGGTTGAAGCCGCGGACCGCCTGCACCTCCTGCCCCAACTCCGGTATCGGCAGCGTCTTCTCGGACAGGATCGTGATCAGCGAGTCCTGCACGTCGGCCGGGATACGGGTCAGCTCCTCGACGCGCGCGGTCATCCCCTCCGCCATCGCCCGCATGACGGGGCTGGGCACGAGGGCGTCGCGGCTCGGGCCGTTGGCCAGCAGTTGCGCGTAGTTCCAGCCGTAGCGGATCGCCTCCTCGGGGGTGCCCGCGGTGCCCTGGACGATCAGGGTCGAGTCACCGCTGACCGCCGCCGCGAGGTGCTCGGAGACCCAGGTCTTGGCGGTGCCGGGCACGCCGAGCAGGAGCAGGGCGCGGTCGGTGGCGAGGGTGGTGACGGCGACCTCGACGATGCGGCGCGGGCCGACGTACTTCGGTGTGATCACCGTGCCGTCCGGCAGCGTGCCGCCCAGCAGATACGTGGCGACCGCCCACGGCGACATCTTCCAGCGGACCGGGCGCGGCCGGTCGTCCTGCGCGGCCAGCGCGGCGAGTTCGTCGGCGAAGGCGTCCTCGGCGTGCGGGCGCAGTACCTCGGTCGACGCCTTCTCACTCGCCTGCGCGTTCGTGGGTTCTGTGGACACAGTCATGGCTGAGGCCCCCTCCAGCTCGGCCGGTTCGGATCTGGTGTCCACCGTGCACCACGCCACTGACAATGCGATCTGACCTGCACAAACGCTGACGCAAGGCCGATTGTCAGTGCCGGGATCTACCTTCGATGACATGACTCAGCAGGGGGTGCGCTGGACGGCTGATCAGGTGCTGGCACTGGCGCCTGACGCAGCGTCACGCAAAGCGGGAAGCAAGCTCGGGGCGGCGGGGCCGTGGTCCGAGGCGGGCAGTTCTGACGAGGGGACGGTGTGGGGGCTGTGCAAGGGCAGTGGCAGCAAGCCGTATCAGACGGTCGTCGACATCGCGGACATCGCGGGGCCGGCGTACAAGTGCAGTTGCCCGAGCCGCAAGTTCCCGTGCAAGCACGCGCTGGGGCTGCTGCTGTTGTGGGCGGGCGAGGACGGCGCGGTGCCGGCGGGACAGGGGCCGCCGCCGGACTGGGCCGAGGAGTGGCTGGCGGGGCGGCGCAAGCGGACGGAGGAGAAGCGGGCGGGGGGTGCGTCCGGTTCTCCGACCGCGGCTGACCCGGAGGCGGCGCGGCGCAGGGCGGAGCGGCGGGCCGAGCGGATCAGCGCGGGCGCGGGCGAGTTGGAGCAGCGGCTGACGGACCTGCTGCGCACCGGCCTGGCCTCGGCGGAGCAGTCGGGGTACGGACTGTGGGAGGAGACGGCGGCCCGCATGGTCGACGCACAAGCCCCCGGACTGGCCGCGCGGGCAAGGGAGTTGGGGGCGATCCCGGCCTCGGGCCCGGGCTGGCCGGTCCGGCTGCTGGAGGAGTGCGCGCTGCTCCACCTCCTCGACCAGGCCTGGCTGCGCCGCGAGCACCTGCCCGACGACCTGGCGGCGACGGTCCGCTCCCGCATCGGCCTGCCCGCATCGGCGGACGGCCCGCCCCTGCGCGACCACTGGCTGGTCCTCGCCCAGTACGACACGGCGGACCCGAAACTGACGACCCGAAGAATATGGCTGTACGGCACGGAGTCGGGCCGCACCTCCCTTCTCCTCGCCTACGGCGCCGCGGGCCGCGCCCCCGAGTTGGCGCTGCCCATGGGGCTCGCCCTGGACGCGGAGGTGTCCGCGTTCCCGGGCGCGGGGCAGGTCCGGGCGGCTCTGGGCGAGCAGTTCGCGGCACCGTCGCCCACGACGGGACGACCGCGCGGGGTGACGACGGCGCAGGCCGCCGTTCGCTACGGGGAGGCGCTACGGCTCGACCCGTGGCTGGATTCCGTCCCGATGACACTGGACCGGGTCGTCCCCGCCCCGGACGGCGACTCCTGGCAACTGGCGGACGCCGACGCGGACTTGGCGCTCCCCCTCACCCCGACCGCCCGTTCACGCCCCGGCCTGTGGCGCCTGGTCGCCCTCTCCGGCGGTGCCCCGGTCAAGGTCTTCGGGGAGCTGGGCCACCGGGGCTTCACCCCGCTCACGGCCTGGCCGGAGGGCACGGGAGAACCGGTGTCCCTGTGCTGAACCTCTTGTGCACCCCACCGCTCCGAGGCATCCGACGGAAAGGCACCGCATGAACACCACCCCGGCACCGGCGCCCCCGGCGGGCGACTGGGAAGAGCTCGTCACCACGGCCCTGCTCGGCACGGACCGCCGTACGCCTCCGGGCTGCGCGCCGGGCCAGGACGCCCCCGTGGCCCTGCTGGACGCGGCGGCCGTGGAGACCGTACGGCGGCGGGCCGGGCTGTGTCCGGCGCGGGCGGCGGAGCGTCCGGAGCCGGCCGTACCCGACGCGCGTCCGGCGCTGCCCGAAGCGGCGGCCCGGAGGCTGGCGATGCTGCTGGCCGACCGTCCCGGTGCGGGTGGTGGGGGCCGTAGGGGCACCTCGCCGGATCTCATGGAGTTGCTGCCCCAGTGGCTCGCGGCGGCCAACGCGCGGGGGTTCGCCGCGCCTGTCCCGGTGCTGCCCGCGCTGCTGGACGCGGCCCGGGGGCGTACGGATCTGCGGCCGGCGGCGCTGGAGTTCGCGGGCCCGCGCGCGCTGTGGCTGGCCCGGCTGAACCCGGACTGGCGGTTCGCCCTGCGCGCGACCCCGGGCGGCGGCACCGCCCTGCCCGCCCTCGACGACCCGGACCAGGTCCAACTGCTGTGGCAGGAGGGGCTGTTCGCCGAGCGGGTCGCCCTGCTCGCGGCGATACGGGCGCAACGCCCCGCCGTCGCACGCGAGTTGCTCATCACGACCTGGGCGACGGAGCGGGCGGAGGACCGGCTGATGTTTCTCGACTCGCTGCGGATGGGGCTCGCGGCCGAGGACGAGCCGTTCCTGGAGCAGGCGTTGGCCGACCGGAGCCGCAATGTCCGGGCCACGGCGGCCGAGTTGCTGTCGGCGCTGCCCGACTCGGCGCTCGCCGCGCGGATGGCGGTCCGGGCGTCGGCCTGCGTGGCCGTCGACCGTACGCGTCAAGAGCCCTCGCTCGTCGTGGAAGCGCCGCACGAGTGCGACTCGAGCATGGAGCGAGACGGTGTGGTGTCCAAGGCTCCAACGGGGCGAGGTGAACGCTCGTGGTGGCTAGGCCAGTTGGTGGAGGCGACGCCGCTCGCGACCTGGGAGCGGCGTCGCCTCCACCAACTG
>NZ_JAENRY010000412.1 GCF_016612545.1 Streptomyces sp. MBT65 | reverse complement strand
GGGTGCCAGGGACCGGAGGGGCTGATCCAGGAACGGCCGAGGCTGCGGCATCGGGGCCGGGAGCATCAGGGCCGGGGGCTTTGGGCCGGGAGCACCGGGGCCCGTGCCTGGGACGGAAGCCCTGAAGCCGGGAGCACCGACGCCGATGCCCGGGACGGAAGCCCCGAAGCCGGCAGTACCGAGGCTTATGCCCGGGAGGGGCGCCCTGGAGCCGGACGTGTCACGCCCAAAGGTGTCGGACCTGGAGACGTCGGACGCCGAGGTACGGGAGTCGGAGGCATCGGACGCCGAGGTACCGGAGTCGGAGACATCGGACGCCGCCGTACCGGAGTCGGAGACATCGGGCTCAGGGAGGTCGGGAGCAGGCGTGCTCGCGTTGTTGCGGGAGCACGGGCGGCCCATTCGCTACTCCTATACGGAGCGGGATCAGCCCCTCTCCGTCTATCAGACGGTGTTCTCGTTGCCGCCCGAGGACGGGGCCGGCAGTGCGGAGATGCCCAGTGCCGCACGGCCCTTCACCGCGCGGCTCGTGGCGGAGCTGGTGAGTCGGGGCGTGCAGTTCGCGCCGATCACCCTGCACACGGGGGTGGCGTCGGCCGAGGTGCACGAGCCGCCGTATCCGGAGCGGTTCGCGGTGTCGGAGGTGTCGGCCCGGTTGATCAATGCCGCCCGCGCGGGGGACGGGCGGGTGATCGCGGTGGGGACCACGGCCGTGCGGGCAGTGGAGTCCGCCGCCGGGGAGGACGGGGTCGTACGCGCGCGTGCCGGGTGGACGGATCTCGTCGTCACCCCGGAGCGGGGGGTGCGGGTGGTGGACGGGCTGTTGACGGGGCTGCACGAGCCGGAGGCCTCGCATCTGCTGATGCTGGAGGCGGTCGCCGGGCGGGCCGCTGTCGATCGCAGTTACGAGGAGGCGTTGCGGGGGCTCTACCTGTGGCACGAGTTCGGGGACGTGCATCTCATCCTCCCGGAGGAGGACCCTCACGCGGTGCGTTGCTCCCGCAACTGCGGGTGAGGTCGGAGCGCGGGCGATGTGAGCCCGCACATAGGGCGCAGATCACGTACTAGGACACATAGGAGATAAACCCGACCCGCTTGAGCGGGACAGACGGCCCTGTCTGTCCCGTTTTGACCTGTGCCGGTCCACTACCCGGGATCGTACGTCACACCTTTGCCAGGGGTTTTTGCGGCCGCTAAGAATTGCAGCCGTCGCTCAGCGCCGCGGATCCCGTCCGCGGCGTTTGTGCCGGAAGCACCCGCGTCCCCGCCGGACCGAAGAGCGACCTCCGCGCAATTCGAAGAGGTCCACCCGCCATGCCCAAGAACATCAACACTCCTGGTCATAGTCGTCTGACCAAGCTGAACAAGCTGACGAAGCAGCACAAGATCGCGCTCGCCGGTGTCGCCACGCTCGGCGCCGCCGCCCTCGCCTTCTCGGCGGTGCCCGGCGACGCGGGGACGACCACCAGCGACGCCGCGTCCTCGGCGAAGGTGGCGTACAGCACGGAGCCCATCAAGGGCGTCAAGGCCAGCGTCACCGACCAGCTCGCCGGTGCCAGTGTGAAGACCGAGGCGATCCAGGCGAAGGCCGACGCGAAGGCGAAGGCGGCGAAGGACAGGGCGGACGCCGCCGCGAAGAAGAAGGCCGCCGCCGAAGCCGCCGCCAAGAAGAAGGCGGAGGCCGCCCGCAAGGCCAAGAAGGCCGCGAGCCGCTCCGCCGAGCGCCCGAAGATCCAGCCCGTCGCCGCGACGACGTACGCCAACAACCTCAACGGCTGGATCAACCACGCCCTGGCGATCATGAAGCAGAAGGGCATACCGGGCTCGTACAACGGCCTGTACAAGAACATCATGCGGGAGTCCTCGGGCAACCCGAGCGCCGTCAACGGCTGGGACGTCAACGCCGTCAACGGCACCCCGTCGATCGGTCTGCTCCAGGTCATCCAGCCGACGTTCAACGCGTACCACGTCTCCGGGACCTCGATGAGCATCTACGACCCGGTCGCGAACATCACCGCCGCGGCGAACTACGCGGCCGACCGGTACGGCTCGATCGACAACGTCAACAGCGCGTACTGAGACGCGTACCGAGGCCTCCGGCGGACCTCTGGGTCTCGGTATCGACGCCGAAGGGCGGCACCCGTGTGAGGGGTGCCGCCCTTCGGCGTCGTAGCGAACGAACTACTTGCGCATGACCTCGGGCTCGTGGCGGCGCAGGAAGCGGGCCACGAAGAAGCCGCAGATGATGCCGAGGGCGATCAGGGCGGCCATGTCCATGCCCCAGGCGCCGACGGTGTGCTCCCACAGCGGGTCGGTGGCGTCGCCGGGCTTGGGCGGGCTGATCTTGTTGAAGTCCAGCGTGGCGCCCGCGGCGCCGACCGCCCAGCGCGACGGCATCAGGTACGAGAACTGGTTGACGCCGATCGAGCCGTTCAGGGTGAACAGGCAGCCGGTGAACACGACTTGGATGATCGCGAACATGACCAGCAGCGGCATGGTCTTCTCGGACGTCTTCACCAGCGCGGAGATGATCAGGCCGAACATCATCGCGGTGAAGCCGAGACCCATGATCGGGATGCAGAGTTCGAACATGGTCTGACTGCCGAGGACCAGGCCCTGCTTGGGGATCTCCCGGCCGGCGAAGCCGATGACACCGACCATCAGACCCTGCAGCGCGGTGATCACACCGAGCACGAACACCTTGGACATCAGGTACGCGGAACGGGACAGCCCGGTCGCGCGCTCCCGTTCGTAGATGACCCGTTCCTTGATCAGCTCACGGACGGAGTTGGCCGCGCCGGCGAAGCAGGCGCCGACCGCGAGGATCAGCAGGACCGTGGTGGCCGTGCCGTTCGGGATGATGGTGCCGTTCGCCCGGGGCGGGTTGGGCAGCAGGCTGTTGCCCGAGTCGATGAGCAGGCTCACCGCGCCCAGGACGCCCGGCAGGATCACCATCAGGGCGAGGAAGCCCTTGTCGGAGGCGATCACCGCGACATAGCGGCGCACCAGCGTGACGAACTGCGACATCCAGCCCTGTGGCTTCGGCGGTTTCATGGCCTGCATCGGCGGCATCTGTACGGACTGTGGTGCGATCGCGTCGATGTCCGCGGCGTACATCTGGTAGTGCTGCGAACCCTTCCAGCGGCCGGCCCAGTCGTAGTCGCGGTAGTTCTCGAAGGCGGAGAACACGTCGGCCCAGGTGTCGTAGCCGAAGAAGTTCAGTGCCTCCTCCGGCGGGCCGAAGTAGGCGACGGCGCCGCCGGGGGCCATCACCAACAGCTTGTCGCAGATCGCCAGTTCGGCCACGGAGTGGGTGACGACGAGGACCGTGCGGCCGTCGTCGGCGAGGCCGCGCAGCAGCTGCATGACATCGCGGTCCATGCCCGGGTCGAGGCCCGAGGTGGGCTCGTCGAGGAAGATCAGCGAGGGCTTGGTGAGGAGTTCCAGGGCGACCGAGACGCGCTTGCGCTGGCCGCCGGAGAGGGAGGTGATCTTCTTCTCTTTGTGGATGTCGAGCTTCAGCTCGCGCAGCACCTCGTCGATGCGGGACTCGCGCTCGTCGCCGGTGGTGTCGGCGGGGAAGCGCAGCTTGGCCGCGTACTTGAGGGCCTTCTTGACGGTCAGTTCCTTGTGCAGGATGTCGTCCTGCGGGACCAGACCGATGCGCTGGCGCAGCTCGGCGAACTGCTTGTAGAGGTTGCGGTTGTCGTAGAGGACGTCGCCCTGGTTGGCGGGCCGGTAGCCGGTGAGCGCCTTGAGCAGGGTCGACTTGCCGGAGCCCGACGGGCCGATGACCGCGATCAGCGACTTCTCCGGTACGCCGAAGGAGACGTCCTTGAGGATCTGCTTGCCGCCGTCGACCTCGACGGTCAAGTGCCGGGCGGAGAAGGAGACTTCACCGGTGTCGACGAACTCCTCGAGCCGGTCCCCGACCAGCCGGAACGTCGAGTGGCCGACGCCGACGATGTCGTTCGGGCCGAGCAGCGCCGAGCCGCCCTTGGTGATCGGCTGGCCGTTGACGTACGTGCCGTTGTGCGAGCCGAGGTCACGGATCTCGAAGCGGCCGTCGAGCGTCGCGTGGAACTCGGCGTGGTGGCGCGAGACCTGGAGGTCGGAGACCACCAACTCGTTCTCCAGCGCACGGCCGATGCGCATCACGCGGTCCAGCGAGAACTGGTGGAACGTGGTCGGGCTGCGGTCGCCGTAGACCGGCGGCGCCCCCGCGCCGACGCCGGATCCCTGCTGCGGCGGAATGCCCCCTGCGGCGGCCGGCGGCTGGAAACGCTGCTGCTCGGGCGTCTGCCGCGGAGCTGCCTGCTGCGGGGCCTGCTGTGCCCAGCCGGGGCCCGCGCCCTGTGCCGCGTACGGCTGTTGCTGCGGCTGCGGAGCGGCGACCGGGGCCGCGGCGGCGGACAGGCTCAGGCGCGGGCCGTCGGTCGCGTTGCCCAGATGCACGGACGAGCCGGGGCCGATCTCCATCTGATGGATGCGCTGGCCCTGCACGAACGTGCCGTTGGTGCTGCCGTGGTCGTCGATGACCCAACTCCGGCCGCCCCAGCTGATCGTGGCGTGGCGCCAGGAGACCCTGGCGTCGTCGACCACGATGTCCCCCTGCGGATCACGTCCGAGGGTGTAGGGCCTGGACGAGTCGAGCGTCCAGGTCCGTCCATTCAATTCCAGTACGAGTTCCGGCACTCCATGCCCCACTGAGTAGTCCCCCGAGTTACCCCCATCACAGAGGGAGTCTAGGGATGGCGAACATCGTCGGGAACTATTTCAGGCTGCACCCCCTGACCGAAAGTCGGACCTTGTGAAGACCACGTCCGCACGCTTCCGCCGGTTCCGTTGACGGGGTTGAAACCGACCCGGAGAGTGGTAATCCACGCGAGGGGGACATGCGTGATGTCCGCACCGTGCCGCGGATCGGGGGGTCTGCCATGAACTCAGCGACGAGTGTCAGGACGGCGAGCTACGACACGAGGGTGCCCTGGGGCGACGTCCTGCTGTCCGCGATCGCCGCGGTGAGCTGGGCGCTGATCGGGATGGCGGGCACGGCCGCGCTCGGCCTGCACCTGCTGGGCGCCGACGCGACGGGTTCGCTCGGCCCGATGACCGCGGCGGTGGTGGCGCTCGGCGCGGGCGGTTCGGTCACCCCGACCGGCGACGTCTCCGCCTTCGGCCTGACCGGCGCCCAGGCGAACACGGCCGTGACGATCACACCGTTGGGCGTGAGCCTGGTGGGAGCACTGCTTCTTTCGTACTTCTTCCTACGATCCCTGCGGGCGGCGGGAGTTGTGATCGCCCCGGCCGAACTCCTCGCGCGCGCGGGCTCGGTGATCGCGCTCTTCGTGGCGATGCTCGGCGGGCTTGCGTGGGCCGGGCACGACGTCATCACGATCGACGGGAGCAAGCTGGGCCTCGACAAACTCACGGGCGGCGGCGGTAGCGGCGGCGGGGTGAACATCCCCGGGATCGGCGACATCGGTGACATCGGTGGGCTGTTGCCCGGCAAGATCAGCGACCTGGTCAAGGCGAAGGCGGCGGTCGGCTTCACGGTGGACACGGCGCCGACCCTGCTGGGCGGCCTCGGCTGGTCGGCCGGCATCCTCCTCATCGCCCTGCTGGCGTCCCGCCGTACGCCCCTCCCCCGCGGCTGGGAGGCCGTCCACCGTGTCGTACGGCCGGCCGCGTCCGCGCTCGTGGCGGTGCTGCTGGTCGCGGTCGCCGCGGGGCTCGCGGCGGCGGCG
>NZ_JAENRY010000411.1 GCF_016612545.1 Streptomyces sp. MBT65 | reverse complement strand
CCGTCGCCGCCCTGGCCGGCGCCGTAGCGCCCGGCGGGTCAGGAGCGCGGCGCCGGCCAGGGCGGCGACGGTGAGCGGCTTCGGCACTACTCCGCCCTCTTCTCGGCGGCGGTCGCCGCGGGCGAGGACGCCAGATAGGCGACGGCCTGTTCGGTGCTGCCTTCCTGGGAGGGGTGGTAGGCGCGGCTCAGATAGCGGGGTATGGACCTGAGCATGTCCCCGGTGGCGGGCAGGGTGCCGCGCCGGCCGGCGACGTAGAAGTCCTTGAAGCTCGCCCTGCCGTCCACGAGGGTCGGGTCGTTCGCCATGAAGAAGCGGGCGCCGCGCTGCCACAGGAACATCAGCGCGGCGAACGCGGTGGCCCAAGTGCGGGCGCGCCGCCGGTAGTTGCCGTCGACGTGCAGGAAGAGGTCGAAGGCGACGGACCGGTGCTCGACCTCCTCGGCGCCGTGCCAGCGCAGCAGGTCCAGCATGGTGGGATCGGCGCCGCGCCGGTCCAACTCCTCGGCGTTCAGCACCCAGTTGCCGAGGAACGCGGTGTAGTGCTCGATCGCCGCGATGATCGCGACCCGCTCCAGCAGCCACCACTTCCGGGCCCGGCCCGGGGGCAGCGTGCGGTCGCCGAGCAGCTTCTCGAAGAACCAGTCGACCTGGGCGGTGTACGGGGTCGGGTCGAGGCCCAACTCCTTGAGGTGCGGGAGGACTTCGTCATGGGCCTGGGAGTGCATCGCCTCCTGGCCGATGAACCCGATCACGTCCTCGCGCAGCTTCTCGTCCCGGATGAGGGGCAGCACCTGCTTGTAGACGTGCACGAACCACCGCTCGCCGGCGGGCAGCAGCAGATGCAGCACGTTGATCGTGTGCGTGGTGAACGGATCACCGGGCACCCAGTGCAGCGGGGTGCCCTCCCAGGAGAAGGACACCTTGCGGGCCTTGAGCGGGCTATTGGACATGGCGTCAATGTACTGACGGGTAAGTCCGGGGGGAACCCTTCTGCGGGTACTTGTTGACGCCAGTGTCAGCTAGGTCGGTGTCAGCCAGGTCGGTGTCGGCTAGCGCAGTCCGGTGATCGTCCGGCCGTCGTCCAGCGTGCCCTTCAGCTCGGCCTGGACGCCCTGCTTCGTCCTCACGGTCAGCAGGCCGCCGCGCGCCGAGCCGGTCACCCCGCCCGTCGCGGTGACCGCCGCGGTGTCCTTGCTGCCCGCGGCCAGCAGGTACCAGGAGCCCGCCGCCGACTTCCACAGCACTCCGGCCAGTACATGCGGGTCACGCGCCCCGCACGCGGCCACGTCCTGCGCCTTCGCGGCGACCGCGCCGTAGGTCCCGCCCGGCGTGCGGAACTGGGCCAGCACCCGCTCGCCGCCGCCCTGCCAGGTCTCGGCCCGGGTGCACACCCACTCCGCCGTGCCGCTCGCGTCGGGCAGCGGCTGCTCGGCGTACTGCCAGGCGTTCACGGACCGTACGCCCAGGGAGCGCATGGCGCCGAGGGAGCAGGCGAAGGGCGCCCACGCGTGCTGCGTCCGGGTGCCGGACACCTCGTGGGGCGAGCCGGGGCGGCCGGCGGTGAGGTGCGCCGGGACCAGTTCGCCGAGGTCGCTCAGCAGGCGGGTGCCGGAGCCGTCGGTGAGCTGGAGCACGTTCCAGGACGTGCACGCGCCGGTCGCCTGGGCGGGGCTGGCCAGTGGGGAGGTGATCCCGTCGGTGAGGGTCATGGGCAGCGCGCCGGCGTTCGGCTTCTGAAGGTCGCGCTCGGCCGCCTTCCTCACCCAAGGGGCCGTCAGATAGCGGACGTTGCCGTCGGCGCGGTCCAGGACCACCGCGTCCGCCTCGGCCCCGGTCGCGCCGTCGACCCGCGCGAAGTCCAGCGCGGCGCCCTTGGTGCCGTCCTTCGGTTCGGCGTAACGGGCGATGCGCAGGCCGTCGTAGAGGATCACCACGCGCGCGTTGTCGACCGTTCCCGCGTACAGGAGTTGGGGTGGTCCGGCCGGGCCGCCGGAGGGGGTGCCGGGGGTCGCCGAGACCTGGACGGACTCGCCGGGGCGGGCCCAGACGGCGAGGGCGCGGCGCAGCAGGGCGGTGTCGTCCGTGAGGTCGCCGCGGGCGGGCCAGACGGAGAAGTCCTCGCGGGTGGAGGACGTCCACGCGGTCGGTGCGATCCTCGTCAACCTGCCGGGATCCAGGGCGGCTTGGGATGCCGGGTTCTGCGCGTACGCGGGCGCGGCGGCGCCGTCCGGGCCCCAGCCGCCGCCGGGCAGCGCGACCAGCGCCCCGCACACGGCGATCGCCGCGGCGGCGGCGAGCGCGGCCTTGCCGTGCTGGCGGCGGCGCATCAGGTCGGTGGGCCGGGCGTGCAGCGAACAGGGGTCGAACTCGGGGGAGTCGAGCAACTCGTACTGCGCGGGCGTCTCGTCGGCCTCGCGCAGCGCCGCGTCCACCTCCTCGACTCCGGCCGCCGCGAGCACCCTGCGGACGTCGCCCTCGGGCAGCTTCTCCAGGCCGCGCAGCACGTACACCGCGCGCGCCGGGCCGGACAGCGCCGACAGCCGCTGGTCCAGGGCGAGTTCGTCGGCGCCGCCCGAGCGGGGGAAGAGCCGCAGGCCCCGCACCTGGGGGAGCAGCGGCGGGAGTTGGGAACGCTTGGGCCAGGCCCGGAACGACAGCGGCAGGCCGGCCTCCAGCGCCGTACGCACGACCTGGAGGCGGACGAAGGCGTAGCCCGGGTCGCCGTCCCGCCCGGTCGACTGGGCCGGGATCACGGACGCCGACGCGCGGCCCCTGGGCAGGGCGCGCTGGGTGAGGGCGTGCGCGGTCAGGACGCGCCGGTTGCGGCCGAGGCTCGGGGGGAGCACCAGATAGGCGAGCCGGACGAGCCGTGGATAGTGCTCGACGAGCGCGGCCTCGGCCTGTTCGACATCGACGACCGGGTCGGTGGGTGAAGCTGCGGGGCGCTTGGCGACATCCTGTGACTGCACGTTCAGCAAAACGAGCGAATGGTGAGTTGGTCACCGCCGCCCGGGCGACTCAGGTCTCGGGCTCGACCAGGGCCCGCGCGTAGTTCGCCATCGACCGCTGGTAGCGCGGCAGATGGGGCGCGAGGGCGCCCAGCACGAGGGACAGGCCCTCGCGGTCGCGGCCCAGGCTGGAGAGGCACAGGGCGAGGCACGCGCGGACCGCGTCGTCCAACTCGTCCGAGGGGCCGTCGAGTTCGGGCGTGAGCAGCTTGACGCCCTCCTCCGCCTGCCCGATGTTCCGCAGCGAGCTGGAGAGTTGGATCTTCGCGCGACGGCCCTTGTAGCCGTGCAGCCCGAGTGCCAGCGCCTCCCGGTACAGCGGAACGGCCCGGTCCGAGTGCCCGGTCGAGTCCCAGGCGCAGGCCCGCTCGAAGGGCCCCAGCGGGCTGCCGTCGGGGAGTTCGGCGACGAGCGCGTCGATCACGGCCCGGAAGTCGGCGGCACGCGCCTCCGGATAGTCGTCGAAGGTCGCCCAGGCGGCGGTCGTACGGTCTTCCCAGTCTTGGTTCACGGGCGCCACCTTCGCACACGTGTACAGCCCGGGACGATCGAATTGAGCGCCGGGCAGCTTGGGGCCGTATCGAAGGAGAAGGCCCCTCGCCGGGGCCGACTGCGGCATGCTGCTGACCGGACGACCGGAGGAACGACAGATGAGGTTGACCCGACCGATGCTCGCGGTGGCCGGCGCCACGGCGGCGCTGGCGCTGGTGGGCTGCGGTGCCGACACCAAGGCCGCGACCGTTCCGACGGAGGCCAGCGGCAGCCTGGAGAGCCTGGCGGCCCAGGTGAAGTGCACGCCCGACATCCAGACCGACGCCGACGAACTCCGCCAGGCCATCTGCAAGATGAGCTACGGCAAGTTCGTCCTCGCGACCTTCGCCACCGACCGCGGCCAGCGCGAGTGGATCAACGACGCCAAGGACTACGGCGGGTTCTACCTCGTCGGCCGCAAGTGGGTCGTCGTGGGCACCGACAAGATCGTCAAGAAGCTCCAGACCACGCTCGGCGGCTCCGAGGAGATCGGCACCGACCACTCGAAGCACACCAGCTGAAAAGGCTGTCACCGGTTCACACCCCTCACAGGGTCGACACCGGTTAGGCCAGGGCACACACGAAAGCGGGCGGTGGGTTCTCCCACCGCCCGCTCTCGTGCTACCGGGTCTTACCGGCTACCTGCACTCACTGGCACTTCTTGCCGGTGTTGATGCAGTTGGCGATCTTCGCCGCCAGGTTGTTCTTGGTGACGCTGATGAAGTCGTCGTGGTCGGTCGACGGCTTGTGCAGCTGCTCCGGGAATCCGTCCACCGCGTAGGCGTTCTTCACGGTGCCGTCCGCCTGGATGGTGGGGGGCGTGATCTTGTAGACCAGGCGCATCGTCAGCTGGGGGATGGCCTTGAAGCCGTTCCCGCAGACACCGCTCGCCGGGTCCGCGAAGGCCACGTGCGTACGGTGGTTGGCGCTGTCGATGTTCACGCCGTCCCAGCAGCTCTGGAACGCGAAGGTGCGGACCACGTTGCTGCCCTGCGGGCAGATCGGGTACTGCTCCGTCAGCTGGACCTTGTTCTCGAAGCCGGTGCAGCTCCAGTGCGCGTTGGCGTTGGCCAGACCGTTGGTGAGGGTCTTGGCGTCACCGGTGATGATGCGCAGGAACTGCGGCATCGCGACGACCTTGCTGGCCGGCGAACCGACGTACTTGATCTGCGCCGACTGCGCGGTCAGGATCTTGCCGACGTTGCCTTCCTGGCCACCGCCGAGCGCGTTCTGGTCGAACTCCTTCGTGCCGTCCTGCACACGGACGACCGGCCAGTAGTACGACGAGAGGTCACTCTGGTTCTGGCAGCTGGAGGGGGCGGCCAGCAGCGAGTCGTTCGTGGAGAACGCGTTGACCTTCTGGTTGCCGACGTAGTCGTGCTCGTGGTGCGCGCCGTTGGTCACGCCGGGCGCCACGATGACGTTGTCGGTGTTGTGGTTCTTGTTGGCGTTGACGCCGCACTTGGTGGTGAACGTACCGGTCGAAGCCTGGCCGCTGTTCTGCGGCTTCGCCTGGACGTTCGCCGCGACCTTCGTGATGTCCACGAAGTCCGCCGCCGTCGGGCCGTTGCCGGCCTGACCACCGTTGTTGGCGGCGGGCGCGGAAGCGCTGGCGCTCGGCGCCGCCGTGTTCTGACCGCCGTTGTTCTGGCCGCCGTTGTTGTTGTTCTGACCGCCGTTGTTGTTCTTGCCGCCGCCGTTGTTCTGACCCCCCGCGGTGGTCGTGTTGGTGGCGTTCTGCGTGGTGCAGGCGGCGAGCTGGGCCAGCGCGGTCGCGTTGACGGTGCCGCCCACTCGCTGGATGTCGATGCGGATGCGGTCGATCGTCGCGGCCCGCTTCTCCTTGAGGGGGCCGACGATCGCGTTCTGCACGAAGCTCGCGTCGTTCGCCTGCGCCTGACGCGTCGAGGCGAGCCGGGCGTAGGCCTCGGTGATCTGCTTGTCGAGGTTCGCCAGTTCGACGGCGACACCCTGACGAGCCTTCTGCGGCACGTTCGTCAGCTGCTGGCCGACGTCCGGGCAGGCGATCGTCGCGACAGCACTGGCCGCGGCGGCCTTCGTGGCGTTCTGGCCCGATGAGCTGGACTCATGCGCCGAAGCGTTCATCTGCGCCCAGATCAGCCCGGCCCCCCCGATGGCTAGGGCAGCCGAGGCAGCAATGGCCTTGGTGGCCATCGGCGTACGGCGTTTACGATCATTGCGTCCCATGGAACTCCTCTGACTTCCTTGCGGGGCAGCGAGGGCGCCCGACAGGAGTGAAGCGGCGCCCTTTGATACGCAGGGGGTCACAGGAGTGTTCAGCCGTCTCAGAAACTGATGAGAGATTCTTGGGTAAGTCCCCTGGCAACTGCCCTTTAAACACCAGCAGTTGTGATCGACTCACAGCTAGTGCTCAGCGTCCCCAGTCCAAATAGGCCAATACCGCCAGCACGCGGCGATTGTCGTCGTCGGAGACTTCCAGTCCCAGTTTGGCGAAAATGTTGGACGTGTGCTTCCCGATCGCCCGTTCCGTCACGACGAGTTGCCCCGCGATCGCCACGTTCGACCGCCCTTGCGCCATCAGTTCGAGCACCTCGACCTCCCGGGGCGTGAGCCGCCCCAGCGGCCGGTCGTCGGCCGCCCGCCGGGCCAGCAACTGCTGGATCACCTGTGGATCCATCACCGTCCCGCCGCCCGCCACCCGCCGTACGGCGTCCACGAACTGCTCCGCGTCGAACACCCGGTCCTTCAGCAGATAGCCC
>NZ_JAENRY010000410.1 GCF_016612545.1 Streptomyces sp. MBT65 | reverse complement strand
AGGTACGACACGGCCGCGTCGTAGGTATCCCTACGACGCGGCCGTGTCGTACCTCGTGGGATCGGGCCGCTCGTGTTGTCAGAGGTGTCGCGTAGGCTCGCAGGTGTCGGAAAACATGCGATCCGAAAACGAGGGAGGGGGCCCACATGCTCATCGACACCTATGGCCGCGTAGCCACCGACCTTCGGGTTTCGCTGACCGACCGGTGCAACCTCCGGTGTACGTACTGCATGCCCGAGGAGGGCCTGCAATGGCTGGCCAAGCCCGACCTCCTCACGGACGACGAGATCGTCCGCCTGATAGACATCGCGGTCACTTCCCTGGGCATCGAGGAGGTCCGCTTCACCGGCGGCGAGCCCCTGCTGCGCCCCGGCCTGGTCGGCATCGTCGAGCGGGTCGCGGCTCTGGAGCCCCGCCCCCAGATGTCCATCACGACCAACGGCATCGGCCTCAAGCGCACCGCGACCGCCCTGAAGGCAGCGGGCTTGGACCGGGTCAACGTCTCCCTGGACACCCTGCGCCCCGACGTCTTCAAGACCCTCACCCGCCGCGACCGCCTCAAGGACGTCCTCGCGGGCCTGGAAGCCGCCCACGACGCGGGCCTGACCCCGGTGAAGATCAACTCGGTGCTGATGCCGGGACTCAACGCCGACGAGGCCCCGGACCTGCTGGCCTGGGCCGTGGCGCACGACTACGAACTGCGCTTCATCGAGCAGATGCCCCTGGACGCCCAGCACGGCTGGACCCGCGACGGCATGGTCACGGCCGGCGACATTCTGGCCTCCCTCCGCACCCGCTTCGAGCTGACCACCGAGGGCTCGGAGGAACGCGGCTCGGCCCCGGCCGAACGCTGGATCGTGGACGGCGGCCCGCACCGCGTGGGCGTCATCGCCTCGGTCACCCGCCCGTTCTGCGGAGCCTGCGACCGCACCCGCCTCACCGCCGACGGCCAGATACGCAACTGCCTGTTCGCCCGCGAGGAGACCGACCTCCGCGCCGCGCTCCGCTCCGACGCCCCCGACGAGGAGATCGCCCGCGTCTGGCGCCAGGCGATGTGGGGCAAGAAGGCGGGCTCGGGCCTCGACGACCCGTCGTTTCTCCAGCCGGACCGGCCGATGTCGGCGATCGGCGGCTGAGCACCCCTCGCAGGCGAGTAGCCCTGACGAGGGCCAGTAGCCGCTGGAGTCCCGCAGTCCCTACGAGGGCTCGCAGTCCCTACGAGGCAGGCCCGCAGCTCTACGAAGCCGACGCCTCGGGCTCTTCCCAGTCCTCGAACGCGACGACGTCCTTCAGGAACCCCCGCACACCGAGGAACTGCGACAGATGCTCGCGATGCTCCTCGCACGCGAGCCACGTCTTGCGGCGCTCCGGCGTATGGATCTTCGGGTTGTTCCACGCGAGCACCCACACGGCGTCGGCGCGGCAGCCCTTCGCGGAGCAGATGGGTGTCTCGTCACTCACGGGAACTCACGGAATTTCGTCTCACAGATGCGCTGAAAAGGCGACGCCGAGCAGCCACGGGGGGAGCTGCCCGGCGTCGGTCCGTCGCTCCGACGGGGGATGCGGAGCGCGTACGAAGTATGTCACGGGGAGCCGGTCGCCCGGCACCGGAACAACATGATTGATCTGAGCTTTTCTTGAGCTTGGTGCGGAGCCGACTTCCGGTTATGGCACGTTCGCCATGGTCACGACCGGTCGTACGGTTCGCCTCCGACCCGGGGTGCCGGCTCGGGCACGACCCCTTCCGGGACGGGTTCCGTGAACGCCTCGTCGGAGCGCGGCGGTGTGATCATCGGCCGCAGCGGCGTGGTGACGAACGTGGACGGAAGCCCCGGCGCGTTCTCCCGTCCCGCGTTCGCGATCACGACGGCGACATAGGGGAGCAGCACACCGAGCACCAACGCGACGATCGCGACGTGCCGTTCGACGTTCCACAGCGCGCAGGCGAGGATCACCGACACCGTACGGATCGACATCGAGATGACATAGCGGCGCTGCCGTCCGCGAATGTCCTCCGCGAGTCCCGTCCGGGCTCCGGTGATCCGGAACACCTGGGCGTTGCCCTCGCCGTGCAGCTTCCGCATCACATTCCACCATCCGCCCGCATCGGACTCTCCCCGGCCCGCACCCCGGTTCGCACCCGATCCGGGAACCGGGCCCCGACACGTCCTACGTTACGCCGCGCCTCCGCCGCCTTCGAGACCGGGGCACATCGGGCCTGGGCGACCGAGCTGCGCCGTAGCGCGTATGGCCGTACCCGACATGCGCCGTACGGCGACCGGACCCACACTTGGCGTAATGCTCAGGTCGCACGTCGAGCCGTACTAGGAGGCAGCCATGGGCTGGTTGTGGGCGATCATCGTGGGATTCGTGCTGGGCCTGATCGCGAAGGCGATCATCCCGGGCAAGCAGCACAGTCCGCTCTGGCTGACCACCATCTGCGGCATTCTCGGCGCCATCGTCGGCAACGCGATCGCCCGGGCGGCCGGCGTCGACGCGACCAGCGGCATCGACTGGAGCCGCCACGCGTTCCAGCTCATCGCCGCGATCATCATCGTCTTCGTGGTCGACATGGCGTACATGGCGACGATCGGCAAGAACAAACAGAGAGCCTGACAGTCGTACGACGAGGGGGCGGTCTCCCGGTCCGGGAGACCGCCCCCTCGTCATGCGCTCAAGCACTCACGCGCCCGTGACCTCCACGGCCGCCAGGTTCTTCTTGCCCCGCCGCAGCACCAGCCACCGCCCGTGCAGCAGATCTTCCTTCGCCGGCACGGCGTCCTCCGCGGCGACCTTCACGTTGTTCACGTAGGCCCCGCCCTCCTTCACGGTCCGCCGCGCGGCGGACTTGCTCGCCACCAGACCGACCTCGGCGAACAGGTCGACGACCGGGCCGAGTTCGGCGACCTGGACGTGCGGCAGCTCGGAGAGGGACGCGGCCAGCGTCCTCTCGTCCAGCTCCGCCAGCTCGCCCTGCCCGAAGAGGGCCTTGGATGCGGCGGTGACGGCGGCCGTCTGCTCGGCGCCGTGCACCAGCGTCGTCAGCTCCTCGGCCAGCGCGCGCTGCGCGGCACGCGCCTGGGGACGCTCCTCGGTCTGCCGCTCCAGCTCCTCGATCTCCTCGTGGGACTTGAAGCTGAAGATGCGCAGGAACTTGGAGACGTCCCGGTCGTCCGCGTTCAGCCAGAACTGGAAGAAGGCGTACGGCGTGGTCATCTCGGGGTCGAGCCAGACCGTGCCGGACTCCGTCTTGCCGAACTTGGTGCCGTCGGCCTTGGTGATCAGCGGGGTGCCCAGCGCGTGCACCACGGCCTCCGGCTCGGCCCGGTGGATCAGGTCGGTGCCCGAGGTGAGGTTGCCCCACTGGTCGCTGCCGCCGGTCTGGAGCGTGCAGCCGTGCCTGCGGTACAGCTCCAGGAAGTCCATGCCCTGGAGGATCTGGTAGCTGAACTCGGTGTAGCTGATGCCCGCGTCGGAGTTGAGCCGACGGGAGACGGCCTCCTTGGCGATCATCTTGTTGACCCGGAAGTGCTTGCCCACGTCCCGCAGGAACTCGATGGCCGACAGGCCCTGGGTCCAGTCCAGGTTGTTGACCATGATCGCGGCGTGCGGGCCCTCGAAGTCCAGCAGCGGGGCGATCTGCGCGCGCAGGCGCTCCACCCAATGGGCCACGACGTCGGGTGAGTTGAGCGTCCGCTCCGCGTTCGGCTTCGGGTCGCCGATCAGGCCCGTGGCACCGCCGACCAGGCCCAGCGGACGGTTGCCCGCCTGCTGGATCCGGCGCATCGTCAGGATCTGCACGAGGTTGCCGAGGTGCAGGCTGGGCGCGGTCGGGTCGAAACCGCAATAGAACGTGACGGGACCGTCCGCGAACGCCTTGCGCAATGCGTCCTCGTCAGTGGAGAGGGCGATGAGCCCGCGCCACTGCAGTTCGTCGACGATGTCCGTCACGGTTCTCGTATCTCCTTGGGATGGTCTCGTGAGTCAGGTACGAGGTTATACGCCCTGACTGACAGAGCTCATATTGAAGTCCGGCACCCGCAGCGCGGGCATCGCGGCCCTGGTGAACCAGTCGCTCCATTCCCTCGGCAGCGTCTTTTCCGTCCGCCCCGCCTCGGTCGCCCGCCCCAGCAGATCCACCGGCGACTCGTTGAACCGGAAGTTGTTCACCTCGCCCGCCACCTCGCCGTTCTCCACGAGGTAGACGCCGTCCCGGGTCAGCCCGGTGAGCAGCAGCGTCGCCGGGTCGACCTCGCGGATGTACCAGAGGCAGGTGAGCAGCAGCCCGCGCTCGGTGTTGGCGACCATCTCCTCCAGGGAGGTGTCCTCGCCCCCGCTCAGGATCAGGTTGTCGATCGCCGGCGCGACCGGCAGCCCGGTCAGCCCCGCGCTGTGCCGGCTGGTCAGCAGGTGCTGCAACTCGCCCTCGCGCACCCACTCGGTGGCGGTCAACGGCAGCCCGTTGTCGAACACCGACTGGTCGCCCCCTGAGGTGTGCGCGAGCACGAACGGGGCGGATTCCAGGCCCGGTTCGTTCGGGTCGCTGCGCAGCGTCAACGGCAGTTCGGTGAGCCGCTCGCCGACCCGGGTGCCGCCGCCCGGCTTGGAGAACACCGTGCGGCCCTCGACCGCGTCCCGGCCCGACGCCGACCACATCTGGTAGATCAGCAGGTCCGCGACCGCGGTCGGCGGCAGCAGCGTCTCGTAGCGGCCCGCGGGCAACGGGATCTTCCGCTCCGCCCAGCCCAGTCGTACGGCCAACTCGGCGTCCAGGGCCGCCGGGTCGACGTCCTTGAAGTCCCGGGTCGAGCGGCCGGCCCACGCCGAGCGCGTACGGTCCGGGGACTTGGCGTTGAGCTCCAGCGTCCCGTTGGGCTGGTCGTGGCGCAGGCGCAGGCCCGTCGACGTACCCAGGTAGCTGGAGACCAGCTCGTGGTTGGCGAAGCCGTACAGCTCGCGACCGCCCGCACGCGCGCGTGCGAACGATTCGCCGAGCGCCGGCGCGAAGTCGGTGAACACGGAGGACGAGGTCTCGGCGGGCGCGTCCGTGAAGTCGGGCGACTCCGGTACGCCCGTGACCAGCGGCTGCGCGTCCTCGGCGGGCGCCGCACCGCGCGCGGCGGCCTCGGCGGCCCGCACCAGCGGTTCCAGCTCCTCAGGGGTGACGGCGGACCGGGACACGACCCCCGAGGCGGTGCCCTCCTTGCCGTCGACGGTCGCGATGACGGTGAGCGTGCGCCCGCGCGTGACGCCGTTCGTGGTCAGCGCGTTGCCCGCCCAGCGGAGGTTGGCGGTCGACTGCTCGTCGGCGATGACGACACAGCCGTCGGCCCGCGACAGCTCGAGGGCGCGCTCGACGATCTCGTGCGGCTTGTTCGTACGAGGACTCATCGACCGGCCTCCTGCGTGGTGTTGAGGATGTTGACGCCCTGGAAGAGGGCCGACGGGCAACCGTGCGAGACCGCCGCGACCTGGCCCGGCTGGGCCTTGCCGCAGTTGAAGGCGCCGCCCAGGACGTAGGTCTGGGGACCGCCGACGGCCGCCATGGACCCCCAGAAGTCCGTGGTCGTCGCCTGGTACGCGACGTCCCGCAGCTGTCCGGTGATCCGCCCGTTCTCGATCTTGAAGAATCGCTGCCCGGTGAACTGGAAGTTGTAGCGCTGCATGTCGATCGACCACGACCGGTCGCCGACCACGTAGATCCCGCGGTCGACCCCGCCGATCAGATCCTCCGTGGACAGCCCCGCCGGGTCCGGCTGCAACGACACGTTGGCCATGCGCTGTACCGGCACATGGCCGGGGGAGTCGGCGTAGGCGCAGCCGTTCGAGCGGTCGAAGCCGGTCAACTTGGCGATACGGCGGTCGAGTTGGTAGCCGACCAGGGTGCCGTCCTTGACCAGGTCCCAGGACTGGCCCTCGACGCCCTCGTCGTCGTAGCCGATGGTGGCGAGGCCGTGTTCGGCGGTGCGGTCCCCGGTGACGTTCATCCGCTCGGAGCCGTACTTGAGCTTGCCGAGCTTGTCGAAGGTGGCGAAGGACGTGCCGGCGTAGGCGGCCTCGTAGCCGAGCGCGCGGTCCAGTTCGGTGGCGTGGCCGATGGACTCGTGGATCGTCAGCCAGAGGTTGGACGGGTCGACGACGAGGTCGTAGAGGCCCGCCTCGACGCTCGGCGCGCGCATCTTCTCGGCGAGCAGCTCGGGGATCCTGGCCAGTTCCTCGTCCCAGTCCCAGCCGGTGCCCGTCAGGTACTCCCAACCGCGGCCCACGGGCGGCGCGATGGTGCGCATGGAGTCGAACTCACCGCTCGACTCGTCGACCGACACCGCGTTCAACTGCGGATGCAGCCGGACCCGCTGCTGGGTGGTCACCGTCCCGGCGGTGTCGGCGTAGAACTTGTTCTCGTGCACGGTGAGCAGCGAGGCGTCCACGTGGTTGACGCCGTCCGCCGCGAGCAGCCGGGCACTCCAGTCCGCCAGCAGCCCCGCCTTCTCCTCGTCGGGCACCGAGAACGGATCGATCTCGTACGACGAGATCCACGTCCGCTCCTCGTGCACGGGCTCGGCGGCCAGCTCGACCCGCTCGTCCGACCCGGCCGCCTTGATCACCTGGGCGGAGAGCTTCGCCATCGCCACCGCCTGCGAGGCGACCTTGGCGGCGGCGTCCAGGCTCAGGTCCACGCCCGACGCGAACCCCCAGGTGCCGCCGTGCACGACCCGCACCGCGTACCCCAGGTCGGTGGTGTCCGACGTACCGGCGGGCCGGGCGTCCCGCAGCCGCCAGGACGCGCTGCGCACCCGCTCGAACCGGAAGTCCGCGTGCTCGGCGCCGAGCGCACGCGCGCGTGCCAGCGCGGCGTCGGCCAGGGCGCGTAGCGGAAGTGCCGTGAAGGCTTCGTCGATGGAATGAGGCACGGAGGTCTCCCTGCTGTCGTGGCCTGTCGGGTCCGATCATGTCGCGCGAGTGGGTGCGGGGACCACACGTTTCCGCGCTGCGTCGGCACTTTCTGTAGGGACCCGACAGCGAGGTCGGTAAGCCACTGTCGGTGCCCGATTGTCCGCCGGACGGGGCTGACCGATAGATTTTCGATAAAGCCGCCTGTCAACCAGGTGTATCGGGCAGGCGTGCAGAACCGCTATCGAAAGGGTGATCCGTTGAGCCGCTCGGTTCTCGTCACCGGAGGCAACCGGGGCATCGGCCTCGCCATCGCCCGCGCGTTCGCCGATGCCGGCGACAAGGTCGCCATCACATACCGCTCGGGGGAGCCGCCGGCCGGCTTCCTGGCCGTCAAGTGCGACATCACCGACCCCGAGCAGGTGGAGCAGGCCTACAAGGAGATCGAGGCCGAGCACGGCCCGGTCGAGGTCCTGATCGCCAACGCCGGCGTCACCAAGGACCAGCTCCTCATGCGCATGACCGAGGAGGACTTCACCTCGGTCATCGACACCAACCTCACCGGCACCTTCCGCGTCGTCAAGCGCGCCAACCGCGCGATGCTGCGCGCCAAGAAGGGCCGCGTCGTCCTCATCTCGTCGGTCGTCGGCCTGATGGGCGGCCCCGGCCAGTCGAACTACGCCGCCTCCAAGGCCGCCCTGGTGGGCTTCGCGCGCTCCCTCGCCCGTGAGCTGGGCTCGCGCAACATCACCTTCAACGTCGTCGCGCCCGGCTTCGTCGACACCGACATGACCAAGGCGCTCACCGACGAGCAGCGCGAGGCCATCATGAAGCAGGTGCCGCTCGGCCGGTACGCGCAGCCCGAGGAGGTCGCCGCGACGGTGCGGTTCCTCGCCTCGGACGACGCCTCGTACATCACTGGAGCCGTCATCCCCGTAGACGGCGGACTGGGAATGGGTCACTGATCACCATGAGCGGAATTCTCGAGGGCAAGCGCGTCCTGATCAGCGGTGTGCTGCTGGAGTCCTCCATCGCCTTCCACGCCGCCAAGCAGGCCCAGGAGCAGGGCGCCGAGATCATCCTGACCGCGTTCCCGCGGCCCACGCTGACCGAGCGCATCGCCAAGAAGCTCCCGAAGCCCACCAAGGTCATCGAGCTCGACGTGACGAACGACGAGCACCTGGCGCGTCTCGCCGACGTCGTGGGCGAGGAGCTGGGCGGCCTGGACGGTGTCGTGCACTCCATCGGCTTCGCGCCGCCGGACGCGCTCGGCGGCAACTTCCTCAACACGCCCTTCGCGTCGGTCGCGACGGCCATGCACGTCTCGGCGTTCTCCCTGAAGTCGCTGACGATGGCCTGCCTGCCGCTGATGCAGAACGGCGGCTCCGTCGTCGGCCTCACCTTCGACGCGTCCTTCGCGTGGCCGCAGTACGACTGGATGGGCCCGGCCAAGGCCGCCCTGGAGGCCACCAGCCGCTACCTCGCCCGCGACCTGGGCAAGCAGAACATCCGCTGCAACCTCGTCTCCGCCGGCCCGCTCGGCTCGATGGCCGCCAAGTCCATCCCGGGCTTCGACGAGCTGGCCGCCGTGTGGGACAACCGCTCCCCCCTGGAGTGGGACCTCAAGGACCCGGAGCCCGCCGGCAAGGGCATCGTCGCCCTCCTGAGTGACTGGTTCCCGAAGACCACGGGCGAGATCATCCACGTGGACGGCGGCCTGCACGCCATCGGAGCCTGACCTCCCGGCCCGCCTCTTCCTACGGCGTCGACGCCCCGTTCCCCGCACCGCGCGGGGAGCGGGGCGTCACCCGTTCGGCCCCTCCGGCCGGGCGGGGGCAGGGCACAACTGCGCACCCTGGATTACGCGTTCACCACGCGATTCCCTCCCCAGCACCGCCGAGGAGGTTTCCCTTGTGCGCCTGTCCCGCAGCCTGGCCTCAGTGACCGTCGCCGTCGCGCTCGTCATCTCCCTGGCGTACGAGGCGATGCCCCACGTACGCGTGGAGGCCCGAAAACCGGCCGCACCCCAGCTGTTCGGAGCCGACTGCCGCACCGCCGTCCACGGCTCGCACGTGATCGCGTACTGCCACAACCCGTACCCCCGGACCGACCGCGTCAGCCTCCACATCGAGTGCGACCGCTGGTGGGACGTCGACAGCGACGGCATCGCGACCGACGCCGGCCCGGCGCAGACCGTACGGCTCACCGGCCGCTGCTGGGAGGACGTCCGCGCGGTGTGGGTCAGCCACCAGAAACGGACGGGCTGAGCCCCTACGAAGCCTCCTGGGCGGGCGGGTCGAAGCGTCCCGGGCGGCACACGAACGGATAGCCCGCGGCCTCCTCGGCGGCCGCCTGCGCGTCTCCCGCGCGGATCGCGTCCACCAGCCGCGTGTGGTCCATGTACGTCTCCGGAGTCAGCGCCTCGCCGACGTCCGCGCGCAGCCAGTCCCGGAGCACCTCGCCCAGGTCGGCGTACATCGCCGTCATGACGTCGTTGTGCGAGGCCGCCACCACGGCCATGTGCAGCGTCGCGTCGGCCGTCACGAAGGCCTCCGTGTCGCCCGACTCCCAGGCCTCCTCACGCCGTACGAGGAGGGCGTCCAGCTGCTTGAGGTCCTTCTCGGTGCGCCGCTCGGCCGCGAGCTGCGCCGCCGACGACTCCAGTGTGGAGCGCAGTTCGGCGATGTGCCGGGGGTCGGCGTCCGCGAAGCGGCGGTGCATCACGCCGGCCAGCTCGCTCGTCGCCACGACGTACGTGCCCGAGCCCTGGCGGATGTCCAGCAGACCGTTGTGCGCGAGCGCCCGGACGGCCTCGCGGACCGTGTTGCGGGCCACCCCGAGCTGCTCGACCAGCTCCGGCTCGGTCGGGATCCGGGAGCCGACCGGCCACTCGCCCGAGGTGATCTGGTTCCGCAGCGAGGCGATGACCTGCTCGGACAGCGCCGAACGGCGGGGGTGGCTCAGGGGCATGGGACACCTTCGCATGCGCGGGGCGGGAGCGGGCCACCCGGGGATGGACAACCAATCATCCCATCATTCTATGATGGTCGGCATGGCAAGCGAGGAAACCCGGACACTGAAGTCCACGACGAACGTCAGCGGCTCCACCGTGAGCGACTCCCCGGCGCCGACGGGGAAGCAGACCGGGAAAGCGTCCACGCACGCGTGGACGACGCGTCTGCTCGTCCTCGGCATCGTGCTCGCCGCGCTGAACCTCCGCCCCGCCATCACCAGCCTCGGCGCCCTCCTCGAAGAGGTCCGCGAGGGGCTCGGCATGAGCGGCAGCGTCGCCGGACTGCTCACCTCCGTGCCCCCGCTGTGCTTCGCCGTCTTCGGCGTCATGGCCCCGCGCCTCGCCCGCCGCTTCGGCCCTGCCGCAGTGGTCTGCGCGGGCATGGTCCTCATCACCACGGGCCTGCTCGTACGGCCCTACATAGGCGGCACGGCCGGCTTCCTGGCCGGCAGCGCGCTCGCGCTGATGGGCATCGCGGTCAGCAACGTCCTGATGCCGGTGATCGTCAAGCGCTGGTTCCCGGACCGGGTCGGCTCCATGACCGGCCTCTACTCGATGGCCCTGGCCCTCGGCACGGCCTCCGCCGCGGCGGTCACCGTGCCCATGACCGATGCCCTGGGCGGCAGTTGGCGCTCCGGCCTGGCCGTCTGGGCAGTGCCGGCCGCGGCCGCCGTACTGCCGTGGACCGCTCTCGTACGACACCGGGAGGCACCGTCCGGGTCGGAGGCGCCCGGGGGACAGTCCACCCGCGCGTGGGAGGCCGAGCGGGCGCGGCCGGTGCTGCGGATCACCCGCAGCCGTACCGCCTGGGCGCTCGCCGTGTTCTTCGGGCTCCAGGCCACCGCCGCGTACATCACGATGGGCTGGATGGCGCAGATCTTCCGGGACGCGGGGGTCTCCGCGGGCACCGCCGGGCTGCTGCTGGCCGTCACCATGGTGATGGGCGTGCCGCTGGCCTTCGTCATCCCGCGCCTGGCCACCCGGCTGCCCCGGCAGGGCCCCATCGTGATCGCGCTCGGCGTCTGCGGCCTCGTCGGATACGCGGGCCTGTACCTCGCGCCGGCCGGCGGCGCCTGGGCCTGGGCCGTGCTGCTCGGCATCGCCAACTGCTCGTTCCCGCTCGCCCTGACGATGGTCGGGATGCGGGCCAGGACCGGCGCGGGCGTCGCCCAGTTGTCGGCCTTCGCGCAGAGCACCGGGTATCTGATCTCCATCCCGGGGCCGCTCCTGGTCGGTGTGCTCTACCAGCACAGCGGCGGCTGGGGACTGCCGATCGCCCTCATGGCCGGCCTGATGGTCCCGCAGATGGCCGTGGGCGTCCTCGCGGGCCGCAACCGTACGGTGGAGGACGAGGCGGCCCGCTGAACCCGCCCCGGCGGACGCGGCCCGGACGGTGGGTGCGAGACTTGCCGTATGCCAGTGCTCGACCCGAACCCCCAGAACGGCCAGCGGAAGATGCTCATCGTCTTCGGCTCGTTCTTCGCCATCTTCATCGTCATCGCCGTCATCGCGACGATCGCCTCTCCGTGAGCGCCGCGCCCGCCTCCCGGTGACCGTGTGCCGGTAAGTGCGCCTCCGTGGGCCGATGGTGGGGTTCTCCCCACCATCCCCTAGGGGGTGAGGCTCAGGGTCAAGTGGGTGGATCTCCGGATGGGTTGGGGGCCGCGTGTTCCGTACCTTCGAGTTGTGACCGCGAGAAGCGGATCGCGGACCACCCGGAGACCAGCGGAGGCACTCATGTCGGCCCCTACGCACACCCGGCCCCACCCGGCGACCACGGGCGGCGTCGACATCAGGCTGCCGTGGTGGGCCCTCGCCCTGCCGGCGCTCGCGTTCGTCGTGCTGCTCGTGATGATGCTCAACCCGACGGACGCGCAAGCGGCGGCCTCGGACCCGGTGATCACCCATCTGTTCGAGCGTGTGCAGCAGCTCATAGCCCGCTGAGTACCGGGCCGAGTACCCGCTGAGCACTCGCGGAGCAGCCCCGTCAACTCCCTGCGCCCCATGGCCTGTTTCATGCGAAGCTGGATCCCATGAGCGTCGCAGAACCCCGCAGGATTGTCCTCTTCCGGCATGCGAAGGCCGACTGGCCCCAGGTGACCGATCACGAGCGGCCGCTCGCTGAGCGGGGCCGCCTGGACGCGGCCACCGCCGGAAGCAGGCTGGCCGACACCGGCATCCCCTTCGATCTGGCCCTCTGCTCCACCGCGGTCCGGACCCGCGAGACCTGGAAACTCGCCGTCCACGAGCTCGCGCACCGGCCGAAAACCGTCTACGAGGAGCGGCTCTACGAGGCTTCCCCCGGTGAGCTGATCGCGGTGCTGAACGAGACGCCGGACGACGCGCGGAACGTGATCCTCGTCGGCCACAACCCGAGCGTGCAGGGCCTGGCCGAGATCCTCCCCGGAGCGGGCGCGGGATCCGCCGAGGCCCGTGAGTGGCTGAACCAGCGCGGGTTCGCGGCCGCCGGCTTCGCCGTCCTGTCGTTCACCGGTTCCTGGAAGGCACTGGAGCCGGGCGTGGCCACGCTGGACGACTACTGGGCGCCGTCCGAATAGACCGGCGGACGTGCGGCCCCGCACGGCACGCGGACACGCAGTCCCGCAAACACATAGCCCCGTCGACCCACAGCACAAGGGGCCCGGCACCACGCGGTGCCGGGCCCGAAGGCTGTGCGAGGTCCACGTCTCCGGGATCAGTCCTCGTCGTGCGTGTCCGCGGCCTCGACCTCTTCGCGGGTGACGCCCAGCAGATACAGCACGGTGTCGAGGAACGGCACGTTCACCGCCGTGTGCGCGGCCTCCCGTACGACCGGTTTCGCGTTGAAGGCGACGCCGAGACCGGCCGCGTTGAGCATGTCCAGGTCGTTGGCGCCGTCGCCGATCGCCACGGTCTGCGCGAGCGGTACGCCCGCCTCGGCGGCGAAGCGGCGCAGGAGCCGTGCCTTGCCCGCGCGGTCGACGATCTCGCCGGTGACCTTGCCGGTCAGCTTCCCGTCGACGACCTCCAGGGTGTTGGCCTGGGCGAAGTCGAGCCCGAGCCGGTCCTTGAGGTCGTCGGTGACCTGGGTGAACCCGCCCGATACGACGCCGACTTGGTAGCCGAGCCGCTTGAGCGTACGGATGAGAGTGCGAGCCCCCGGCGTCAGCCGCACCTCGCTGCGGACCTTGTCCACGACCGAGGCGTCCAGCCCCGCGAGCAACGCCACGCGCGCGTGCAGCGACTGCTCGAAGTCCAGCTCCCCGCGCATCGCGGCGGCGGTCACCTCGGCGACCTCGGCCTCGCAGCCGGCGTGCGCGGCGAACAGTTCGATGACCTCGTCCTGGATGAGCGTGGAGTCGACGTCCATGACGACGAGCCGCTGGGCCCGCCGGTGCAGCCCCGCCGCCACGACGGCGATGTCGACGCCGAACGTCGCCGCGTGGGTGACGAGGGCGGTGCGCAGGGGCTCGGTCTCCACCCCGGACACCGCGAACTCGACCGCTGTCACGGGGTACTTGGCGAGCCGGAAGATACGGTCGATGTTGCCGCCGGCCTTGGTGATCCGGGCGGCGATCGCGGCGGTGGACTCCGCGGTGAGGGGGTGGCCGAGCACGGTCACCAGCGAACGCCCGAGTCCACGCGGCCGGTTGTCGCCGAGGCCGGAGATGATCTCGGCCTGCATCTTCATCGACTCGGCCCAGCTGTGCACGGTGGCCCGCAGATCCCCTTCGAGCCCGGCGGGCGGTGGGGTCACGAGTGCGCACAACACCATCCGGCCACGGGTGACGACCTGCTCGATGTCGACCACGTCGACGGAGTAGGCGGCGAGGGTGTCGAAGAGTCCGGCCGTGATGCCCGGCCTGTCCTTGCCGAAGATCTTGACGAGGAGAGTGGGGACGTCAGAGGTCTGCGAAGCGCTCATGATGTACCCACCGTATCCGGCACGGAGTGCCTTATGCCGCAGAGGTCCGCCTAGCGGACACGGAACAGTGGGTGTCGAGTCGGTGGCGCGAACCTTACGGGGTGATCACGGAGGGGCGGGGCGGCGGTCAGAAGTGGGCTGCGGACGGTCGTGAGGTGGCTGGGGCGCGGTCAGGAGACGCGTCGAGGCGATCGAGGTAGAGCGCGGCGCCGACCGGGAGTTGGCCGGTCGTCGCGGAGGGGGCAATTGGTAGGGCGCCGGCCGCGGGGGGATACGGCCGTACGGGTGGGGCGGCGTGGTGTTGGGCCGTCTGGCTACCGGGTTGTCGGGCCGCTCGGTTCTCGGGCCATGCGAACGTGGCCCCGCCCTCCACACCTTGTCCGACATCACCACGGCTCACCCGTACGGCCGTATCCCCCCG
>NZ_JAENRY010000040.1 GCF_016612545.1 Streptomyces sp. MBT65 | reverse complement strand
GTGAAGCCGGGCCGGGCACCGCCGACCGTGCTGGCCAGCGGCACCCCGAGCGACCGCAGCGCCGCCGACTCCTCCTCGTCGGGGATGAGCAGCGACAGCACGGCGTCGACCCGCTTGCGGACCGGCATCCTGGTGAAGAAGCGCTTGCGTGTCTCCGGGGAGCCCAGGTTGTACAGCAGGACGTCGTAGCCGGCGGCGCTGAACACGTGCTCGGCGGCGTCCAGCACGGTGCCGAAGAACCAGCGGCCCACGTACGGCACCACGACCCCGATCGTGAAGGTCCGCCCGCTGGCCAGGCTGGAGGCCGAGCGGGACGCCGTATAGCCGAGTTGTGCGGCGACGGCCGTGATCTGTGCCCGCACTTCGTCGGAGACACCCGGCCGGCCGCGCAGGGCACGGGACACGGTGGACGCCGAGACTCCGGCGGTGCGGGCGACATCGGTGATGCTGACGGTCACAGCGCTTTTCTCCCGTCGGTTTCACGTCGGTGTGATCTGTGGGTGACGTGACCGTAAACCCGGCCTCGTTGTTGCGCAAGCGTTTGCGTTCAGTTTTACTGGGGCCGATTCTCAAGCGAGACCTTCGAGATCATTGGTCAGCGCACGCGTTTGCGCGCTGCGAGCCGACAGGAACTGTGCATGCGATACGCCCCGCCCGGCCTCTGCGTGAACGACTTCGCCCTGCTCCGCGACGACGACGGCACCTACACCGTGCTGCACCTTCAGGGCCCCTGGACGAGCGAGTTCGACCACCTGAGGATGGAGACCTCCTACGGCAGGGCCACCTCCACCGACCTGGTCGCCTGGCGGCCCGAGGGCACCGCCTTCGGCAACGGCCTGCCCGGCCGATTCGACCAGCAGGCGGTGTGGACGATGCACCCCGTACGACAGGGGGCCGGTTCGGCGATGTTCTACACGGGCGTCAGCGGACTGACCGACGGCGGCTGGCCGTTGCAGTCCGTCGGCCTCGCGTACTCCGACCGCACGGACGGCACCGGCTGGCGCCGCCACGGCACCGGGCCGGTCGCCGAGGCGGACGACCGCTGGTACCGCACCGGCGAACGCATGGGCTGGCGCGACCCGTTCGTGGTGCGCGACGACGAGTCGGACGGCTGGGTCATGGTCGTCTGCGCCGCCGACGCGTCGCTTCCCGTCGAGGCCAGCGGCTGTGTGGGGTGGGCGACTTCGGACGACCTGGAGCACTGGACGGTCCACCCGCCGCTCATCTCACCCGGTGACGTGGACGAGTTGGAGTGCCCGGTCCTCGAACGCCTCGACGACGAAAGCTGGTTGCTGATCGGCTCGCTCGGCGCGACCCGCGGCTTCGAGGCGTGGACCGCGCCGCGGCTGCGGGGACCGTGGACCCGCCGTGGCCCACTGGGCCCGACCGGCTCGTACGCTCCCCGCGTCATCACGGCTCCTGACGGCTCCCGCGTCGTCCTGCACACCACACCCCGCCGGGTTGATCTGAAGGATGCGGGTGACCGCTGCCGCGGCATGCTGGCCCAGCCCAAGTCCCTTGTCATACGCGAGGGTTCGGCACCCCGCCTGGAGTGGTGGCCCGGCCTCGACACCTGGCTGCTGGAGGAGACGACGGACCCGGCGCTGCACGCGGTCGGCGATATCGCTGTCTCCGGGCGTGTGGAGGTCACCCTTCGCACCGGCGACGACGGTCCGGCCCTGGTGGTCGGCTGCGACGGCAAGAACCTCTGGATCACCGGTCCCGCCGGCGCGCCACTGGGCGAGACCGTCCTGACCGAGCCCGCGACCACCCTGCGTGTACTCACCATCGGCGAGTACGTCGAGGTCTACGCCGACGGCGTCTTCGTTCTGACCGCCCTGTGCTATGCGGGACGCCCCGCCCGCTGGACGACGGTGACGGAAGGGCACACCCGCACCGTCCCGGTCCGCCCGGTCCGCCTGCCCGATCCCGGTCGTGACGACGCGTCCGCCGTCTGGCCCGGACCGACCACGAGTTGAGCGGCCCGGCCGTGAAAACCCCTTCCACAGGTCACCCTTCCCCGCCGATTCCCTCCGGGGCAGCTTCACCGCCGCCCACCGGCTCGAGGGCAACAACGTCAACAGCGACTGGTGACACCGGGAACACGAAGCGGACAGCACGCTCCCCGAACCCCAGTGGTGACGCCTGCGACAGCTACCACCGCCGGCGCGAGGACATGGACCTGCTCGCCGAACCGGGCTTCACCGACTACCGGTTCAGCATCGAACGGGCGCGCGTCGAACTTGCCCCCGCCGGGTTTTCCAAGGTGGAGATCGGCCTCCCTCCATAGCCCTAAAGGCCGTCAACCAGGTCCATCAGCAGGCGATGCCCGGCGCGGAAGCCGCGACCGCCGCCTACGGCAACCCCAGAGAGGACGTCTTCATCGAAGCCGCCCGCGACGACGACTGGATCGGAGTCCGGTCCTCCACGCGTACGAGGATCGGCGTGGACGGCCCGATCCCGACCCCCGACGACGCCGAGCGCACTTCACGGGCTGGGAGCACTACCCCGAGGCCATCCACCACGCTCGGCGTCACACCGCCGCCATCATCGGCGACGTCCCGCTGATCGTCACCGAGACGCCATCGCCACCGCCGACGACAGCCGGTGCGTCGACTACGGTGCCGACGCCCTCTCCACGATCGCCGCCGCCCTGGAGGACGGCCTCGACATCCGCGGCCATCTGGCCCGGAGCGCCCTCGACACCTATGAATGGGGGCTCCTACCAACCCACCTTCGGCCTGATCGCCGTAGACCCCGACACTCTCGAACGCACCGCACCCCCAAGCTCTCCGCCGCCCGGCTGGGGAACCTGGGACGCACCAGAATGATGCCGAGAGCGCACCACTGAAGCGCCCCGCACGGCAAGGGCGAGGCGGAAAGCCCGGCCCGCTTCCGTGGAAGCCTCGGCAGAAGCGGCGGACCGCGTCGAGTGACGGCGAAGCTGAGGGCTTTCACCGGCGAACATGCCGATCCTTCGAGCAACATTGCAGATCAGCGGCCTCCCGCTGGCCGACTCCGCGACATGCCCCGGGAGTTCGTGCCCTCCGCGTGCCCGATCTTCCGAGGCTTCACCTGCCGCAACGGCACGAAAACCCCACAAAAGCACAAGCCCCAGGCCACAGACCTGGGGCTTCAAAAAGAGCGGGTGACGAGAATCGAACTCGCACTCTCAGCTTGGGAAGCGACGGCGCTTGGGTGGTGGCATGGCAGCTGACCTGCGCAGATGCGTTCGGGGCTGGCAGGCGTGACGGCGTGTTGGCACCGCCGAGACGCTGGGTGTTCGGCAGGCGGGTCAGCACAGCGAGGTCGATCGCGGTGACACCAGGGGCGGTGGCGAAGCCTTCCTTGAGCGTGGCGACGAGGTTGGAGCCCATAGTGGTGAGCCACCACAGCAGCCGGTCGCGCTTGGTGAGGTTCTTGAGGGTCGGGCGCCCGTTGGGCGTGAGCCCGGCTGTCTGGGTGGGCAGGGAGTCGAGGTCCTGCTGCCGCATTACAACGGACAGCACCGAGCCGTCCATTCCTACGGCACAGCCCGCGGCGGGGTTGTCGGAGAAGGCCGTGTTCACCGCCTCGCAGACCGTCGCCTCGTCGTTGGAGACCAGGGCCTGCCACCACTCCTGGGCCTCGCCGGACAACCGCCGGCACACCGCCTCCAGGCGTGCCGACTCTGCGGCCAGGTACACGGACGCGTCCTGTTGCGCGCGCTGCTTCGCCGCGGCCCGCTCGACCCGGGCCAGTCGGCCCAACCCCCGCAGATGGAACGTCTGCGCCTCGGCGAGCGCCCAGGGCAGGCCCAACGCGGGTACCGCTGGGATCTCCGGCGGGTGAGCTGCGGGAAACGGCTGCAGATGCACGCTCGTCATCTGCTGCCGTAGCTCCCGTAGCCGGGTGACGGCCGCATTGCGCTCGGCCTCCTGCTGCGCTCGCTCCGCCTGACGCCGGACCCGGTCCAGGTGAGCAGCGGACGGGACGACAGTGCGGGGACCCGAGGCCCGCCGCGTAGTCGTTCGCCGTCGGTTTCCGCTCAGAGAACTCGACACGTAGAAGGGGCCGAGCCCTGACGACATCCGGGCCCCGCCGGTGCCCACGCTGAGTCTTGCCGCACGCGGACCCACCGAGGTTCGTACCCCGCGCGTCGAGACCCGCACACTCATCCCAGGAACCCCGACTCGGAACCCGAACCCCATGGCGCACCCCTTTCCCCAGGCTCAGTCTGGCACCGTGCGTGATCGGAAGCGGTGGTGATGACCGTACTCACCGCGATGTGCGGTTCTCTCGGCAATTCGGTGGCAGGGGCAGCGGGGCCGACGCCCGTGGCGCTTACCGCGGGCGCCGCTTCGGTGGCGTCGGGCCCGGGATGACGTCGAGGTCCATGTGCTCCTTGAACAGGTGGACCAGGTTGGCGCCGTCGAGGAGTTCGAGCCTCCCGTGCTCGTTGGCGAATGCCTCGCTCGCCCGGCCGAACCATGAGGTCGTCACCAGGATGCCCTTGGCCGCACGCTTGTGTTCCACGACGCCGGCGAGAGCGGAGACGGTCTCGAACGGCACCACGTTCTTGGTGCGTTTGGCCTGGATGATGCACAGCCCTTTCATGACCGGGTCCGTGTTCATCGCGACCGCGTCCACACCTTCGTCCTTCGACGGCTGTGTGTTCACGCTGTCCAGGCCGATGGCCTCGAACAGTTGCCGGATGAGGTGCTCGAACTCTGTGGGGGTCAGGTCCATCAGTACGGGGCGGCTGTCCAGGCCGGCCACGACGTCCAGGCTGTCCATGAGGCGGAACTTGGACAGGTCGAACGTGACCAACGGCCTTACCGGCTCCAACTCGTACGGGTTGGGCGAGATCAGTGAACGCAGCCGCTTCAGGCAGGCCCGCGGGTCCACCTGCGTCAGGACCAGCTCACCGAACTCGGCCCGATCAGCCTGGAGCGTGATCAGGCACGGATGGACGTTGCGCCCCGTGGCGCGGTCGATCGTGGCCACATGCCCGTTCAAGGCGACGGACTGGACTACGCCTTCGGTGTCGGCGGCGAAGAGTTCGTGGACGGTACGCAGGGCCGTCTGGGCCAGGATTGACGCGTAGAGTTCCTTGCGCTCCTTGTCCGGCTTCGGGACGGCTGTGATCTCGTCACGGGTCTTCACGTACCGGTACGCACGGGCCGCAGGCACCACGTCTTCCAGTGGTAGGTCGATCTCGATCAGCAAGTCACCGGTGTCCGCCTGAAACGAGACCTGGTGGCTCCTCGGGAAACCGTGCGGATACACGGAGGCTGCCAGGACCTGGTCGGCGAACCATTCGACAGCGTCGACATCCCTGTCCTGGTATGCGTTATGGCGCCCCTCAAGAGTGGCGTTCCACGCCTCGACCCGGGCAGCTTCCTCCCGGTTTTCCTTCTCGTGCTGTGCGCGGGCCTTCTGCAGCTTCTCCGCGCGCTTCTTCTCGTCGCGCGCGTGGTCTCGCAGCGCCCTGTCGAACTGCTTGCGAGCGGCTTCGACCTCCGCGTCGTACCCTTTTCGTCCGAATCCGAGAGCACCCAGCAGCCCCCGTGGCGGCTGCGGCTCGTACTCCTCCCACCTGGGCAAGGGCGCGGCTTTGGCACGGCCCTTGGGCGGTACGAACGGCGCGGGAGTGAACTGCTGCCTTAACCGCTCGAACGTCAGCGGATGCCCGTCCAAGACTGACGTACGCAGCAGCCGGGAAAGCTGCTCGGCATCGTGCTCGGCCACGCTCGTACGGTCGACAGCCTCTTGGGCGCGGGCTGCTTCGTACGCCAGCTTCTCTTCGCGAGCCTTCCGCTTGGCCTCGGCCTCGGCGGCCTTCTGGGCCTTCTCCCGCTCTCTGGCCTGCCTCGCGAGTTCCCGCGCGTAAGGATCGTTCCCGCCCGCCACTGTTTGCCCCCAGCTCAGTGATTGATCGTCAGTTCGCAACGTTCCGCAGTATCCCGTACCAGGTCGATGGCGTCAGCAGGCACTTGCCGAAGGTGCCTTCTGGCGTGCACTGCCCGGCCACTCCACGGCTGAACCTTCCGGCGGCTCCCGATCGCGGTGGAGGCAGTGCTGGATCAGCGTGCGGTGGCCCGGAGGACGAAGGCCGCCATGAAGAGCGAGAGCCCGGCCCCGTGACGAGTGGTGGTGAGCGAGCCGGGTCGTTTGACTGCCTGGCCGACGATGACGGTCTCCGCGCTGGTGACGCTGAGTCCGGCCTGGTCGTGGCTGATGAATCGGTAGAAACTCTCCGGTGTGGGGATCCAGACGGCGATGTGCAGGTCGGACGGTTCGGTGGTGGCGAGGGCTCGGTGCATGGAGGGGTGGGCCGCCAGGGAGCGTCCGACGGCGTCGAGGCGGTCCGGGGCGACGCGCATCATGATGTTGCGTTGATGGTGAGCCCGAGCCGTTTCGGGTCGATGACGATGTGGGTGAGCAACTGGCTGCCCGTGGTCGGGCGGGTGATGCGGCGTCGGAGGGTGGAGTCGGGGTAGCTGGTGCGAGCGGCCCGAGGCCGAGGCGCGTGCGTCGTCGCGCAGCTCCGCCAGGATGGCGTGGTCGGCCTCGTCCAACTCGGTTGCGGTGACGGCCTCTTGTAGGGCCGCCGGTTCCGCCGTGGTCAGGACGTCGTGGCGCCAGTCGGTCGCTTCCGAGAAGACGGGGGGCACTGTGGAGGCTGTCACCGAGGTGACCGCCCGGGGAGAGGGGAGCCGACGGAACACCAGGGCGTCGCGGGAGCCGGGCTCGGCCCAGGAGATGGCGTGTATCTCGTCGCCGGATGCGGAGAGGTCGATGAAGGGGGTGTCGTCGAGTGCGGCCAGTACGGCGGTGATGGCGTCGGGTTTGCCCCGAAGCAGCACACCGGTCGAGTCCGGGCCACGCCTGTACTGCAACGACGTCTTAGGCGGGCATGTCGACGGTCAGCCCGGCTGCTTGGGCGGCATCGGCCAGTCGTTTGTCGTACGTGACGAATGAGGTGAGCTGGGAGCGGATGCGGAGAGCCGTTGCCAGGTGGATGGCGTCCAGACTCCGTACGGTCGTCGGTTTCACGGTCTGGGCCAAGATGCGAATGCCGGCATCCAGCTCCACCAACTCGATCAGGTCGAGGACCGGGTGGAGCCGGGCGACGGCTTCCGGGGCGTAGCGTGCCAGGGCTCGCGATGACTCGATCTCCGCCAGAACCGAACTCGTCCATCCGGTCTCCGCCCGTTCGTCGAGCCAGTTGCGCAATGCCTGCGACTCGGATTCGGCGTGGACGAGTTTCACGACGGCGGCTGAGTCGAGATAGATCATCAGCGCTCGTCCTCGCGGCCGCGGGCGATCTCAGCGGCGATGTCGATGCCGTCCGGTTCGCCGAGTGGCATACGTAGGACGGCGCGACGCATCGCGGCAGCCCGTTCTTTGCGTAGAGCGGCTTCGAGTACGGCTTGGCGGATGGCCGCCGAGCGTGAACTGCCGTCATGAGTGAGAACCTCGAGAGCGTGCTCGGTCTCCGAGTCGCTGCGGATCGTGATGGTGTCAGCCATGCAATCAATGTAAGACAAAATGTCTTACGCGGCAAGGTCCAGGCTCGCGCCCCCTCCGTGGCAATGAAACCGCCAGCCGGTCCGGCGGAGGGCACGGCAGGCTGAGGGCTTTCATCGGGGACTGCCGCGGTGGGTGCCATGAAACAGCAGGTCAGTGGCGCGTTTCGGCGACCGGGGTGGTGAGTGGGTGGCCCTCGGCAAGCAACTCGTGCCCTCTGCGTGCCTAATCTCAGGGACCCTCGTGTGCTAGAAAATGCGACAGAGGGCCTCCCACGAAGGAGCCCCAGGCCGCTGACCTGGGGCTTCAATAAGAGCGGGTGACGAGAATCGAACTCGCACTCTCAGCTTGGGAAGCGACGGTGCTTGGGTGGGAAATATGGCTTTGACCAGCACATACGCCTGCTTCTTTGGGGGGCCGTGTGTGGTGGGTTGTACCGCTGTTGACCGTGGTTTTCCGTCCGTATGGGCACGCGAAGGGCACGGAACCTCGGAGGGGCAAAGGGCGGCGCTGCTTACGGTGCGACCGCGCATGGGCTGCGCTGTTCCTGGACCAGGCGTTGAAGTGACGTTGCAGCCGCATACGGCACATCCCTTGCGGTGCGAGGCGATTGCCTCGGCTCGCCCCAGGCATGACGACCGGCACCGGGTCAGTGCCGGGTGTCGGCAGACCAAAGGGTGGTGCCCTGGTAGACCACGCTGACGTCGCCGTCGGTGCCGAAGTACAGGTAGGCGCCGTCGTGCCCGGAAGTGGCGGAGCTCCAGACGCCCCAGGTGTCCTTGTCGTAGACGACGAGGTTGCCGTCGGCCTGCATGATGGCGCGATATCCGGTGCCGGTGGTGCCCGAGGACCAGCGTCGGTGGTGGTCCTCGTCGTAGATGACGAGGTTGCCGTCGGTCTCCATCGTCATGGTCGTCCGGTTGGTCTGCCAGGACTCGCCCGGCATCAACTGCTGGTCATGACGCACGGTCAGCGTCGTCCATACGGGCGGGGTCGATGCCGGCTTGCTCGGGTCCGGGGCTGCGGCCTTGCCCGTAGGACTCGTCGTCTTCGTCGCTTGGGTGCCCAGTCCCGCCGAGGGGCTTGATGGCCGTGTGGCCGACGGTGTGGGTGAAGCCGACGAAGCCGAAACGGCGGGTGCCCGGTGCGGGGACGGTGATGTCGAGGCCGTGGAGGAGTTCGCGTACGGCTCGGCGATCGCTGTGCCGCCGGCCCCCGCGCGGGGTTTCGTGTCGGCGGCGGAGTCCGCTTCGAAGGCCGCGCGTGTGGCCAGCCCCGCGGTCACGAGGACGGCGGTCCCGGCGAGAGCGGCCCCCACTCTCCGTGCGCGGGTGCGCTTGCCGGTTGCGGCGGTTCGGGACAGGCGGCTGCGGGTGGTCGTGGCACCAGCGGCTTCGAGTGCGTCCGCGAACTCGGCGGCATCTGCCCAGCGCCGCTCCCGCTCGGGGTCGAGGGCGCGTCGCGTCACGCGCCGGACTGGCGTCGGCACCTGGGGGTGCGGCGGTCCGGGCCAGTCGAGTTGTTCCGTCGAGCCCGGCAGGGTCCCGGTCAGCAACTCGTAGGTGAGTACGCCCAGACCGTAGACGTCGGCCCGCTCGTCGACATCGACCAACATGTCCTCCGGGACCTGCTCCGGAGCCATGTAGCCGGGCGATCCCACGCCCTGTGTCAGTCCCGCGGACTGCGCCAGACTCTTGGCCAGGCCGAGATCGGCCACCAGCAGCCGCTCACGGCCGCCCGACACCGTCTGGAGCAGGATGTTGGACGGCTTGATGTCACGGTGCACGATGCCGACCGCGTGCAGGTCGGCCACGCCCCGTGCGGCCTGCACCGCGAACCGCAGCGCCTGGTCCACTCCCAGAGGCCCCTGGGCCACGCGGTCGGCCAGGGTTCCCCCGTCGGCGTAGGTCATGACGAAGTACGGCCGCCCGTCCGGCAGTTGACCGATGTCGTACACCTGGACCACACGATCCGACGCGGCCTGGCGCAGCAGCCGGGCCTCGTCCAGGAAACGCTCCCGGAGATCGGCCCGGTGAACCCACTTCTCCGCCATGACCTTCACCGCGACCGGGGCGTCGAGCAGGTCGTCATGGGCGAGCCAGACCAGACCGAAACCTCCGCGGCCAAGAAGGCGCTGCAGGCGGTGACGTCCGACAGTGACGAGTGTTGACATGAGGGCGGAACTCCAGCGCAGTTGCCGTTCGACATTCGACCGGACCAGGAGACGGCGGACTCGGCGCCTGCCCACTGCGCCGCCCGTGAGCGACGTCCGGTGCCGGTCACCCCCTCGCGACGCGGAGACGGTGAGGGCACCTTGCCGCGCGCCCGTCCGAGATGCCGGGTCCCACGACCGCAGATGCCTGTGTGTCAGTCTCGCCGCGTGACACAGCCGTGGGCAACGTGCACAGGACCAGCATGATCTCGATTCTTTGGGCACCGGCACAACGACCTTGCCGGTGGCGTGCGTTCACCGATCACGCGCCCTGTTGTGAGGAACTGGAGCCGGGCGTTACTCCGGGCCCGGGCCGAGCATGCGACGCGAGAGTTCCGCGAACTGGAGCAGCTCGGGCATGGTCCGGTGTTTGGAGTAGGCCAGGGCGACCATGCGCGGAGCGACGCCCTCCAGCGTCAGGTAGACGACGTCGTCACGGTGGTAGAAGCCGGCTGTGCCGGCCGGCATGACATAGCAACCGGACCCGAAGGCGACGGTCTGCAGGCATTCCTCGATCGTCGCCGGGAAGCGTCCGGTGTCCCCCTGCGGCGTCACCGGATCGCGCGGGACACGCCCCCGCCACTCCGGTACGTCCCGCGGGTCCTGCAGCAAGGTCATGTCCCGTAGTTCCTCGACGTGCACCGCCTTGAGTTCCGCGAGGGGATGTTCACTCGACAGCGCCACCACACGGGGCTCCGGGAAGAGGGGGACGACCTCGAACATGCCTTCTGGCAAGGGCAGTCGGACGTAGCAGACGTCGACCCGCCCGTCGAGGAGGAAGTCGACCTGGTCGGTGATCGACGTGTGCACGACATCGATGTCGAGTTGCGGCGCCATGCGTGCGAACTCCCGCACGATGGGGGTGACCGTGACACCCGGCATGAAGCCGATGGTGAACTGGTTCACCTCCCGGTTCGCCGTCCGCACCCGCTGCTGCACCGCCTGCGCCATCGCCAGCATCGGCCGGGCGTCCTCCAGCAACTGGTGCCCCGCCCGCGTGAGTACGGTGCCCTGCCGGTCACGCAGGAAGAGGACCACGTCCAGATCCTCCTCCAGTGCGCGGATCTGACGGCTGAGCGCAGGCTGGGTCATGTAGAGACGGCTCGCCGCCCGCACGAAGCTGCACTCCTCGGCCACGGCCACGAAGTAGCGCATCCGGCGTATGTCGAGGTCCATGAGGCTCATCGTAGCCACGCCCATCACGGCATATGCCGAAACGGCTTCAGAATCGAACAGATAGGCATTGGCGCGGTCGCGCCCGACCGGTCCACCATGGTCAGACCGGTGCGAAGGGCAGCAACAGCCGCTGCTGCCACAGCAGTTGTGCACGACGCCCGGCACGCGAGGACAGCCGGCGAGCGCCGTCGATCGAGCGGGCCTTCGCGTGGCAAACGCGGACACGGCCATACGACCGTCTGCTCGCGGAAGCTCGTTCACGCCTTCGGGCATCGGCCCCACGTCGGGCTTGCGGGGCGGATGTGCCCCACGAAAGGAATCACCATGGGATCGCGCCGGCACCGGGGAAGGGCCACGCCGTCCACCGGGCACACCCCGAGCGCTGTGGCACACGACGTCACCGCGTGGCGCTCGCTCCTCTCCCCGGTTCGTGCCCGTCCGTCATGACCGACAGATCCGAGCACGCCGCCGTCGCGACAGCGGCTTTGCGTGACGTCCTGGAACATCTCGACGCCGATGCCGTGGCCCAGCGCATGGAACCCGTTCTTCGCCATACGCCCGAATACGCGCGCTTGGCGCGCCATTGCGAGGCTTCCGCTCTTCGTGCCTCGCTGCGCCGGCACGTCGGCCTGCTCCTGCACTGGATGGTGAGGGGCACGCCCCCGGACCCGTACGTCCTGTCCGAGATGTACGAGCGGGCGCGGGAGTGCGCCGCCGCCGGACAGCCGCTGGACGGCGGCCTGCTGCTCCAACGCAGGGGCGTGCGCGCCTTCTGGGACGCCGTGCTCGGCCTGGCCACCGAGAGGGAACGCGCGCAGCCGGCGGACTGGACAGACCAGGGGCTGCGTCACCTCGACAGCTACCTCGACATGGTGACGCGGATGTACACGCAGGCATACGAGGACCAGGCCGACCTGCCGTCCGCGCGAGGCGACCGCCGGGCGCACACGGTCTTCGACCGGCTCTGCGCCGACCTGCCCATCACGGTGGAGGACCAAGAACGTGCCGCTCGGCTCGGCTTCGACCTGACACCTCCGTACGTCCCTTTCGTCGTGCTGCTCGACAAGTCCGCCCCCGCCGAGCGCGCCGAACTGGCGGCCCGTCTGCGCGGCGCCGGAGCCCTGGCCTTCGTCGAGGACGCCCGCGTCACCGGACTCACCAGCCTCACGTTCGACTGGTCCGCGTTCGTGGCAGACCAACGGCTGCTCCTGGCACAGGACTTGCCGACCGGCCGGACCGGCCTTCGGACCGCCGTCGACAATCTGCGTCTCCTGGTCGCTGTCGCGTCGCGGTCCAACCGGCGTGGACGGGTCCGGGTCGAGGATTTCCTGCCCCAACTGCTTCTGGCGCACTCTCCCGAACTCGCGGACGCGGTGACCCGCCGGGTCTTCGGCCCGCTGACAGGCGGGGACAACGGCGCACTGACGGCGACTCTCGCCTGCCTGGCCGAGAACCAGTTCGACAACGCCTCCACCACGGCCGCCCTTCATCTGCACCGCAACACCCTGCTGTACCGGATCAGGCAGATCGAGAAGCTCACCGGCCTCGACCTGCAAAGACACAGCGACCGCGCGCTGGTGTGGCTCGCGGTCGTCTGGGCGCAGGTCTCCTCCCGACCGGTCGGATCGCGATCGGTGTCCACCCACTGGCTGTCGGCCGCGCCCAACGGCGCTGACCCGACAGGCACGTTCACTTCAGAAAGCGAGCAGCGATGAGCAGCCACTCGACGGGAGCCCCGGCACGGCTGGTGCCGACGCAGCGCCAGGCCGAAACGGACCGGCGTCCCCCGATCGGCCCGGCAGCCACCGACTCGCCGAGGATCAGACGTCCGCAGAATGCGAGCAGACCGATGCTCCGGCCGCGTGCAGACGTCGTCAGACAGCTGCCCACGACCTCGGTCTCGGTGGCCGTGGACGCCGCGGACCCGGTGACACACGCCGGGTTGGCGGCCGGGCTGAGCCGCGGACCGAAAATGGCGCTCACCACGGTGGCGGAGGCGGACGTCGTGGTGGCCGCGGTCCAGACCGCCGACAACTCCACGCTGGAAGCCCTGCGGAGCCTGCCCATGCCGCCTCCGACACGGATCGTGCTCGTCGTCAGCGACGGCTGGTACGCCGACTTGACGGTGGCGGCCCAGTGCGGAATACGGGCCGTGCTCTGGCGGGCCGAGGCACAGCCGCAGGTCCTGATCCGTGCCGTGCTGGCGGTCGCCGCGGGCGAAGCGCTGTTGCCGTCCGCGGTACAGGGCGAACTGCTCGACCAGGCGGACCGCCTCCAGCGCAATGTGCTGGTACCCAGGGGCCTGACGTCGTCCGGCCTGAGCACCCGGGAGATCGACGTACTCCGCCTGGTGGCGCAGGGCCTGGACCTCGCCGAGGTGGCCGACACGATGTGCTATTCCGAACGCAACATCAAGAAGATCCTCTACGGGGTCATCAACCGTCTCGGACTGCGCAACCGCGTCCACGCCGTCTCCTACGCCATCCGCAACAAACTCATATGAGCCTGCCCAGTGGGCCGTGATGGCCTGTGGAAACAGGTCTACGAGCCCGGATCGGGTGGTGTGATCCCGAGGTCGACGCGCATGATGTGGCGCATTTTCCATAGGGAGTCCCACAGCCGGTTCATGCTCTCCCGGGCGGCTTCGACGCTCTCTCCCGGTTCGGCGATACCTCTGTCAAGCCGCATCAACAGACCGTAGAGATCACCAAAATGACGGTTGGCGGTGCTGGCTGCCGCCATGACGGCGTCAGGCAGGACCATCTGGGCCTCCGCGTGACGCAAGCGATGGTCCCGGCGTGATCGGTCCAGTTCTGCCCGCAGTTCCTCGGTCACCTCGTCCCTGTCCAGAGCATGGACGAGCTTCGTCATCACGTTGACGAAGTCGCGAGTGCCGGCGTTGAGAGCGGCGTAGCAGGTGCGCCGCGTTTCGAGCTGAGTCTGTCGAGTGACGTATTCGCGCTCATCCGCCTGGAGTTGTCTCGCATGCTGCAGCTCACGGTCCCTGGCGCGGTTGGCGCTGCGCTGGGTGAGCAAGGCGGACGCGAGGGTGCCGCCGATCCCCAGAATCACGACCATGATCTGGCTGATTGAGCTACTCATACCGCCCCCGGCTCCGTTCGGCTCGCCGGGACTTTACCCACTCGGGTCAGGCGTGCCGCCCGCCCTGGGGTTCCCCGCGTCATTGCGAGAGAGCGGTGGCGCCTTCCGGCTGCTCGGACGTCTCGCCCTGTCCGCGGAACGACAGCAGGCGTGAGGGAAGAAGCCAGAGGCAGGCAAGGGTTCCGCCGATCGCGCCGACCCACAGCGCCACGGGGATTCCCGCTGTCGCGGCGATGAGGGCACCGGCGACCGAGCCCAGCGGCCGGAGTCCGAAGCTCACGGTCTGGTACGCGCCCCGGGTCTGTGACCGGAGGTGTGGGGGCACCACCAGCGCGAACACGGAGCCGACGGAGATGTCCTGAACGGACTCACCGACGCCCCCCAGCAGTGTCGAGGCCAGGACCAGGGCGAAGACGAGGCTGCCAGTGGCGCCGACGGCGGGGATCACGAGGAGCGGAGCGTGTGACAGCACGCAACCGACCAGGAGCATCCGGCCCAGGCCGATGCGGCGGGCGAGCCGGGAGGCCAGCGCCGCGCCGGCGAGTCCCCCGATGGCCTGCACGCTGAAGACGAACCCGATCTGGGCGCTGGTCAGGGACAGCTTGTGGACGTAGTACCAGACGAGCACCGACAGGAAGAGCATGTTGAAGAAGTTGCCGGTGGCGGTGACCAAGAGGGCGGTTCTGATCAGCGGATTTCGCCGGATGAAGGCCAGACCCGGCCGCCGGTCACGGCTCTGCGTGGAGTCGGGTTCGTGGTGGCGCTCGACCGGGCGCAGCCGGAGGAGGAACAGGGCGGCCGTGACGGCGGTGGCTGCGTCCACTCCTACCGCTGCCGGTACACCCGCGAGCTGGACCAGCAATCCACCGATGGCAGGACCGGTCAGGATCGCGGCGGTCTGGCCTGTGTAGGAGGCCGCCTGCCCTGCCACGTAGAGCTCGGACGGCAGGGTGGTGGCGAACAGGCCGCTCTCGCTGACATTCGACAGCACCGAGCACAGGCCGATGACGGCCAGGACGAAGGCCAGTTGGATGAGCGAGAGCACGCCGAAGGCCGTTGCGATCGGCACGCTGCTCAGGGCGGCGACCCGCAGGAGATTGGCACCGGCCAGGAGTCTGCGGTGGTATCCCGTCCGGTCGGCGTAGGAGCCGGCCGGTATGGCCAGGAACAGGCTCGGGAGCCAGATCACGGCCGACAGAACCGCGCTTTGGACGGCGTCGGCGTCCAGGACCTCGATCGCGGCCAGCGGCAGGGCCACCGAGGAGATGGCATCGCCCAGGGCGGCCAGAGTGGTGGCGGACCAGAGTTTTCTGAATGCGGAATGGCGCAGCGGCGCCGGCATCGTAGGACGTGGGGCCCGCAAGGTGATGGATCCTGTTTCTCGCGATGGTGGATATTGCGCGGAATGCGCGACCGCTCCGGAACCGATGAAAGGGAACCGGAGCGGTCGGTCGATTTACCAGGAGTGCTGCTTCCTCATTTTTTCACCTCCGATTCTCGTCAACTCCCTTCTATTGGGGAGTCGCTGAGGAAATTATTGAGGAATTCGTCGAATATCGCCAATGCCGATGATGTCGCCGCTCATGCCGAATGGGCATTGACCTTTCAGAGGACCAGATAGAGAGTGAGCAAGGTGGTGCCCGTGACCGCGACATAGATCTCGAAGGCGACGCGGAGGGCCGCCGGGGCATTGCGTAGCTCCATGAAGTGCAGGCCGACCAGGCGTACCTTGATCAGCGCGATCGCCACGACCGCGCAGCCGATCGCGGTCGACGTGCTGCCTTCGACGCCCAGCAGCCAGCTCGACAGCGTGGCCAGGACGAGTGCCGGAAAGACCCACATGTGTCACGCCACCAGGTAGAAGAGTGGGAAGAGGACGAGCCAGAGCAGGTCCACCATGTGCCAGTACGCAGCCGCCCCCTCGGCGACCAGCAGGTGGCCCGGGCTCAGGGCCTGCCGACGGGACAGGACGACGAGGACCGCCAGGGCGCCTATCCCGATCGTCAGGTGGGCCAGGTGGATTCCGGTGAAGACGAAGTAGTACATGAAGAAGTCGTTGCTGCTCGGTGTATGCCCGTCGCGAATCACCAGCGCGTATTCACAACCCTTGACGGCGGCGAAGCCGAGCGCGCACAGAAGCGCCCATGGCAGTGTTCGCGCGGGTCTGCCGGATCGCAGCTGTCGCAGCCCGCGGGCCACCAGCGCCGAGGCGGTCAGCAGGAGCAGAGTGTTCAGCAGTCCCAGGTCTGGATGGAGGGCCTGTTGGGAGGCCCGGAACATCCTCGGGTGGCGGCCGTGCAGTACCGCGATGAAGCCGAAGAACACCGAGAACATGATCATGTCGCCGAGGAGGAAGATCCACAGACCCGGCTCGCCAGGGATGTGGCGGTGGTGCGGGGGTGCCGAGTGCTCGGTCTCGGCCGCGGTGGCGGTCATGCCACGGGTTCGAGGACGGCCGGGGCCCGGTCGTCGTCCACCCGGCTCGCGGCCCGCACCATCAGGTACGTCATGACGAGGAACCAGGCGCCGAAGGCACTGGCCGCGACCCAGAACGAGAGGATGCCGTTCCAGGCGAAGGGACCGGTCTTGAAGTAGGTCAGCAGGATGCTCGGCAGGAAGAGGAAGGCCATCCAGAAGTTCAGGTACGCGGCCCAGCGGGGCAGAAGCGGCGTGGGGCGCTTGTCGGCCAGGATCGCCACTCCGACCACGGTGGCCTGTCCGATCGCCGGAAAGGCGTTCATGACCAAGCTGATCCAGCCCAGGTCGTTGAGCGCCATCGTGATGTCGGGCGAACGGTCCGGCCGGTAAGCCGTCGCGGTGAAGATCAGGACCGGTACGAAGATCGCGGCCACATTCGCGGCACCACAGACGAGTTGTATGGCAGCCAACGGCGCCAGCCGCGAGTCGATACGCCGGATCAGACTCGACAGCGCCGCGACGAAGGGGGCGGTCGCCACCGCGCCGACGAGCATGACCACGAGGCCGGTACGGATCGAGTTCGCGTGGTCCGTATAGAAGGCCGCCACCCGCTCCGCCGACCAGTTCGGCGCCATCGGCGGTATCCAGTGGGCGATCAGCAGGGCAGCGAAGAACAGTGCGATGAACAGGTAACCGAAGCTCGCGCAGGCGATCAGGATTCGGCGGGACATGGTGGAATTTCCTCGTTCCGGAAGGGACGGGTACGGAGCGGGTTTCGCCGCTCGGACCTGAGGACGTGGTGAGGCAGCCGGCCCGGCGATCGACTTGGAAAGGGCCGCCGGGCCGGGTGCCATGAGGTTCGGGGCTCGGCGTCCGGCCGATGCCCTGGTTGCATCAGGCCGGTGCGCTCAAGTACGGGAACTCGGCGCGCAGCGTCCCAGTGGCGTAACCGGCGTCCAAGCCCATGGAGACGGGAGCGTTCAGCACGATCTCGAACATCGCTTCGGGAACGGACTCGGTGAGTCCCCTGCCGTTGCGGGCCTTCGCACCGAAGCCGGCTTCGGTGCCCACCTGGTAGTGCAGGACGTCCGGGAAGATGATGTCCCGCGTCGCGGCGCCGTAGCCCTGCGGATCGGAGTGCGTGTCGTTGGCGGACACGAGAGCCGCGACCTTCCGGCGTACGAGGTCTCCGTAGTTGTCGAGGTCGTCCCGCGGATCGGTGGCGTTGTAGTCGTCGAAGCCGGCCTCGGTGACGTCGAACAGCGTGCTGACGAGTGGCTTCGCGCACCGGTTGATCTGCAGCCAGCCACCGTGGTGGTCGTCCAGCGCGGTGGTGGTCCAGAGACCGATCGTGTCCGATCCGACGAGGTCGTCAGGTACTTCGAGGACGATGGCGGTCACGTTGGTGCCGGCGAACAGGTTCGAGGCCCGCTGCGGGTCGAACGCGGAGAGGTCCACCGCTTCGCCGTTCCGGAGCGCGGTCACGACCGCCGTGATGACGGTGCCGTCGAGGTAGAACGGGTCTCCGGCCCGGCCGACGAAGGCTTTGAGGCCATCGGGCGTGGTGACGATCTCCTCCGTACTGCCGGTCGCCACGGGAGTCCCCGGGGCGTTGCGGTCGGCGGCCTCGGCACCAGTCAGCCGGTCGAGCACCCAAGCCTGCCGACCGTCGGGTTCGGGCGCGAGGAATCTGAACCGGAACGTCAGATCCTGCACGGCGTCGTTGTCGGTGTCGATGTGGAACTCGTACAGCGCCTCGGGGTGGAAGCCCTTGTCGGCCGACACCGGGTTGGTGTTCATGACGAAGACGGTGCCGTTGCGCCCTTTGAACAGGTAGACATCGCTGATGTCCAGACGAGGGTCCTGTTTCGCGGCGGCTGAATCCTGGTGGTGGGACATCGAGGGGCCTTTCGTGAGGGATGGGCAGGGCAAGGCATGGCGATGCCTCGCCGACTGGGAGTTGGTGTGCCGTCGTTGACGCGCGCTCCGTCTGAGCGGCTCCGGCTCGACGATCGCTGCGCTCAGGCGCGCAGGGTCCTCGCCACGCAGTGCGTTACCGCAGCCGCGCCGGGACCCCGAGGTCGAAGTGGGGCACGTCGAACATCCTGGCCCGGGCCGATCACGCGGCGCCAATGCCTATCCGGGGGTTCGGCATGCCGGTCCGGCATCAACCCTCTTGCGGGCACGTGGAGTTGCCGACGAGGTTCGCGATTTTGGGATGGATCACGGTCAGGGCGCTACGCCCCGGTTGTGCCAGCTGAGCGCATACGCGGCCTGGCGGGCACGCATCAACTCTCCGAGGGGCCGATGCTCGGTGGCCGCGATCCACGGGTTGAAGCTGCTCTTCTCGATGGTCTCGGCCAACGCCTCGTCAGGTGCTTGCCGAGGAAGGCGCAGGCACGCCACGGTGAGCCACGGCGCGTCCCAGCGGACCGAGGAGTCCTCGATCGGCGTGCGCCGCTCGTCCTCGAAGAACTGGGCTTGGAAGAGGAACTCCAGGTCGTCGTCGGCGAGTCGCCCGAAGATGTCGGCGGCGAGATCCTTGCGTGCTTCTTTGTTGACCGCTGTCGAGGCGGCGCACAGCTTCAACCGCGCGGCGTAGTCGCCGAACGTGATGGGCATGATGCTGAAGAAGTCATGCGTGGCGAATCCGCTGAACGGTTTCGCCATGTCCCGGAAGTTCACGACAGCGCTGCGTGTGAGCTGCGGCTTCGTAGCGACCTTTCGAAGCGCGGCGCCGGGCGCACTCGTGGAGAGATCGACGATCCCGACGACGTCCGCACTACCGCTGACCTTCAGGGTCTCCTGACTGACCAGGGTGAAGTTCTGCTCGACGCCGGTGGACGACGGCGTAGAGGCGCCGAGCACCTTGATCGCGAAACCGCGGATGTCCGGAGCCCGGTCGAGGGAGAAGTTTCCATTGGACAGCCGAACATGTGCTTCAAAGGCAGAAGGAGTGGCAAAAATCCCTTGCCGCGCATATTCGGGAAGATCTCCTTCCACCGCGAGGACAGCCTTCAGGGCGGCCACTCCGTTGCGATGCAGAGCTCTCCCGTGGCCCTGCTTCTTCAGACGTTTGCGTTGCAGTTCAGTGAAAACGCGCGCCTGGTCGGCGTGCCGGGTGCTCTCGTCGGGCAGAAAGACTTCGCGCCATTCAGTGCTCGGCATATGAAAACCTTCTCGATGTTCGGGCCCTCCGTCGGGCAGAGGGTTACGCCTTCAACCGAGCCTTGCGGCCCACGACTTGTCACGCCAATGCCGATTGCCCGAACCGTCATGCCGATCGGGCATGACGCCTGGAAGCCCCAAGTCATGCCTGTCGGCCGTTGACGCTTCTACGTCGAACCGAGCGCCGCGATCACGATCTTGGCGAACTGGTCGATGGACGGCATCTTCCGGTTCTTGGCGTACGCCAGCGCCACCATGCGCGGGGCGACCCCCGCGAGCTGGACGTAGCGGATGTCGGGGCGACGGTAGAAATCGGCGAGGCCGGCCGGGACGACGATGAACCCGGTGCCGGACGCGACAGCTTCCAGGCTCTCCTCGATCGAGGTGGGCCGGTCGGCTTCCCGACGGTCGCGCACCGCTGCCGCGTGGAAGCCGGTTCCACGCCACTCCGGTACGTCATCGGAGTCCTGCAGCAAGCGGTACGGCGTCAGCTCCGCGATGTCGACGATCTGCGCCTGCGCCAGCGGATGTTCGTCGGAGAGTGCCGCGACGCGCGGTTCGGGGAACAGGGGAACAATCTCGAAGGTGTCGACCGGCAGCGGCAGCCGGACGAAGCAGACGTCGACACGGCCGTCGAGCAGATAGTCGACCTGGTCGGTGGGCGCCGTGTGCAGCACCTGCACATTGACCTCCGGCGCCAGCGCCCGGAACTGCCTGACGATCGGCGTGACTATGACCCCTGGCATGAAACCGATGGTGAAGTGGTGCCCCTCACGGCTGGCGAGGCGGACCCGCCGCTGTAAAGCCAGCGATGCCGCGAGCAGTGGCCGTGCGTCCTCCAGCAGCTGACCACCGGCCGGTGTGAGCGCCGTACCCAGCGGACCGCGCTGGAGCAACGACGCTCCAAGATCGTCCTCAAGGGCGCGGATCTGCCGACTCAGCGCGGGCTGCGTCATGTTCAGGCGTTCGGCGCCACGCACAAAGCTGAGCTCTTCGGCAACCGTAACGAAATAGCGGAGACGCCGGAGATCGATATCCATGACGGCCATGTTAGCCACGCTGCTTTTCCTGTCGAACTGCCTGCCGGAAAAACTCCTTGGGCTTTGGTGATGCCCAACCGGCATAACTTCTTCGCGAAACGGCATTGGCACCACTCGGCATCCACGGCCATGATTGGCTGACATAAAGTGGCCACCGAAGTCTCCGGTGACGTCCATTCAAACCGGACTCCTTCAGCACGAAAGACCAGGCGAATAGTCGGCCCGGTACAGCCGGTACTCCCATTGCGGGCTGGGAGCCTCCGATCATCTGAGGCCGGTGGACCGCCGCAGCGCCGCCTGGAGCAGACGGTCCACCAGGTCTTCGTACCCGATGCCGCTGGCCTGCCACATCTGCGGGTACATCGAGACGGGGGTGAAACCGGGCATGGTGTTGATCTCGTTGATCACGAATTGTCCGTCCTCGGTGAGGAAGAAGTCCGCGCGGACCAGGCCCTCGCAGGAAGCCGCCTCGAACGCCTTGAGTGCCAGTCGGCGCACCTCATGGGTCTGGCTGTCGGTCAGTGCCGCGGGCACCACTCCGGGGGTGGAATCGAGGTACTTCGCCTCGAAGTCGTAGTACGCGTGTGCGTCGGGCACCGGGATCTCGGCCGGCACGCTGGCCCGCGGTCCATCGGGGAATTCGAGCACGCCGCACTCGATTTCGCGGCCCTGCACCAGGGCCTCCACGATGATCTTCGCGTCGTGTCGGTGCGCCTCCGCGATCGCGTCCTCCAGCCCCTCCCTGCCGTCGACCCGGGTGATACCGATCGAAGAGCCGGCGCGTGCGGGTTTCACGAACAGCGGCCAGCCGTACGCGTCGGCGAAGCCACTGATCCGCGCGCGGGCGCCCGCCGCGTCGGAGTGCCACTCGCGGGGCCTGATCACCAAGTACGGCCCGACCGCCAGACCGAACGCGCTGAACACCCTCTTCATGTACTCCTTGTCCTGGCCGATTGCCGAGGCGAGAACGCCCGCGCCGACGTAGGGGATGCCGGACAGCTCCAGCAGGCCCTGCACAGTGCCGTCCTCGCCGTACTGTCCATGGAGTACGGGGAAGACCACGTCCGCTTCGCCGAGGACCTTCGGCGCCGCGCCGCGTTCGCCGCGGACGACGGTCCGATCGGTCGGGTCGACGGAGACCACGATGTTGCCCCGGTCCGTGTCCGCGAGCTGCTCGACCGTGGGCTGCCGCCGGTCGACCATCACCATGCGCCCAGGATCGTCCGACGTCAGGACCCACCGGCCGTCCCGGGTGATGCCGACAGGCAGGACGTCGTACTTCGTCCGGTCGATGGCTCGCAGTACGGCCCCTGCGGTCACGACGGAGACGCCGTGCTCGGAGCTCCGGCCACCGAAGAGAAGTATCACCAGCGGCCTGCGGCGGGATCCGACGGAGGGGAGGCGGATCGTTCGGTCATGGTTTCTGCTTCCTTCGCTGAGCGGCGCCGCCCTCCCGGTCGGAAGGACGGCGCCGCACGTCGGTGGACCGAAAAAGGTCTCGGTTGTCCGGTCAGCCGGTCAGTGAGGATCGGGAGACGGGGAAGTCGAAGTAGGTGGACGGGTAGGGCTCGGCGGCGAAGGTGAAGTGCCACCATTCCTCGGCGAGATTCACGAATCCGAGTGACTCCAGCTCGTCCTTGAGCAGCAGTCTGTTGCTGTGCTGGACTCCCACGATGCGCGGGTCGAGGGTGTGCGCGAGCGTGTCGAAGCAGTCGTATCCGGTGCCCATGTCGATCGAGTTGTCCGGGAACCTCTGCGCGGCCGGCGCGTAGCACGGCTCAAGCTTTTCTCCGGGGACGTAAGGACGCGTCGGGTGGGCCGGCAGCTTCACGAGCGTGAGGTCGATCGTGCTGCCGCGACTGTGTCCCGATTTCGCCGCGATGTACCCGTCGGTGAATAGGTTGGCCTTGTCCACCTGCGGATAGAACTCGTCCTTCATCGTCAGGTCGGTCAGGTCCTGCGCCCAGTCGACGAACTGGTCCACCGCGCGCTGCGGCCGGTAGCAGTCGTAGACCTTCAGCGTGTAGCCCTGCGCCAGGAAGTGGCGCTCGGCCTTCGCCAGGGCCTGCGCCGTCGGGGCGGTGACGATGCACAGCGGTTCGACATAGCCGTTTATCGGCGTGCCGATGAAATTGTGGGGGGTGGCGTAGCGGATTTCCTGCAGAATCGCGGGGGCCACGTCGTGGAGCGCCACGAAATCGGCGGGCGCCTTACTGTCCGTGTCGGCAGCCTGTGCGGTGACCGAGGTGCTCGCAACTGTGCCGAGGACGGTCGCCAGAAATGCCAGCAGCATGGGTGCGCGTCTGCGCGCGTTTTTGATTTTCACTATGCCGTACCCCTACTTGATATATGGGCGGAGAATTTCCCCAGACCCGCGAACGGCGTCAGCGAGAGCGCCATGACGAAAATACCGAAGAACAAGGTGCAGTGCAGGAGACCGTATTCGCCGACGAGTAAACCCGTGACCAGTACCGGAACGCACATCGACGTATAAGTGATCGTGTAGATGGCGGCCATCAGGCCCGCCCGTTCCGTCGCGAGGACGTTCGCCGTCACCAGACGGACGCCGCCCTGGAACGCCGGGCCGAATCCCGCACCGGCCACCGCGGTCCCCACGTACAGAGCTGTGGAGGAGTCGCGGTGCGCGGCCAGCAGCGTGACGGCCACCCCCGTCGTCAGAAGCAGGGAGCCGCCCAAAGCCGTCCGGCCGGCGTCCGTATGTCGGGTCAGCAGCACTGCGGGCACCGCACTGGCGGTCAGCAGGGACACGATCAGGCCGTCGGCGGTCGACGACGCCGATCCGGTGATGCCCTGGACCAGATCGGGTCCGAGGGACAGATAGAAACCGCCCAGGGCCCAGACAGCCACGAACACGGGTGCGGTGACAAGGAGGGCTCGGCGGCTGGACCGGGGAGCGCGGATCCGCGGTCGCACCGAAAGCCAGGCTCCCGGGCTCGGCAGCCTCGATTCCGGGAGGAAGGCCAAACCCAGCATCTGGACGGCCAGCGCGCTGAACAGCAGCGTGTACACGCTGCCGAGGTGAGCCGGAATCAGGTCCATGAGCAGGCTCGTACCGAGCGTCCCCGACGCCATGCCGATGAGCGGAGCGACGCTGACGAACAGGGGCCCCCACCGTTTGGTCACGTCGAGCAGGGCGGCACCCAGCGCACTCGTCGCGGCACCCGTGGCCAGCCCCTGGAGCGTCCGGGCGAGGATCAGCGAGGCCACACCGCCGGCCTGCAGGAAGAGCAGCATGGACAGTGCTTCGAGGGCGAGAGCGACGCCGATGACCGGCCGCCGGCCGACATGATCGGAGAGCGCCCCGACGGTCAGGAGCGCGACCAGGACGCTCAGGCAGTACACGCCGTAGACCACGGTGACCGTGCCGGAGGAGAGGTGCCAACTCGCCTGGTAGACGCGGTAGAGCGGAGTGGGCGCACTGGAGGCGGCAAGGAACGTCGTCAGCACGGCGGATAAGAAGACAGCCGACCTTCGGTGAGAAACCGCATGGTCGGCCCGCCTGCCGGGCCGCCTGTCCCTTGCCTCGGACTGGACATGAAGCTCTTCGAGTATCGTTGTTCGGCTCTCTGTACGGGAAGGGCGGAACGGGAAGGGCGAGCGGCAACCCACAGGGCGCACGTCACTTGGCCTTTCGACAGGCCGCGCTCTCCATGACTCCGACGCCGAAGGCGACTCGACGGGCATCGGCGCGGCCTCCCACCGAGGGGGACCGGGGGAGGCCGACGTGGACCAACGTAGGGGTCCGGGTGACGTGTTCACGGCTGCCGTGGCGCATCGGGTACCAACAGGACCTCGACAGGGGCCGAACAGACACTGCGGCACGGCAGTTGTGCGAATGGCGTGTCGGGGAGCTGGGCACATGCCGATCCGGCATCAGAACGGCCCGAGTCGGTATCGGCGATATCGGCGGAGCCTGACCGAGAATCGGCGGGCGGGGCGGGTCCGCCTCTGTCGCCCGCCGACCCGCTGACGTCCGAGAGGGCCGGCCTTCGCCAACGCCTCCAGCCCAGGTCCAGGCTCCGCAACCCCGGAGGGCGAACGTCGAACATGACCGACCTCAGCATCGGCCACGGTCCCATCGGCCTCATAGAAGAGGAGGAAGTCACCTATCCGGTGAGCACCGTGCTCACGCTTCAGCGCGAGCGGACGGCGTCCTTGCTCCGCGCCCTGCGCAGTCAGCATGTGCTGCCCGCCCGGACTCATAACTGGGGCTCCGAGCGGGCTTACGGCGCGCTGCTGCACGAGGCCGGCACTCGCCTCGCCGTCCTGGACGTACCCGGGGCGCAGTGGAGCGACGGTCTTGAGCAACGTGTGCGCGCGCTCAGCAACATCTCATCCGTGGTCGTGCTCGTACCCGATCACACGGATTCCGTAGGGCTTCTCCTGGCGGGCGCCGCCAACGTCCTCCTCCGCGACTCGCCGCCCAGGGAACTCGCGAGCAGAATCACCGCGGAGCGGCGATGGCTGGACATGAGACCCACGCGGCAGCGGCAAGCCGAGGATTCGCCAGCGTTCCGTGAGGTCGGCCTCCAACAGCACTCCCAGCAGGTGCTGTTCGAGGTCCTCTGTTCCGCCTCGCGGCCCTGGTGCTGCCACGACCTGTGCCTGCTGCTCGGTACCGCCGGGGAACCGATGAGCCGCCGAGCGCTGCACGGCAGGATCGTACGGCTCGACGAGCGCCTCGCACGGCGTGGACTGTCGGTCGACTGCACGACCCAATGGGGGCGCACGACGTTCATGGGCGTCGTCGAAAAGACCCGGGAAACGCCTGGGCCGGCGAAGCGCGGCAGGCACTGAAGTGACGACTGAACGGCTCCTACGGACCCGGAGCTCGATGCGACAGCCCGGACCGCCCACTGCCGACCGAGGCGAACAGACCGACGGAGAGACGAAACATGGACGAGCGAGCGGCGACTTCCGGCGAAGACACGGAACCGGAGGAGTCGGAGGAGGCGGTCCGGGCCGCGCTTCTGGACGCCTGGAGGGCAGGGGGCGGCGGAAGAGACGGACGGGAGGCGGGAACATCGTCGCGTCCGGTGCCATGGGCCCTCGCGCGCTCTTGTCCGAGCAGGTCCGGCCCCCACCGGAGACTTCGAGGGATCCCACCACAGGGCGGCCTACCGGGTGCGTGAGCACGCTTCGGCAGGCCGCCTCGACGCAGTGTCAGGTGGGCAGGTTCCACCTCTGGTTGACGGCACCGGTGCAGCTCGCGATCTGGAGCTGCGTGCCGGCGGTGGTGTAATTCGCGGTGGCATCAAGGCACTTGCCGGACTGCGGGTTGTAGATCGTGCCGTCGGCGCGCGTCTGCCAGGTCCCGCCGCCGGAGCCGTCGCAGTCGTCCAGCTCCACGGCGGTGCCGTCGGCCGTGCCTCCGCCCTTGACGGCCATGCACTTGTTCTCCACCGTCAGCGTGCCGTTGAGGTTCAGCGTCCACTGCTGCGAGTTCGTGTCGTTGCACCAATACAGCTGGATCGGGTTGCCGTTCGTGGTGTTCCCCGAGCGGTTGTCCACACACATCCCGGCGGAGTTGCTGATGGGGCCCGTCGGGTTCTTCTCGTTGGTCAAGGAGAACCCGCTGTTCGCCGTCAGCACCGCGTAGGACAGATCCGAGCAACCGAGGTCGGACGACTTCACGGTGGTCGGCACGGTCGAGTTGGCCGCTGTGGCTGCCGTCCAGCCGCCGCCGTAGGAGGACTGGTACTGGAGTCCCGTGGTCTGGTACGCCGCGCCCTTGGTCTCCGCGCAGTACTGGCCCTCACCGGTCGTGGGGTCGTAGTTCGTGTAGACCTCCATCATGTCCCAGCCGCCGCCGGAACTGCCGAGCTTGCTGGTGTTCGCGCTCTGGAAGAAGGGCTCCCAGGCGTGCGTGTCGTAGTTGTAGAGGTACGAGGTCCACTCGTTGGTCGTCGCATTGGTCTGGATGTCCTGGACCGAGTACGACGGCCGGCCGTTCACCTTCTTGGTGTAGGTGTCCAGGAAGGCGGAGTCGGCGACCGTGGTCTTCGCCCAGCCCGGGGCTGCCGCACACCAGTCCCACGCGCCGACCCAGATCGAGCTGCGGAAGTAGATCGTGGTCATCTCGATGCAGCTTGCGTAACTCGGGTCCAGGGTCGGCGCGTAGACCGTGTCGTCGCCGGTGACCGGGGCCGAGAGGTTCACGCTGTGCGTGGCCTGCGCTCCGTGCATGGTTCCGCTGGTCGGGGAGACGCCCCAGGAGGCGTGGAACTTCCCCGTCCAGGAGGACAGGGCGCTCGTGGTGGCATCCGCGGCGTTCGGCGCGTCCTCGGCGACGCCGACCGAGCCGACGTGCCCGGCGAAGTTGAGCTCGTAGAACCGCCGGGAGACCTCGGCAGGCAGTTCCTTCCGAACCGCCGACCCCGTCTTGCCGGGGACCACGTGCTCGCTGTGCAGGGCACCGGGCGCGGGTGAGCCGGAGTCCGGCTGGGCGGGAGCGGCTGCTTCGGAAGCAGGTGATCCGGTGGTCAGCGCCAGCATGGCGACGACTCCGACCAGGGCAGAGCCCAGCTTGTGTATGCGCACTACTTGTCCTATCTGGATGTACACATGACGGCGCCCGAGAACGGGGTGTGCCGTGACCGTTGTGGCCGGCCCGGCGGTCCGCCGCTCAGCCGAACAGGGCCGAGATGGTGACGGGGGAAGACGAGGGCTGCCCACCGCTCAGTGCTCGTGCACCTCGTTCGTCGCCTCGATCTGCTTCCACGACTTGGGCCGAACCGGAAGGGAAGACCTGCCGACCGCGGCGGGCACCGCCGGCTTGGCCAGCTTGAAGAGCCATGTGTCGAACAGCGCGCCCAGCTCCCTGCGGGACACCTTCTTGGCGTACCGCTGGAAGGTCCACGACCGACGCGTTGCTGTAGGTGTGCTTCTGCGGCCCCCCTCGGGGGGCTGTAGAAGGGCCGGGTCCGGGTCTCCAGCGCGAAACCGGTGGGCACGTCCGGCACATGGCCGCCGAGCGCGTCGTACGGATGGGGAACCATCACCACGCCGACTCCGGCTCGTTGGCCGTGACCGCGCCGTCCGCCGTGTGCAGCCAGGCGGTGAATCCGTATGCGTGCTTCGACGCGGGTGTCTCGCTGTAGCGCACTACGACGGTGATGTCCGCGCCCTGGTCCAACCCCGTCCTGGGAGTCCCCGCCAACTCGTCCGTGCCGACTGGTACTTCAGCCGCAGGTCGTAATGGGAGACGTCGTATCCACCGTTGCTGTGGGGCGGTGGCGAGCGCGCTCGGAGCGATGAGTCCGTAGTGCACTGAGGCTCCAAGTCATGGATGAACGGCAGGGGTTCGAACCCTGTGACATCAGCTGTCGGCGTGCTGACGTCACAGGCTTCACATGATCGTCGGCCGGTCACCGGGACGACCGCAGTCCTGTGGCGACCGTGCCCGTTCGTACCCGTCGCAGTGCCTCATTCTCTGTATTTCCGCGCACTTAAAACGTCAGGAATTCGGTGCTGGAAATGTCGTTCGCCGGCTCATGCCGGATCGACATGGACGGGAGCGGGATTGGCATTAGCGTTCCGTCGAAGCGACCGCCATAGTTGATTTGGCGAAGCGCCGCAGGCCGCAAGAGAAAAGGTTTCCGTGTTCATGCGGACCATGGCGCTTCCTCTGCCGATTCGGCTGGACAACTTCGAGAGGAATAACAACAAATGAAGTCCACCGTTCGAATCAAAACGCTGGTGGCTGCCGGGCTGGTGAGTGGCGCGGTCGTAGCCTCGCTTGCCGTGACGAACGCGAGCGCCGTCACGACCAGGGCGAACGATCACGCCGTCGCCTCGCAGACGGCGCACCGCGCGAAGCCGACGGTGGTCCTGGTCCACGGGGCGTTCGCCGACTCCTCCAGCTGGAGCAGCGAGATCGGCTACCTGCGGCAGCAGGGCTACCCGGTCCTCGCGATCGACACCCCGCTGCGCGGCCTGGCCTTCGACAGCGCCTATGTCGAGGCGCAGGTCAAGACCGTCAAGGGTCCCGTGGTGCTGGTCGGCCACTCCTACGCGGGAGAGGTCGTCAGCCAGGTCGCCGCGACGACGTCGAACGTCAAGGCCCTCGTCTACGTGGCGGCTCTCATCCCCAAGGCGGGAGAAGCCGCCGGCTCACTGATCGGACAGTTCCCCGGGTCGCAGCTCGTTTCGGAGAACTTCCGCACCGTTCCGCTGCCCGGCGGTGACACCGACGTGTACCTCAAGGCGGACAAGTTCGGGACCGTGTACGGCAACGGGCTGTCGAAGTCGGCCATCAGCGTCGCCTCGGTGACTCAGGAGCCGGTCGCCCTTTCGGCCTTCACCGACAAGGCCACGGTGAATCCGCCGGCGAAGACGCCGAAGTGGGCGGTCATCTCGACGGAGGACCACGCTGTGCCGACGGCCGCCCAGAAGTTCCAGGCCAACCGGGTGGGCGCCCACATCACCTACACCCGCTCGGGACACGACGTTCCTTCGATCAGCCCGGGAGCGGTCGACCGCGCCATCGTCGCCGCCGCCAACTCCGTGCACTGATCCGTCCCAGTAGCAGGGCGCCTGTTTGATCGGCGCGGGGCTTCTGGCGGCGGCTGTGCCATGGGCTTGCTTCGCCGTCGTACCGGCACACGCGATGCCCCCACGACCACGCAGGACGGGGAGGGACTCGCTACCGCAGGCCGCGCTCCGCGCGCACTCCGAGGGCAGAAGGGCTCCCGCAAGTATTCGGCTTGCGGGAGCCCTTCGTCCCATAAGGGAAGCGGCGATACCCGCAGACCGAATTCGGCCCGCTTCAATTCGGCGAGTTTATTTAGTCAGTAGCCATGACCTCGCGATTACGCTGAAGTCGACTTGGAGTGTGTAGCGGTCGGCGGCGCAGGAAATGGTGGTGTGTTCGCGTAGGGCGATGCGCTGACCCGCGAAAGCGCCGCTTCGGTTCTCACGAGGGACAGCCCGGAACTCATCGCGGAGGTCGGCTGCTCCGTTTGATCGCGCCCATGGCTGCTCGACAAGTGATGGTCCGACGGCTGCTCACAGGCCGGTGACGGGCTGTCCGGTGAGCGCTTGGGCGATCTGCCAAAGCTGTCCGCCGCGGGACGCCTTCACGAGGACGACGTCGCCGGGCGGAGGATGGACGCCAGATGGGACGCGAGCGGGGTCGACTCGTGGGGGACCACCTGCACTCGGGGCACGCGGGGGGCGCGGAAACCGCACATTGGACTGGACAGCAAAGAACCCCCGGGTGATCGACCCGGGGGTTTCGCACGGAGCGGGTGACGAGAATCGAACTCGCACTCTTAGCTTGGGAAGCGACGGAGCTTGCTCGCCGACTACTGTACTGACCTGTGGAAACGTGAGGTCAGGCCCCGTGGGCGGGTCGGGATCGCACCTTTGGTGGCCGTTGTCGTCCGCCCTGAAGGGCACGGATGGGGCACGCGGTTGAAGCGAGGTCGATGCGGGCGCCTTCAGCGGGACGTCGACGTGTGTTCCACCGAAGGCTTGCTGAGCGGTGGCCTGACGCTTTGCTCGGGCGACGCCTCAGGTATCCATAGGCCGGGAGCCTCTGCCGGGCCCTGACGGTGAAGAGATGTCCCAGTTGGGCATGTCGACGGTCAGTCCGGCTGCTTGAGCAGCATCGGCCAGTCGTTTGTCGTACGTGACGAAGGAGGTCAGCTGGGAGCGGATACGGAGAGCCGTTGCCAGGTGGATGGCGTCCAGACTCCGTACGGTCACAGGTTTGACGGTCTGGGCCAAGATGCGAATGCCGGCATCCAGCTCCACCAACTCGATCAGGTCGAGGACCGGGTGGAGCCGGGCGACAGCCTCCGGGGCGTAGCGCCCAAGGGCCCGCGACGACTCGATCTCCACCAGAACCGAACTCGTCCATCCGGTCTCGGCTCGTTCGTCGAGCCAGTCGCGCAAAGCCTGCGACTCGGACTCGGCGTGGACGAGTTTCACGACGGCGGCCGAGTCGAGATAGATCATCAGCGCTCGTCCTCGCGACTGTGGGCGATTTCCGCGGCGATGTCGATGCCGTCCGGTTCACCAAGCGGCATACGCAGGACGGCGCGACGCATCGCGGCGGCCCGCTCTTTGCGTAGGGCGGCTTCGAGCACGGCTTGGCGGATGGCTGCCGAGCGTGAACTGCCGTCATGGGTGAGAACGTCCAGAGCGTGCTCGGTCTCCGAGTCGCTGCGGATCGTGATGGTGTCAGCCATGAAACCAATGTAAGACGATCTGTCTTACATGGCAAGCCTGAGACTGCTGTCCCCTTCACAGTGCAGGAAAGCGCCAGTTGGTCCGCAGGGGGCGGCAGGCTGAGGGCTCTCATCGGTGACCGCTGCGGTGAGTGTCATGAAACGGCAGGTCAGCGGCGTGTTCCGGCAGTGGGAGTGGCGAGTTGGTGGCACTCGGCAAGCGCTCGTGCCCTCCGCGTGCCCAATCTTCGGGTGCCTTGTGCGCCGGAAAATGCGACTGAGAGCCCGCCATGAAAGAGCCCCAGGCTGCTGACCTGGGGCTTCGAGGAGAGCGGGTGACGAGAATCGAACTCGCACTCTCAGCTTGGGAAGCGACGGCGCTTGGGGAGGCGGGTAGCTTCTGAACTGGGCGTATGTGTTCTTGTGTGGCGCTAGGCGGCACGGAATCGCACCGTTGTTGACCGTGGTTCACCGGTCTTATGGGCAGGCTATGGGCACGCCGTTGATTCGGAGGCGTGTAGGACCCCTCTTGGCGGCCGACGGATAGCTGATCTTGGGAAGTCGGCGTTGACCGCAAGGACGCCGTTGCAGGAGCACGCGCAGAAGCATGTCTGGGCCGGTAGGCGTTTGTCGACGTCTTTCGTCGGCTTCCGGTTCTCTGCCAGGTTGTTCGAAGACGGGAGAGGCCCGTCAACCGCAAGTTGGGCATCGCGAAGGGAAGAGGCGGAAGGTGTCCTCCGTCTGGAAGCTGACTGCCCGTCGGCGTCCGCCCAGCTGCGGGCTCCGGGGGCGCCGAGGGGAGTTGTCAGCCGGGCCAGGTGCCGGTCAGTCGGCGGATGGCAGTGGCGCCGCCGCGGTCGACGGCGGCTTTGACGCCGGCGAAGATCGCTCCTTGCAGGGCAGCCGCCGACAGGACCTCGGGCCAGGTGCGGTGTTCGTCGGTGGCGTTGGGGGTGTCGTCGTCGCGGCCGAGTCGTTTCCAGACTTGCTTGAACGCTGCACCGGCCAGCATGCCGCTCAGGGCGCCCATGGCCATTCCGAGCGGTTTGTAAGCGATCTTGCTTGATTTCATCGGTGCTTCCTGGAGCGGCGGATGAGCAGCAGCGCGATGAGTGCGCCGGCCGCGGCGAGCAGCGGGGCGCGGTTGGCTTGTGCCGCTCGCAGACCCTGGGCGGCCTTTTCGCGTGCCGACTCCGGGGTGTTCTCCCAGGCGAGCTGACCGGCGTGAGCTGCCTGGTCGCGGACCTGTTCCGTGGCCGCTGCGGCCTTGGCTCGCACCGGCTCCGGGGTTCTGTCCTGTATCACGTGGATCACTTCTGACGCCTTGTCCCGCAGTTGGGCCTCGGCCTGCGCCGTCGTCTCCTCGACCTGTTGCTTGACGGCGTGCGTCTTCTCCTGGGCGCGGGCCTTGACATCGGCCTTGGCCGCGAGCGCCTCGACGGTCTCGCCGAGTTCCTCGCGGGTCGCCTCGACCTGCGAGCGCAGTTCCTCCGTGGAGGGTGCTGTCTCATCGCCCGTGTACGGCTTGTCCTGGGTCATCGGTGTGCCTTCTCCTTGATTTCGGCTACGTCGGCCTTGACGCTGTCGATGGTCTGTTCCGGTGTCGGCGGGGCTGCCTCACTGATCTGCCGCTTGCCGAGAACTGCCATCAGGGCGGTGACGGCGGCCAGGACGGCGGTGACGATCAGCGCTGCCGCCCACACGTCCATGACGAGCGCGAGCGCGGCGATCACGGTGGCCACCAGTGCCTGCAGCGTGAGAACACCCACCAGTCCGGCGCCGCCGAGCAGGCCGCCGCCCTTGCCGAACCGCTTGCCCTTCTCGACCATCTCCGCCTGTGCCAGGCGCATTTCGTCGCGGACGAGCTGTGACAACTGATGCGAGGCACGCTGGACCAGGTCGCCGATCGGTTCCTGTGCTCCGCTGTCGGCGTGCGGGGGACCCTCTGCGGTCATGGGTGTTCACCTGTCCTTCGTCGGTGTGGCGGCAGGTCCTGTGACGTTCGGCGTCCGTTCGTGCTCGCCCGAGGTCGTGAACCGCCGTGGACGGCGACCAGCCGGCCTTCTCCTGCCGCCGTCGCCACCGTTCGATCCTGTGTCCGTGTACCCGGGCAACGGCGCCTCACCGCTGCTCCGACACCGTGATTGCTAATTCGGCGTGTTTATGGTTCCAGTTTTTTTATTGGACGAAGCGGACCCGTGACCGACTTTATTCACCTGCATGGGGTGAATTGATGGGACGGGGGTACTCGGGTCTCTGCCGCACCGATGGGTGCTGTTCCCCGAAGGAATGAGAAACTCGTGTACATCGGTCTGGGTACTGTCGTCCTCATCATTGTCATCGTCGTTGTCGTCATGATGCTGCGTCGCCGCTGACCTGTTCCTCTTGTACCGCACGGTCAGCCATGACCACAGCCCGCCCCGGATCTCTGGGCGGGCATGGTCGCGTCCGGCGGCGGTCAATGGCTGCTTTCGTCGTCGTGGCTGCGCAGTAGTTCCTTCATTTTGGCGACGGCGAAGCCCCAGCCCTGTTCGACGGTGGGTTTGGCGGGGACGGCGATCTCGTCCGGGTTGGTGAGGACGTCGAGGAGGACGGGGCCGGGGGTGTCGAAGGCCCGGTGTACGGCGTCGTCGAGGTCGGCGGGGTCGGTGACGCGGATGCCGGTGAGGCCGATGGCGGTGGCGACGGCGGCGAAGTCGGGGTTGTCCAGGACGGTTCCGAACTCGGGGAGACCGGCTTGTTCCTGTTCCAGCTTCACCATGCCCAGGCGGCGGTTGTCGAAGACGACGAGTTTCACCGGCAGTTGGTAGGACTTGAGGGTCATGAGGTCACCGAGGAGCATGCTCAGGCCGCCGTCGCCGCAGAAGGCGACGACCTGGCGGTCCCGGTCGAGGTACTGCGCGCCGAGTGCCTGCGGCATCGCGTTGGCCATGGAGCCCAGGTTGTAGGAGCCCAGCAGCCGACGCGTCCCGCGCAGCTCGACGAACCGTGAGAGCCAGACGGTGGCCATTCCGGTGTCCGAGGTGAAGATCGCGTCGTCCGTGGCGCTGCGGTCGACGGCGGCGGCCAGTGCTTCCGGGCGGATGCCGTGCTCGCGGTTGTCCAGTGCGGAGCGGACCTTGCCGACCAGGCTCTTGTCGTGCGCGGGGTCGGCCAGACGTGCCTGGCCCTCGCGCCAGTTCAGAAACTGCTTCCGGGCCTGCTCCAGGTGTCCACGGTCGCGTGCGCCGCCCAACTCGTCGAGCAGGTCGCGCACGGTGGCGCCGACATCGCCGACGAGTCCGATGTCCACCGGGACACGGCGCCCGATGTGGGCGGGTTCGGTGTCGACCTGGATGACCTTGCGGCCCTCGGGATACCAGTCGCGGTAGGGGAAGTCGGTGCCCAGCAGGAGCAGGGTGTCCGCGGAGTGCATGGCTCCGGCCGCCGCTGGGTTGCCGATCAGTCCGGTCTGGCCGACCTGGAAGGGGTTGTCGCCCTCGAAGCCTTCCTTGGCTTTCAGCGTCAGCACCATCGGGGCCGCGAGGCGGTCGGCGAGCGCGAGAACGTCCTCGCGGGCGGCGCGGGCGCCCTGTCCGACCAGCAGGGTGATCCGGTCCGCCTGGGAGAGGAGCTCGGCGGCCTGTCGTACGGCGGACGCCTCGGGGCGGGTGGTGGGTGTGGTGAGGGAGAAGCGGGCCGGGCGGTCGTGGTGCAGTTCGCGGTCGCCGATGTCGCCGGGCACGGTGAGGACCGCGACGCCCTTGTGGCCCAGGGCGTTGCGCACCGCCGTCTCCAGGAGCTGCGGCAGTTGGTCGGGGTCGGTGATGGTGGCGCGGAAGACCGCCACGTCACGGAAGAGCAGGTCGTTGTCGATCTCCTGGAAGGCGTCGCTGCCCAGCTCGGACAGGGGGACCTGGCCGGCGATGGCCAACACGGGCGTACGGCTCTTGGCCGCGTCGTAGAGACCGTTGAGGAGGTGGACGGAACCGGGACCCACCGTGCCCATGCACACCCCGAGGCGGTCGGTGAGCTGGGACTGGGCGCTCGCGGCGAAGGCTGCCGCCTCCTCGTGGCGGCAGCCGACCCACTCGACGTCGTCGGTGGTGCGGATGGCGTCGGTGAGGGGGTTGAGCGCGTCTCCCACGACGCCGAACACCTGGCGGACGCCGAGTTCGCTCAGGGCGTCCACGATGACGCGGGCGACGGTTCGTGCCACGGGTTCCTCCAGGTCAGAAGCGGGTCGACGGTCGGTCAGACGGTGAAGTGGTCGGGGTCGGCGGCCTTCCAGTCGGCGGCCCAGTCGGCAGGCGGCTCGACCAGCAGCTGTCCGGGGGAGAGCCACTCGTACAGGTCGTCGTAGGAGCGCACGGTCTGCGGGTCGACGCGTCGGCGCAGCATGTGCGGGCGGAGCTGTGTGGGGTCGGTGACGCCCATGGACGCCATGATCTGGAGGGCGCTGCCGACGGTGGCCTCCTGGAGGCGGCGCACCCGCTCGGCCTTGTCGCCGACGTCCAGCGCGCGGGCCCGGCGCGGGTCCTGGGTGGTGACGCCGACGGGGCAGGTGTTGGTGTGGCAGCGCTGGGCCTGGATGCAGCCGACCGCGAACATCATGGCGCGGGCCGCGTTGCCGTAGTCCGCGCCCTGGGCCAGTCGTTTGACGAGGTCCGCCCCGGTAGCGATCTTCCCGCTGGCGCCGATCCTGATCCGGTCCCGCAGGCCCGCGCCGACCAGCGCGTTGTGCACGGTCATCAGGCCCTCGGTGAGCGGTGTGCCGATGTGGTCGGCGAATTCGAGCGGTGCGGCACCGGTGCCGCCCTCCGCGCCGTCGACGATGATGAAGTCCGGCGCGGTGCCCTCCTCGATCATCGCCTTGCACACCGCGAGGAACTGCCGCCGCGACCCCACGCACAGCTTGAAGCCGGCCGGCTTGCCGCCGGACAACTCCCGCATCCGCGCGATGAATCGGACGAGTTCACGGGGTGTGGAGAACACGCTGTGGTACGGCGGTGAGATGACCGTCCTCCCCTGGGGGACGTCCCGCACCTTGGCGATCTCGGCGTTCACCTTGGCCCCGGGCAGCACCCCGCCGATCCCGGGCTTGGCGCCCTGCGACAGCTTCAGCGACACGCATTTCACGCTCTCGCCGGACGCCTTCTCGGCGAACTCCCCGGCGTCGAACGCTCCGTCGCCCGTCCGGCAGCCGAAGTAGCCGGTGCCGATCTCCCACACCAGGTCACCACCGGGGCGCAGGTGGTACTCCGAGAGCCCGCCCTCACCGGTGTCGTGCGCGAAACCCCCGGCCGCGGCACCCCGGTTGAGCGCCAGGACGGCGTTGGCGGAGAGTGAGCCGAAGCTCATCGCGGAGACGTTCAGCAGGGCCATGTCGTACGGCCGGGTGCAGTCGGGGCCGCCGATCCGTACGCGGGGCGGGTGTTCGGGCACCGGGTGCGGTGCCATCGAGGGCACCAGGTACTCGTATCCCGCCTGGTACACGTCACGCTCGGTCCCGAAAGGCTCCTCGGCTGCGGTGCCCTTCGCGCGTTCGTAGACGATGCTGCGGATGTCCCGGTCGAAGGGTCGGCCGTCGAAGTTCCGCTCGACGAAGTACTGCTGGAGCTCGGGACGGATGCGCTCCAGCAGGAAGCGGGCGTGTCCGATCACCGGGTAGTTGCGCAGCACCGAGTGCCGTCGCTGGATCAGGTCCCACACACCGATCGCACCGAGCACGGCCAGCGGCACCGCCGCCGTCCACCACCAGGGGGACACCACGACGGCCACACCGACCACTGCCAGTGCGGCACCCACGACCACCGCGACGATTCCGGTTCTCAGCACGATCCCCGAGTAACCCGCACGCGCCGAGTCATGCGGACCGGCCGCGTCGACCTGGCTGAGAAGGCCCGCATGTCATACGGCACAGGAGGCACCGCGGCCTTTCGGAAAAGGGGAATCGGCGCATGGTTGTGTTGATTCTTGTACTTCTTATCGCGCTGATTTTTGGGTGACGCAGGATTCTCGATCCATATTTTGTGGTGGGTGGTCGTGTGAGACGGAAAACGGTGGGCACTCGACTTGCCGAGGGTCGCCCACCGAATTTCCGGACGGGCTTCCTCGGTATTTCACGTACTGCAAGGGGAGGTTTTTGTATGACGGACAACATGTGGGGTTACCAGGCCGAGTCGGGCCACCAGACGGGGACGGATCTGACCGGATTCAAGGTCGAGGCGAGCGACGGCTCGATCGGCAAGGTCGACAAGCACTCCGAGGACGTCGGGGCCGCGTACATCGTCGTCGACACCGGAGTGTGGATCTTCGGCAAGCAGGTTCTGCTCCCTGCCGGTGTCGTCTCGACCATCGACGTCGCCGAGCGGACCGTCCATGTCGGCCGTACCAAGGAAGAGATCAAGAACTCCCCCGAGTTCGACAAGGACAAGCACATCGGTGACGCCGGCTACCACGAGCAGGTCGGCGGCTACTACGGAGACCGCCGAGCCTGACCGCCTCGCCGCGGCACACAGGGGCGGGCACCGGCGTTCTGCCGGTGCCCGCCCTTCGCCGTGCCCGGTCCCGCACCCCAGGGGCCGGAGCGCCGGAGTCCGCATCTTCGTCGGCCTTCGGGGTACCCGCGCCTGACACCCACCGACCCTTCGCGAGGAAGCGAGAACACCGTGAGCGAGCGCCGCCCGGAAGCCCCCGCCGACAGAGGGGGGCCGAAACCCAAGCCGATCCCCAGGGACCCGCCTGATCAGCAGGCCGGCGCCGACGAACAGCGCGAGCCGGAGGGGCGCGATCGGGAGGTTTCCGATCCGAGGATCCCCGACACGGACGAGGCCGGCACCGGGCGGAAAGGCGCCACGCATTCCGGCAGCACACGTCCAGGGCACCCCGTGCCCGATGAATCGACGGGTTGACCTCCGCGCCGGGGGAACCGGGCGGGGTCCGCCCGGCCATGTGGCGCCGCCACCCGTGAACGGTGCGTCCGATCATCCACGTCCCGCTGTATTCAAGTTCGAGGAGAGTGAGCCTGATGGCCACCGTGTCTCTCACCGGAGCGACCAAGGAGGACGCCGCCACGGTCTTCGGCGTCCTGCGGACGGCGTTCCCCACCGACCGTTCCGCGGACGACGTGCCCCAGGAGCAACCGGGCGACAACTCCGCCGTGTGGAGCGCGGAGTTCGAGCCGACGCCGGAGCGGATTCCGACTGATCCGACCTCCTTGGAGGGCTCGGTTTCCGCCACGCTCCAGGGCGATTACGTCACCGTGGACCAGCTGTTCGAAGCCCTGAGCACGGCGTTCGCGGTGGACCACTGGGGCGCGGCGTCGGGAGACCAGGAGAAGGAGGTCGACCTGCGGCTCACGACGAAGCGGTGACAGGACGGGGAACCGTCCTCACGACACCTCGACCCACGAGACTCCGACCCACGAGGAGACGAGCGGCATGGTGCAGATCGGCTACACGATGATGACCGAGCAGGCAGGTCCGCGAGAACTCGTCCGCCATGTGGTCGCCGCCGAGCGCGCCGGCTTCGACTTCTCGGTCACGTCCGACCACTACTTCCCCTGGCTGGAGTCCCAGGGCCACGCCTCCTACGCGTGGAGCGTGCTCGGTGCCGCCGCGCAGGCCACCGAACGCATTCCCTTGATGACGTACGTGACGTGCCCGACGACCCGCTACCACCCGGCGGTCGTCGCCCAGAAGGCCGCCACGGTGCAACTCCTCTCCCAGGGACGGTTCCGCCTCGGCCTGGGCTCGGGGGAAAACCTCAACGAGCATGTGGTGGGCGGTGGTTGGCCCGCCGCGCATGTCCGTCTGGAGCGGCTGGAGGAGGCCGTGGAGATCATCCGCTCGCTCCTCGCGGGGGAGAACGTCAACCACCACGGCGCCCATTTCGACGTGGAGAACGCCAAGTTGTGGGATCTGCCCGACGCGCCCCCGCAGATCGGTGTCGCCGTCTCCGGCGACCGCTCCTGCCAACTCGCGGGCCGACTGGCCGACTTGCTGATCGCGACGGAACCCCGGCCGGAACTGATCACCGCGTTCGAGGCCCACGGCGGATCGGGTAAGCCCAAGGTTGGCCAACTGCCCATCTGCTACGACAGCGACCGTGACGCGGCGATCGCCCGCGCCCACGACCAGTTCCGCTGGTTCGGCGGCGGCTGGCCGGTCAACTCCGAACTCCCCGGACCTGCCTCGTTCGCGGGTGCCACCCAGTTCGTACGGCCCGAGGACGTCGCCGAGTCCATCCCCTGCGGCGACGACGTGGACGCGGTCGTCGAGGCCGTACGCCCTTACGCCGACGCCGGGTTCACCGAGGTCGCCCTGGTCCAGATCGGCGGCGACCACCAGGAGCCGTACCTGGAATGGGCCGAGCAGAAACTGCTGCCCGCCCTCCGAGCACTGTGAGCGCGCGATGAGCACGGAACGCGCCGCGATCTTCGATGTCGACGGGACACTCGTCGACACCAACCACCTGCACGTCGTCACCTGGTGGGAGGCGTTCCGGCAGACGGGCCACCAGGTCCCCATGCGGGAGATCCACCGGGCTGTGGGCCTCAGTGGCGGCGACCTGCTTGACCACATCCTCGGCGACGGCGACGGCGACGGCGACCGCGACCCCGACGAGGACGAGCAAATCGTTGCGGCCCATCACGCCCTCTACGCCACGTACTTCGAGCGGCTGCCGGCGCTGGCCGCTGCGGGAGACCTGCTGCGCGCGCTCGCCGGGCGGGGCTGGACGATCGTCCTGGCGACCTCGGCGAGCGGCGCCGAACTGGCCGCGCTACGGCGGGCCATCGACGCGGACGACGTCATCCTCGGGGCGGCCAGCGCGGACGACGTGGCCGACGGCAAACCCGCCCCCGACCCCGTCCGACAGGCCAGGGAACTCGCCGGTGTGCCCAGCGATCAGGCCGTGTTCGTGGGCGACACCGTCTGGGACATGAAGGCCGCCGTACGGGACGGAGTGGTCCCGGTGGCGGTCCTGTCCGGCGGGATCCCCCGCGCGGACCTGGAGGCCGCCGGTGCCCGCGCCGTCTACCGCGACGCCGCCGACCTCCTCGCGCACCTGGACTCCGGCGTCTTCGCCGACAAGGAGTGAGCGGAGGCGTGCGAACGAGAGGTCAGCCGCCGGTGAGCACGGCGTCGCCTTGCGAGCGGGTGCCGTGCAGGCGGCGGCGGGCGGCGTCGAGGGCGTCCTCGACGGTCCGGGTGCCGGTGGACACGCAGAGCGTGTAGGCGACATCGTCCATTTGTCGCCGTGCGGTGGCGCCGCCGTTCTCGGTATGACGTGCGCACAGGGTCTCGTACCGCTCGACCAGGTCCTTCAACACCGCGGGGTGAGCCAAGAGCACCAGGGTCTCCATTCGCGTGTACCTGTCATCGATGGTGCGGATACCCCCGACCCGCTTGCCCATGCCGCGAGGTCACGCGATGCGCGGGTCGGGGCGTAGACGCGCCCTGCCCCGGATGGCGTGCCAGGAGTAGCCTTCAAGCGCGCCCAAGCCCCTGGTGTTGCCAGTTCCGTATGAGCCGGTCCGATGAGCCGAGGTGCGTGACGGTGGTTCCCTTCGAGGTCGCCGAGCGGCGTGGACGCTGGATCCGCCCGGCGGTCGCGTTGCGGGGCGAGGCCGATCTGGAGTCCGTCCCTCAGATGCGTACGGCCATCGCGCGCTGTCTGCGTGGGCCCGGCCGACGGATGGCCATCGACGTGTCCGCG